>NZ_CP054140.1:167500-493750 GCF_016446285.1 Desulfobulbus oligotrophicus
CATGATACGCGTTGGCCTCATACAGCCTGGCAATCTCCTTTCCAATCTGTGCACCTATGGTCGCCACAAAAAATCCAGCCACATCCCCCCCCTCTTCCGCTGACTTGAAATAGTCGGCAATACAGAGGAAAGGGGCCTGTTGTTGTCGTGGAAAGTTAAAGACATACTCCTGGTCATCGGCCTTGACCACCAGCTTGTTATCAATGGCATGGCACGTAAAATACCCGTAACTGATCTTGGGCTGCAGCCACTCTTCAGCCACTGCCCGCTCTACAATCTGCTGATAGAGCGGTCGAACCGTTCCGGCAATCAGCTCATTATGCTCTTCGACTGTCATCTTGCCGCGCCGATAGCCCCAGCGACCCCGAAAAAGCGCCTGCTCGTTGATCATTGGGATGAAGACTTCCGGCTTCAGATCTTCCACATAGCGCTGGCCTAAAAACGGCGGGTGGGGTACCGGATTGTTCCGGTTGATTTCCAGCACCCGGACGCCGGTCTTTATCGACTTTGTTGATGTGGCCTGCTCATACACTGTTGCTGTCAGCCTGCCTTCCTCAAACTCCTGAACAGCACGTAAGCCGGCAAAGGCATCGGCACAGTACACCACCGGTCCCGGGTAATCGGGCACACAGGATTCGGCCACAAACTTCGGCGTCAATGCTGCACCGCCTAACAGGATAGGCATGGTCAGTCCAGCCTCCCGATACTGCGCCATGGAATCCTGCATGACTATCGCTGATTTAACCAACAGTCCACTGAGTCCGATCAGATCAACCTTGTACTCTCCGGCTTTTTCTATAACCGTCTCCACCGGCACTTTAATGCCGATGTTGTACACCTTGTACCCGTTATTACTTAAAATAATGTCGACTAAATTTTTACCGATATCGTGGACATCCCCCTGAACCGTGGCGAGAAGAACTTTTGTCTCTGAGCCGTCATCGATCCTGTCCATAAACGGTTCGAGCAGCAGGACCGCCGCTTTCATAACCTCGGCAGACTGCAACACAAAGGGCAGCAGAATTTCACCCTTGCCAAACAGTTCGCCGACATGCCGCATCGCCGGAACCAGAATCTGATTGATGATATCAATCGGCTTAAAGCGGTACCGCAGTATGACCAACAGATCATCCAGTCCGTCCTTATCACCATCAACGACCCTGGCAAAGAGCTGTTCTTCAATGAGGCGATCACTTTTCTGCTCCTCTTCTTTGGTGTCCCCGGCCTTGTCGCTGAAATAAGAGATACAGTCCATCAGCGGATCTGAGCCGTTTTCTTCGTGCTTATTGTAGAGAAGGTTCAGACAGACTGTTCGATCCGCTTCAGAAATGCGCGCCAGAGGAATGATCTTGCCAACGTCAACAATGGCCGCATCCAATCCTGCCAGCACGGCCTCATGTAAAAAGACAGAGTTGAGTATACGTCTGGCCTGGGGTGTCAAACCAAAGGAGATGTTGCTCAGTCCCAGGACAGTCAGACAACCCGGCAGTTCTCTTTTGATCAGACGGATACCCTCCAGGGTTTGAAGAGCAGCATCACGCAGGGTTGCATCACCACTGCCAACTGTAAATGTCAGACAATCAAAAAGAATATCATGAGCACGCAAACCACACTCATGAACAGCAATGGCGTAGATTTCCTGTGCGATACGGAGCTTCTCCATGCCTGTCATGGCCATGCCCTGGGCATCAATGGTAAGAGCCACGACAGCGGCACCATACTTTTTTGCTGCATGGCAGACCCGCCGGATATTGATGCCGCCATCCTCCAGATTAACCGAGTTGACGATGGCTCTGCCGGGATAGATACGAAGACAGGCTTCAATGCACTCGGGCGTTGTTGAGTCGATCATCAACGGGGCTTTGAGACTGCCTGCACACAGGCCGACCAGGGTGAGCATGTCTTTTACCTCATCCCGACCGGCATAGGCGGTACAGAGATCAATGACATGGGCGCCTCTGTTTTCCTGTTCCACCGCAATTTTTAAACAGGCCTGATAATCATCAGCCAGCAGCAGTTCACGAAATTTTTTTGAACCGTTGGCATTGGCCCGCTCACCGATAAAAAGCGGCGGAATCTCCTGCTGCAGCTCAACCGCCTGATATAGACTCGCAACAGATGGTTTCATGCACCCACCTCCCGAACCAGGGGCTCAACCCCCTGCAGGCTCTCCACCAGTGCCCGGGTATGGGCGGTCGTGGTACCGCAGCACCCACCAACAACACTGACACCATACTCGCTGACAAAACGTTTCATCTCCTGTGCATATCGTTGCGGTGTCAGCGAATAACTGGTTTTGCCGTTCACCACCTCCGGTAACCCCTGGTTGGGTATACAGGAAATTCTTCCCGGCCAGTTGTGACTCAGCCAGCGGATGTGCGACTCCATATCCTGGGGGCCGGTGGCACAGTTCAGACCAAAAGAAAAGATAGGAAAAGGTTCCAGAGTAACTGCAGCAGCGGCAATATCTGTCCCCACCAGCATGGTTCCGGTCCGTTCAATGGTTACAGACACCATCACGGGAATCTCGGCCTGTATTTTCTCCAGTATTTCAAAACAGGTGATCATGGCAACCTTCAGTTGCAGCAGATCCTGACAGGTTTCAATAATCAGCAGATCCACACCAGCAGCAACAAGGGCATGCAGCTGTTCAGCATAGGCAGCGGCAAGGGTCTCCAACGGGATATGTCCCAGCGAGGGCAGTTTGGTACCCGGCCCGACGGAACCAGCCACATAGACGTTGCCCTGATCTCCAATGGCGGCACGGGCATTGACAACTGCAGCCCGATTAATATTTTCGACCTGATCATGCAGCCCATACTCTTCAAGCACGATCCGATTCGCCCCAAAGGTATTGGTCTCGAGAACCATGGCCCCGGCTTCAACAAAGCCGCGATGCAGTGCAACAATGCTCTCCGGGGCCGTGAGATTGAGCAGTTCGTTACACCCTTCCTTCCCTGCCCAGGCAGAAGGAGGGATATTCATTTCCTGAAGGTTGGTCCCGCAGGCACCGTCAAGAATGAGTACCTTATGATCGTCTGGTTGCATGTTCAGATGTTCCTGTTCAACAAAATGTAAAAGAAATTTGCAGTACTGTACTGATGCATTCCGTGCAGCGTACCATCAAAACGCCTACTGTATGACTCTTGACCCTGCTTTGCATCAATTTTCTCTTCTGTTGTGGCTATATCCCTGATTGCACAACCGTTGCCTTGCGGTTTAAGCTCAGGTGGTACTTGTCAAACCGGTCTTTTTCCTCTACATTAAACCGGTTGTGACCTTTCGCTTTCTTCAACCAGGATATATACATGCCACCGTCTATTATTGCTGTTATTCTTGCAGCCGGGAAAGGAACCCGCATGAAATCGGCACTGACCAAGGTGCTGCACCCGGTCTTTTTCCGGCCGATGATCCACCATGTCATGGATGCTGTGCGCGGTACCGGCATTGAGCAGTGTGCGGTTATAATCGGCCATCAGCGGGCAGAAGTTGCTCAGGCCCTGACAGCCTATCAGCCAACTCTTGTCGTCCAAGAAGAACAGCTGGGCACAGGGCATGCCGTCCTCTGCGCAGAAGAAGCCTGTATAGACCACGATGCAGTCCTCATTCTTTGTGGCGACACCCCTCTTCTTGGTGCGGCAACTCTGCAAAAGATGATCAGTGCCCATCACAGCCTGCAGGCTGATCTCACCCTCATGACCACCCGGGTTGACAATCCTTTTGGATACGGCAGAATCCTTAAGGACGAACGAGGCAACGTACAGGCCATTGTTGAAGAGAAAGATGCCACCAGCGAACAACGTCAGATACAGGAAATCAATGCCGGTGTGTATCTGGTACAACGGGATTTTCTCTTTTCGGCTCTCCGGCAGGTCGGTACAGATAACGCCCAGAAAGAAGTGTACCTGACTGATATTGTGGCCCAGGCACAGCAGCAAAAACGGCGGATCCATACCTTTACCCATGAGCAGGCCATTGATGTGCTTGGCGTCAACTCCCGCATTGAACTTGCCCAGGCTCAGGCCATTTTGCAGCAACGCCGCAACCAGGCGTTAATGCTTGCCGGCGTTACCCTGGAGTCCCCGGAAACCATCGCCGTGTCAGCTGACTGCACCATCGGCCCGGACTCTCACCTGCAGGGGAATGTCCGTCTCTATGACGGCACGGTTCTCGGCAGTGGTTGTCTGATCGAAAGCGGCTGCGTTTTAAAACGTTGCCACCTTGGCAGTCGGGTCATCGTTGGTGCCAACTCAGTGCTGGATAACTGCCGGTTGGATGATAACAGTTGCGTCGAGCCACTGACCCTTTATAACGTATAACAACAGATAACGTGTCATTTTCCACCTGCCCCGGCAGGCAGGTGACGGTTGACCTTTTATGGAGCGCATCCCCTCATGACAGATTTGAAAAAAATGTACTCCACCCTGCGTGGAGACTCCTTTCCTCTGGAGATGACCATCAGCTTTGGTGATCAGACCCTGGTATATCGAAAAAAAACCTGGAAAATCCCTCAGGAAGACGGCACCTTTGATGAGCGCGGTCTGCGCTACGGTGAAAATCCGGATCAGGAAGCCGCACTCTACGAACTTGTCAACGGCAACCTGTTGCTGGGCAACTGTACCTATATTGAACCGGGAAATGGCCTGGTCAGTGCCATCAGTGTGGAAGATATGCTCCAGGTGGGGAAACATCCGGGTAAAATCAACCTCACTGATGTTGATAACGGCCTGAACATCATCAAATACCTGGTCGACAGACCGGCTGCCGTTATTTTAAAACATACCAACCCCTGCGGTGCAGCCATCGGCTCAAGCCTGGCCGATGCCTACAACCGGGCAAACCGCTGTGACCGGATTGCCGCCTTTGGCGGCGCTGTGGTCACCAGCCGGCCGCTGGATAAAGAGACGGCTGAACTGATGGCCCAAAATTATCTTGAGGTGGTCTGTGCCCCGGATTTTGAAGACGGAGTTCTCGACATCCTGGCTCGCCGGAAGAACCTGCGGGTCATTCGCATGCCCGGAATCAACCACCTGGCTGCATTCGAACAGTACCGTTTTGTGGATTTCAAATCCCTGATCGACGGCGGCATCATCGTCCAGCAGTCAGCGATCAACTCCATCCGGACTCCGCAGGATCTCAAACCAGCGATCACAACCTACAAAGGTGTGCAGTACAGCTGCGAACGGCAGCCCACCCAACGTGAAGTTGAAGACATGCTCTTCGGCTGGGCTGTTGAACACGGTATTACGTCCAACTCCGTGATCTACGTGAAAGACGGGTGCACCACTGCCATCGGTGCGGGTGAACAGGACCGGGTCGGAGTAGCGGAGATCGCCATTCATAAGGCATACGTTAAGTACGCGGATATCCTGTGTTTTGACACCCATGGTATACCCTATGCGGATCTGGTGCTCGCCATACATCAGGGAAAACGGGACAAGGCCGATAAAGAGGCGATTGATGCCAAGGTAAAAAACGACCGGGCGGGTCTGCCGGGCTCGGTAATGATCTCAGATGCCTTTTTCCCCTTTCGCGATGCCGCTGATGTCGGGATCCGTGAAGGCGTTACTGCAATCCTGCAGGCCGGTGGTTCCATCCGTGATTTCGAGTCGATTCAGGCCTGCAACGAAGCCAAGCCACAAGTGGCCATGATGTATACCGGCCAGCGTTCCTTTAAACATTAACTCCCCAGACAAACAGATCGGTTCACCTGACACAATGCCGGTCGATTATATGCGCACATCCACCATTTTTGTTTTGGCCGCTGATTTCCGTGGCCAGGTAAGCTTGCAACCGCACAGACAGTAAGGAAAGGGGTATGATAACACAACTCATACAGATGCTGGTGGATGTCATCGGTGCGCTGGGGTATCCCGGCATTTTTCTGCTCATGGCCATGGAAAGCTCGATTATTCCCGTACCCAGCGAGCTGGTCATGCCGCCGGCCGGCTACCTCGCTCAGCAGGGAGCGATGAACCCGTGGCTGGCCATCGCTGCCGGCACAACAGGCAGCCTCCTCGGTGCCTATGCCAACTATTTTGCCTCCCTGTACCTGGGGCGTCCCCTGATCCTGAAGTACGGCAAGTATGTCCTTATTCCGTCCGATAAATTTTGCAAGGTGGAAGAGTTTTTCCTCCGCCACGGAGAGATCTCCACTTTCATAGGCAGGCTGCTGCCGGTGATCCGCCATCTCATCTCCATCCCGGCAGGGCTCTCCCGCATGAATCATCTGCGCTTTTCAGCCTACACCCTGCTGGGCGCCTTTATCTGGTGCTCGATACTGACCTGGATAGGCTATATTATCGGCCATAACCAGGAGCAGATCATGGCCTATTCGAAACAGGCCGTCCTTTGGGTAGCAGTTGGTTGCGGACTGCTCCTGGCCGGCTACATCTGGTTTCTCCGGAGGAGATCAAAAAATCGCACCCCATCCGAAACCACTGCTGTTTCAGGAGAATAGCCACTCACGACACCTCCGCTGCCGTGACATTTTACGGCCTGTTATCCTTGCAACAACTGAGGTAAGCACATGAAACGAATTGTTCTCTTTCTCTGCACCAACCTGGCCGTCCTCCTCATTTTAGGTCTTGTCGCCAACCTGCTCGGTGTTGATCAGTATCTCACCGCACAGGGGCTGGATCTTGGCACACTGCTGACCTTCGCCGCTATCCTTGGTTTTGGTGGCTCGTTTATCTCGCTGTTCATGTCCAAAACCATTGCCAAAATGTCAACCGGTGCCAGGGTCATAGGGCAACCACAGACTGCGGCTGAACACTGGCTGGTCACTACGGTGGCCAAACTCGCCGGCAAGGCGAACCTGACGATGCCGGAAGTCGCTATCTACGAGGGACCTCCCAATGCCTTTGCCACCGGAGCCAGTCGATCCAACTCACTGGTGGCGGTCTCGACCGGGCTTTTGCAGAGTATGAACGAGCAGGAGGTTGAAGCGGTTCTTGCCCATGAGATAGCCCACATTGCCAATGGGGATATGGTCACCCTGACGTTGATTCAAGGAACGGTCAACACCTTTGTTTTCTTCCTAGCGCGCGTGGTCGGCTATCTTGTGGACAGCATGATCAGCAGGAATAGCAATCAGGACCGGGGTAGTTATGGGATCGGTTATATGGTGACCGTGTCGATCTGCCAGATACTGTTTGGGGTTCTGGCCAGCCTGGTTGTCATGTACTTCTCACGACAGCGTGAATTCCGTGCCGATGCCGGTGCAGCTTATTTTCTTGGCAGCCCTCAACCAATGATTGCCGCTTTACAACGGCTGGGAGGTCTGGACACCGGAGCTCTGCCACAGAACATGGCCTCATCGGGTATTGCCGGTAAACACAGTTTGTCCTCTCTTTTTGCGACCCACCCTTCCATTGAGGACCGTATCAGGGCACTGCAGTCGTAACCGCCCTGTCCTGCCTGCCGATACCGTAAAGACAAAACAGCACCTGATGATCACGGGTACGCATCAGATGCTGTTATTTTTGGGAATTGAAAGCGGCAGACCGACAACGTCACCACAGAAAAAAAATCGCCCAGCATACATGCGTCCGCATCCCTGATGAACGGTCTTACTGCCGGCTGACGGCACACACTGCCCATCATCGCTGTCTCCACCGCTGCAAGCACTGCATAGTGCAGGACAACTGTTTCTTCACCCCGGGTTTTACGTCAATGCACCCCGACAAACGGACGCATCTCAACATCGCATTGCCCACCCACCCGTACATTTGCAGGCACCGCATCATGCACACACTGCTCACCCCTGTCTGTTGTCCGACACTGCACGGCAAATGCCTGGCCGGAGTTAACCCAGGACGGTGTTTTTCGATAGCGGCCGATCGTCTGAAATGAACAGCCTGGCGGAATACCATAGGCAGTACATCTCCCCTGCCCCGCCGCCAAAGAGACCCGGCGACCGTCAACAACAAACCCCGGGTAATTATCAACGATCGTGATGACATCTCTGGAAGGTTCTTCCTGAACCACAAAACTGCGAAACAGATAGCCACCCGGCACCTTACGGTCAACATGGATCCGGGTGTTGGCAATCAGGACAAAATTATTGCCGTTTCTAGCCACTGCTCCGGACATGTACTCGACCCGGTCGTAGGTGGGAAAGCACTTGCCCATGGCCGGAGCATGGTAATAATGCTTGAGAGCCTTCAGATTCGCCAGAGAGCTGTTGGGGAAAAGAGCTGTCAGATCCTCATCACCACCGTAGAGGATCCGTTCAATATCTTTGATATTCTGTGCGTACATACGTTGCAGTTTCTGGTAGTTCTGTACGCCCGGTCGGGTGGATGCAGCAAGATCATCACGAAGGAAACAGGAGGTCAACCCGGAGATCTGCATTAAAAACTCATCCCAGATATTGTACTGTGAAACTGCTGTGACAACCCCCTGAAAGTCTCCGGGTGCCCTGCACCCCTGCCGTTGAAGACAACTTTCAATCGCACGGTTACGGATGGAAAGGGCGATGATATTGCGTTCACAGGAGCCGTACGCACTGCACCCCCGCCCCAGATGGCCTTCAAACAGGGCCGTGCGCATAACATAGTCCAGGTGCATGGCCCGCCGCAATGTGTCGGCTGACCACCGGTTCTGCTGTTCCAGCATAAAACGATTCCACGCCTTCTGCAGTGCCTGACGACGTTCAAGCAGATTCTGATTGACCTGACTGCAGGCAGCTGAATTATGGAAAGTCCGGATGATCTGATCCAGTTCGCTGACACCCCTGCTGCCTGTGGAGCGCCCAGCCCCCGCGGTTTGCGGTAGGGGCGGCGGCTCGAAAAGTGGTGTTTTAGTCATGGCATAGAGATGACGGATATCCAGTACATGACGGACATTGGCAGGGCAATGATGGTTGGTCACCATCCGGTTTTCCCTGGCCTTAAGGGCGTTCTGATACTGCTCTGCTGAGGCCGGAGTGGCGCGCCTGGAATCCACAACAACCTGAAACCCCACATACGGAACCCCCTGACCATCGGTGAGCGGTTCGCCGTCGGTTATCATCAGACAGGGAATCACAGACGTTCCCTGCGACAAGGTGCCCGCTGGTACTGACGGCCCCCTTTGCCGGAAGGTCTCAGCTTCGTAGTAGGGAATATTCAGCTCACCGTTAAAGCGATACAGCGTCATCACCGGCGTTGCCGGTATATCCGCCCACGCTGCGGCAGCCATAAAGAGTGTGCACACCGTCACCAACACCTTCATCTGTCTCTCCTTGTTGCACGAACCATAACGATTATCCGGCATCGTCTGCGTATCAATGGACCTGAAAGTACCTGAAAAGTATTAAAAAAACAACAGAGGACAACACACCCCACAGGTTCAAAAGGTGTATTGAGCAAGGCCACAGTACATGCAGCAACCCATCAGCAACAAGAGCCTGTCGTCTCCTGTGCCGTCATCTTCACCATCTTTGAAAAACTCCTCAAGATATACGGTTATCCAGGCAGATACCAGCGTCTGTTTGTCCATGAACAGAGTTGCCGGTCCATGCTGTCCGGCACCCTGCATCCCCGTTTCACGGACTGGTACATTCGTCACTCTTCCGTGTATTACGGCTTTACAAAAAAGGGATTATCTGGAATAACGTTATTTTATTGATTAAACAACGACTGGTGTCATAACGCTCAATCGGTACTTGCACGTACAGGCACCAATCAGTGTTGTACACCTCTACAGGCAGTTGCCTGTGACAAGGCATCTCAACGCCCCTCCTGTTTCGGTGCCCTGCGAAACCAACCTTTTGCAAAGGAAATACTCCATGAACCGACCCCGATCCCTGATTGCAACGCTTTTTCTCACCTTGTTGTGCACGGCATCCATCCTTCATGCTGCTGAGGAAATCAGGATTTCAGTCCCTGCCAGCATGACGGATGCTGTAAAGGAACTTGCCGCCCAATTCACCGCCTCCGGCCACTCTGCTCAGATTATCCCCAACTTCGGGCCTTCCGGCACTCTGGCCAAACAGATCGTCGAGGGTGCACCCGCCGACCTGTTTATCTCGGCCAACCAGAAATGGATGACCTACCTCCGTGAAAAAAAGGAAATCGATACCAGCAGTGAGCAGATCCTCGCTGCCAACACCCTGGTCTTTGCCGGTACAAAAAATCCGGCCGTCACCAAGTTGACCGATATCACCAAGCTCAGACAGATCGCCATCGGCAGCCCCAAGAGTGTACCTGCCGGTGAATACGCAGTCCAGGCCATGGAAAAAGCCGGTATCTACACCCAGCTGGAGCAGGAGAAAAAACTGGTCATGGCTAAAGATGTACGCCAATCACTGACCTACGCCGATCGGGGCGAGACAGACGGTGCCTTTGTCTACAAAACCGATGCCTTGATGGCTGAGCATGCCGTTATTCTCTTTGAGGTTCCGCAGGATCTGTATGATACAGTCACCTATCCCATCGCACTGACCCTGGCAGGCAGTAAGAATGCGGATGCCAAGGCCTTTTACGCATATCTCACCGGTCCGGAAGCCCTCAAGGTCTTTCTCAAGTATGGCTTCAGTGCTCCGTAACAACCGGAAAACAGTGGTAGCGTCATGCCGTTTTTGCAACCTTCGGATCTGGATGCGATCCGACTGTCCTTTCAGGTGGCCTGTGCAGCAACTTTCGTCTCAACGCCCCTGGGCATTGGTGTTGCCTATCTCCTTGTCTATACTCGGATACCAGGAAAATCCCTGATCGAAGGACTGACCAATCTGCCCCTGGTCCTGCCGCCGGTGGTCATCGGCTATCTGCTGCTGCTACTGCTTGGCCGTCGCGGCTGGATCGGGTCCTGGCTTATGGAGTATAATCTTCAGGTGATTTTCACCATCACCGGTGCCGTTATTGCCTCAGCAGTGGTCGGTTTTCCTCTGCTCGTCCGTTCAATCCGGCTCGGCATGGAAACCATTGACCCCGCCTACCAGATGGCGGCCCGCACCCTGGGAGCCGGCCCCTGGGACACCTTTTTTACCGTTACCCTACCGCTCTCCGGCAAGGCTGTCTTTGTCGGCATGACCTTGATGTTTGCCCGCAGCCTGGGCGAATTCGGTGCCACCATCATCCTGGCCGGCAACATTCCCGGCATTACCCAGACCATCCCTCTGGCTATTTATGAGTACACCAGTACACCTGGCGGCGACCGCATGGCACTGTCGTTATGTCTCGTGTCAATCTTTCTGTCGTACGTCGTCCTGCTGATCAGCGGAGCGGCCTCCCGATCGCTGGACAGAAGATGATGCAGCTGGCGGTCTCTGTCCACAAACAGCTGGGTGCCTTCAACCTGACCGCTGATTTCACGGTTACCGGGCAACGCATTGGTTTATTCGGCCCATCGGGCAGCGGTAAATCCACGCTCATGTACCTGTTGGCCGGCCTGCTCAAGCCGGATCGCGGCACCCTCCGTTTAGACCAGACCATCGTCTTTGACAGTACAAACCGGATCAATCTGGCGCCTGAGGCGCGAAGAATCGGGGTTGTCTTTCAACACAATCATCTGTTTCCCCACATGAGTGTGCGCAGCAACCTGCTCTACGGATGGAAGCGCACCCCTGAGCACGAACGACATATCGATCCGGAAGCGATCATTGAAGTGCTCCAGCTCGGCAAGCTCCTTGATCGCGGTGTAAACCTCCTCTCCGGCGGTGAACGGCAGCGGGTCGCCCTGGCGCGAACTGTTTTGACCTGTCCTCGGCTGATCCTGATGGATGAACCGCTCACCGGTTTGGATGAGGAGTTGAAGTTTCAGGTTATCTTCTACCTCAACTCCGTCTTTTCCCAATTCAAAATGCCTCTTCTGTTTATCAGTCATTCCCTTCTGGAGATGCGGTTGATGACGGAACAGATTCTGATCGTCGAGCAGGGAACAATCAAACAACAGATGGCCACCGAAGAGCTGGCTCAGTCGATCTGGAGCACGCCGGGACAGAACTACGTAAACCTTCTGCATCTTGGCCGACCACAGCCACTCGGTGATCTCTGGAGCTATCAGTGGGGGGATATCCGGCTGATACTGACCGAATATGGACCAAACAACGAAAACATCTTTGAACTGGATGCCCGCGAGATCGTGCTCTTCAAACACCATCCTGAAGCCACCAGTGCCCGCAATGTGCTGCCCTGCAGGGTGCGCAAACTTTTTACCGCGGGCAACCGGGTTCGCGTAGAACTGCAGTGCGGTGTAAACACGTTAATCGTGCAGATTGTGCCTGAGTCAAAGCGGGAACTGGAACTTGCACCCAACAAAGAGGTCGTGGCAGTAATCAAAGCCTCTGCCTTCAAAAAGGTGCTGTAGGGAAAATCAACTGCAGAAACAGCGGGAAAAGAGGCCATGCAGCAGAGAGGGGGCAAAGAGCACCCATATAAAGAATGAAAAGAGCAACAACGCCGGAGCAGAACAGTACACTGACCGGACAGTATCCTGTCACAGGTGTTCCTGTTCAACCCAGGTTTGAAATCGTGCCACCAGGGCAAAAAAATCGTGAATAGCCTGTTTACCGGCATCGGTCAGCCAGGCACCGCCCCCTCGTCGGCCACCGGCCTGCTTTTCAACCAACGGTTTCGGGGCAAGGGTATTCATGTCTTCAACCAGCCGCCAGGCATGACTGAAACTCATCTGCATGGACTTGGCAGCACCGGAAACCGAACCATACTCGTCAATCCGTTCAAGGAGAACAATTCGTCCCCAGGACAGATAGGTATGTCCTTCGATCTCTATCCACAAACGACCCTTTACCTGCAACCCCTTCCTGACCTGACTGGAAGCCAGGGCATTCTGCTCATTTTTTTGTCGGACCTTGGGCATGATCCCTCCGTGGTAATGATGTCCACCGCTCTCTGCGGCGTGGATAAACACAAGATGGATCAGGAGACAATACTGAAAATCGTCCGGATAAGCAATTGCTGTATCAGCAGAAGCGGAGAACAGGCTGCTAACGGTCTCAGCCGGCAGTCCGCCTCCACTACTGCATCAAGATGATTATTCTGAAGTCAGGTCGGCAATTTCGCGGGCAATGGCCAACTCTTCGTTGGTGGGAATGACAAATATCCGGACAGTGCTCTCGGCACGGCTGATGCACCGGGCCTGTCCTGCATGTTCGTTATTTTTTTCCGGGTCGAGCCGCACCCCAAACACATCCAGCCCCTTAAGGGATTCCGCCCGGGTAACCGGATCATTTTCCCCGATACCTGCTGTGAAGACAATAGCGTCAACCCGGCCAAGCACCGCCATATAGGCACCGATATATTTGCGATTGCGGTATGTCTGCACCTCCAGTGCCAACGCTGCCCGTTCATCACCCGCTGCCGCCGCGCTGTGAATGTCGCGCATGTCGTTCATGCCGCACAGCCCCTTGAGACCGGATTCCTTATTGAGCAAGGTGTCAATCTCCTCCAGCTCCAGCCCTATATTCTGCTTAAGAAACAGGTGCAGGGCCGGATCAACATCACCGGAACGCGTTCCCATCACCAGGCCTTCCAAAGGCGTCATACCCAGTGAGGTGTCGATACTGCGGCCATTTTCTATGGCCGTCATGGAACAGCCGTTGCCAAGATGTACGGTGATCAGATTACAGGCGTCCAGTGGTTTTTCGAGAAGCCGGGCACATTCTCCGGCAACAAACCGATGTGACGTGCCGTGAAATCCATAGCGCCGTACCCGATACTGTTCGTACAGTCTGTAGGGAACAGCATACAGATAGGCACGACGAGGCATGGTCTGATGAAAGGCGGTGTCGAACACCGCCACCTGAGGAACGGCGGGAAACATCTCCCTGGCAACCCGGATACCGTCCAGGTTGGCCGGATTATGGAGCGGTGCCAGGGGAATATTCTGTTCCAGAACGCTGATCACCTCCGGTGTAATCAACGTTGAACGACGGAAATCTTCCCCGCCATGGACCACCCGATGACCGACGGCGCTGATCTCGGCGGTATCGGCAATGACCCCTTTCTCTTGATCAGTCAAAACAGCGATCACCAGCATCATCCCCTGGGAGTGATCAGCAATCGGCTGTTCAATGACGGTGGTCAGTTCCCTGTCGCTGCCGGGGAAGGCGATATTCTTCAAACGACCGCTGCCCTCGCCTATCCGCTCCACAAGACCGGTGGCGAGCACTGTTTCGGTGGGTATCTCAATGACCTGATATTTGATCGAAGAACTGCCTGAGTTGATGATTAAGTATTTCATAATGTTCAGAGAATGGATTGTTTGCCCACCTGGGCCTGAATAGCGGTCAACGCAACGGTATGCACGATATCCTGTACTGTACAACCACGGGAGAGATCATTGACCGGCTTGTTGAGTCCCTGCAGAACAGGCCCCATGGCAACGGCATTGGCGGCTCGCTGCACCGCCTTATAGGTATTGTTGCCGGTATTCAGATCGGGAAAGATGAACACTGTCGCCTGTCCGGCCACCTGTGAGTCCGGTAACTTCAAAGCAGCCACTTCCGGATCAAAGGCGGCATCGTACTGCAGTGGTCCTTCCAATGGAAAATCAAGACCGCGTTCAGCCATCATCTGCCTGGCAATGGCCGTGGCTTCGACCACCTTGTCCACATCCTGGCCGGAGCCGGAAAGCCCGGTTGAATAACTCAGCAGGGCCACCCGGGGTTCAATACCGTAAATATGGGCAGTTTCCGCCGAGCTGAGTGCAATCTCAGCCAGTTGTCGGGCATCGGGATTCGGAACAACAGCACAGTCGCCGAAGGCCAGCACCTTTGTCTGTAAGCACATAATAAAGATGGAAGAGACAACCGATACGCCGGGCTTGGTCCTGATGAACTCAAAGGCCGGCCGGATGGTCTGGGCTGTGGTCGTGATCGAACCGGCAACCATACCGTCAGCCAGCCCCTTATGCACCATCATGGTGCCGAAATAGGTCGGGTCCGACATACGGTCACGGGCCACATCCATCACGATGCCCCGGTGCTTGCGAATATCAAAATAGCTCTGCACAAACTCATCGTAATGTGCAGACTTGACCGGGTCGATGATCCTGGCCCCATCAATATTGAGACTGAGAATGGATGCCTTGGTTCGGATCTCATCTTCCGACCCCAACAGGGTGATATCAGCAATACCGCGGGTTAAGATCATATCCGCGGCCGTCAGGATGCGCTCTCCCAGCCCCTCAGGTAAGACGATATGCTGTCGGTTCTGCGCGGCTTTTTCCACTAAAGAGTACTCAAACATCCGCGGCGTAATCTTGACTGACCGTTTCGCAACCACTCGCTTGGTCAGGTCGGGCGTATTCACATATTTGGCAAACCACCCGAGCGCCATGCTGATGCGCTTGGTATCGGTGGGTTCAATACGGCCGTAGAGTTCGTTGACACTCTGAACAGTATCGTAGGTGTGTGACTCGACAAAAAGAACCGGCACCGGTATGCCTGCCCACCCCTGGATCAGCCGTTGCACACTCGGACTGAGGCCAATACCGCCGGTGATTAGAATCCCGGAGATATTCGGATATGCCGAGGAGATACGACTGGCAAGGCTGGCGATGATGATGTCGGAACGATCACCCGGGGTAATGATCAGGCTGCCCTCCTTCAAATAGGAGAGGAAGTTGCTGATCTGCATCGCGGCAACCAGATAATTATCCACCAGATTGAGCATACTGGGTTTACCGTAAAGCACCTCCGCCCCCAGCCAGCGCTTGACATCGTCAATGGTCGGTGAGCCAAGGGCCCTGTTTTCCGGTATGACATACAGTGGGTAAGGTCGTCCGAACTGCTCCCGGCATTTGGCGTTGACAGCCGTATCCCTGAGAAAGGAGTCAGGAGCACGGTTGATGATGCAACCGGCGATATCAACCCCCTTTTCCTCCAGGGTATCGATGGTTATCGCCGTATGCGTACAGATTTCCTCGGTCGTCTTATCGCGGCCCGAAGCAATCAGCAACATCGGCGCGCCGATGGTCAGGGCGATGTTGGCGTTGAGATCAAGCTCAAATCCAGGCTCCTTGCCGTGAAAATCGGTCCCCTCACAGAGAACAAAATCATACTTGGAGGCAAGCTGATTGTATTTTTTAAGGATGTTCTCATAGAGGATCTCTTCCTGACCGGAAGAGATCAGCTGTCGCGCCTGACTCAACGTGTAGGCATGGGTGTCATTGTACTCGATATCAAGCTTGAAATACTTCAACATCAGGTTGAGGTCATGATCAGTGCGTCCAAATACGTGGTCATGGATAATGGGGCGGAAAAAAGCAGCGCGGCCGATCTCTTTCAGGATCATCTGCATGACCCCCAGAATGATGGCCGACTTACCGCTTCGTTCCTCCACAGCGGTCAGATACAGGTTATTTGCCATGGGACGATTACCTCACCTTCCCGTTCAGCACGGGTTGAAAGTACAGGGAGCATCAAAACAGCCGTGATTGAACCGGCAGCCGGTTCAATCAACGACTGTTCTATGGGATCACCAATGTATACCTCTTTTAGAACTTCTCTCCAACCAAATCACCGGCAGTACAGGACCGGCCCTGCGGTCGGAAAGAGTTGTCAACAGTCAATCCTCTATCTGTTCGGCAAGGATCTCAACGGTATGGCGCACCTTGACAGGAGCACCGTCCTGATCCATACCGCCACGGATCTGCATCACACAGCCCGGACAGTCCATGGCCACCACCGGGGCACCGGTGTTTTTGATGTTGGTCAGCTTGCGTTGCAGAATCGGCGCGGAAATTTCCGGCAACTTCAGGGAATACGATCCTCCCATACCGCAGCAGACATCACACTCAAACATCTCGGTCAGCTCATAACCGGTCTTCTGCAGCAGTTGTCGCGGTGCCTGGTCAGCGTGCATGGTCCGTTTGAGGTGGCAGGAATCGTGGTAGGTAATGCTACCGAGCTGCTGTCCCTCCTTGAGGGTCAGCCGGCCTTCGTCAACCAGTTTCTTCACCAGGGTGGAGAAGTCAATGGTCTTGGCCGCCAGTTCCCTGGCCTGCGGCAGCCACTTGCGCTCCCCTAAACTTTCAAAGGTGGTGATGAACTCGTGATCTAACGCCACTGTGCAGGTTGGACAGGCCGAAATAACGTAGTCAGCCTGATCGGCAAGCAGGGCCTTGATGTTGTCAACCGCATTGCTGGCCGCCACCTCATAGGCGCCGCTGTAACGGGCCGGTGCACCACAGCAGGTCTGCCCCTCGGGAAAGACCACCTCAATTCCTGCCTTGTTAAGAATTTTGACCAGTGCCTCTCCCATCTCCGGATATGCAAAGTCAATCAGACAGCCTGCATAGAAGACTGCTTTTTCCGGAAGACCTGCCGGCTGACGGATGGTTTTGAACACATCACGAAACGGCTTGGCAGCAATAGCCGGCAGGCTGCGCCCATCGGTGAGATCGGCCAAAAACATCGGCAGATGGCGGATAAACTTGGTTCCTTTGGCAAACGGTTTGGATGCCAGCGAGGCGGCCCGGAGCATACCGTGAAAGACGCGCCGATTGTTCACGAGGCTGTAGATGGATTTATGCAGCAGCGGCAACCCCTGCTCTTTCACCAACCGCCGGCGGATCTCCATGATCAGACCGGGGATGTCGATCTTGCCCGGACAGACATCCTTGCAGGCGCCGCACTGAATGCACAACCCCTGAATCTCCTCCGAGCTTTTCAACTCATCGTACCAGGCGGTGAGAATGGTGCCGATGCCGCCGGTGTACACCTTGCCGAAAACATGTCCACCCACCAGGCGAAAAATCGGACAGACGTTGAGGCAGGAAGCGCAGCGGATGCACTGCATGGCCTCTTTGAACATCGGGTCAGCCGCCATCTCGCTCCGCTTGTTATCCATAAGAATAATATGCAGATTCTTGAGACTGCCATCACTGTTGGGAGTCTGCCCGGAGATGATCGTCACATAACTGGTCAGCAGCTGGGCGGTTGCGCTTCGCGGCAGAGCCTTGAGAATCGGGGCAATATCACTGAACTTCTCCACCAGTTTTTCAATACCGATCACGGCAATATGAATTTTGGGCAGTGACGTAACCAGGCGGGCATTGCCCTCATTGGTGACCAGCACAATCGAGCCGGTCTCCGCCACCGCGATGTTCCCACCGGAAATACCCATGTCGGCCCGGAGAAACTTGGGCCGCATTTCCTGACGGGCCACCTTGACCAGTCTGGGGATGTCCGAGGTGAGGCGCTCCTCCACCTCTTTGGAAAAGAGATCAGCCACCTCTTCTTTAGTCATATGGATGGCAGGCATGACCATATGCGAGGGTGTCTGACCGGCCAGCTGAATGATCCATTCACCGAGATCAGTCTCATTGACTTCGATCCCCTCCTTTTCAAGAAACGAGTTGAGATGGATCTCTTCCGTGGCCATGGACTTTGATTTGACGATCGATTGGACGCCGTTTTCCCGGGCAACTTGCAGGATATACTCACGGACCTGGGCCGGATCACTGGTGCTGAACACCTTGGCCCCTCTGGCTTCCGCATTTTTTTGAAACTGGGCGGCCAACTCCTTGAGATGCGCAGCAGCATACCCTTTCCGCTCGGCGATACGTCCTCGCAGGGCTTCGAAATCAACACCTTCATACGCTTTGGCACGGTTGACCTTGTAGGCTTCGGAAAACTTACCCAGCGCCCCGGTCAGATTGGCGTTGTGCAGTGCCTGATCAATGGATGTTTTGAATTCTTGTTGCATCAGTTGGTCCCCCCCAGTTCATCGACAAAACAAATGACCAGTCGTGCCGGTCCATGCACACCAATGGTCAACACCCGTTCAATATCAGCGGTACGGCTCGGTCCGGTGATCATGGCCAGATAGCCGGCATCATTCGGGTTGGCATCAGTCAGCCATGCCGTCATATCGGGACGCAGGCCTGATGTGGCGATCATGGCCACATGAATAAACGGCAGGGTCGAAACCAGCCGTTTATCAATCGCCGTGGCATCCTGAACCAGAGTACCGATATCAGCCAGAGCCCAGTCGACCTGACTGATACCCACCCTGGCTCCTGCCGCCTGTTGCCGGGTCACATCAAAAAAGACCCCGGGAATTGCAGCTAACTGCTCATGGTCGATGCCGTCTACAAAAGGACCGGCAGCCACCACGCAGTACTGACCATCCTGATCAGCCACGCCCTCCTCCTTCAGAAAATCAACAAGAAAAGCCAATGCGTCGGCACTGGTCGTAAAACGGTGCACCTCGGCACTGACGCCTTCCGCTTTTGCTTTGAACTGTTCGTACATGCAAACCTCCTCTTGTGTGTGCGGCCCGGCAGCTGCGCTCCGTGCGCCTGGATACCGGTTTTCTAACGGTCACCAACCATACTTAAATTGGTAAGATAATTTTACCTGCCATTTTCAGTAAATATATTTTAACCTATACCATTATGTCAACATACTTTTTTCAACAATATGCAAAAATAATATTGACGAATTCTGCAGAATAAAATAATTGGTAAGACCAAATTATGGTTCCTTTGTGCTCTCAGGGAAAACCTGCACGACAACAGACAGCCGTGTTTTTTTGCCTCACATCTACAAGGAGAAACAGCATGCCCCAAAGACCTCGCCCCAGCCAAGATTCAACAGATCCATCGTGCCGTCCGGTAACAACTGCCCGCAGCTCTTGCCATCACATCTTCAACCTTTCAGCATAAGAGGTATCCCCAATGTCACTTGCGCTACTTGCCTCCATCGCCCTGCTGCCCATTGCTCTTGCTCTCGTTCTTATGGTCGGATTCCGCTGGCCGGCCACCCGTGCCATGCCCCTTGCCTGGCTGGTCACCGCCCTGGCCGGTCTGTTTGTCTGGAAAATGCCGCTGAGCTTTGTGCTGGCCTCCACGCTGAGCGGATTCGGCGGAGCCATCAATGTGCTCATCATCGTTTTTGGAGCCATTCTCATTCTCTACACGCTGCGCGACAGCGGCGGCATGGAGACCATTAACCATGGCTTTCACGGCATCAGTCGCGACCGGCGAGTGCAGGTGATCATTATTGCCGCCATCTTCTCCGCCTTTCTCGAGGGTGCCGCTGGTTTCGGTACTCCGGCGGCCATTGCCGCACCGCTGCTGCTCAGTCTCGGCTTTCCGGCCCTGGCAGCGGCCATGGTCTGTCTGATCCTCAACTCCTTCCCGGTGACCTTCGGCGCCGTCGGTACCCCGGTCTGGTTCGGCCTGTCCAACCTCAAACCCCAGGTCGAAGCGGCCATTACCGCCGGTCAGGCCGGTGACATCACCTCGTTCGCCATGTTTCTCAAGGCGATCGGCCAATGGGCAGCCCTCTTTCATCTGCCCATGGTCTTTATCATGCCACTGTTCGTCAACATGATGCTCACCCGCTTCTTCGGGAAGAACAAGTCCTGGCTGGAGGGCCTGGGTGCCTGGAAATTTTCCCTCTTTGCCTCCACCTGTTTTGCCGTGCCCTACGTGGCCACAGCCTTCCTCATCGGCGAGGAGTTCCCGGCCCTGGTGGGTGGACTGATCGCCACCGGCCTGGTGGTCACCGCTGCCAAGAGAGGATTCCTCCTGCCGGAGAAGGTCTGGGATTTCGGCCCGCAGGCCACCTGGGAAAAAGAATGGACCGGTACCATTGCCACCGAAGAAAATAAAGAGTTCAAGGCACACATGAGCCAGTTCCGCGCCTGGTTACCCTACGTACTCATCGGCGTTATCCTGGTGCTCACCCGGGTCAATTTTCTGCCGCTCAAGGCCTGGCTGAACAGCATCAGCTTTGATGTACACGCCATTCTCGGCTACCCGTCGGTCACCTACTCTATCAAACCCCTCTACCTGCCCGGCACCATCCCCTTCATGCTCGTGGCCGTGCTCACCATCTTCCTGCACGGCATGAACGCGGAAAAGATCAGGGCCACCTGGTCTGACTCGTTCAAGGCCCTGAAAAACCCGACCATTGCCATGTTCTTTGCAGTGGCCATGGTGGAAATCTTTAAACAGTCAGCTCAAAATTCCCTGGAGCTGCCATCCATGCCACTGGCCATGGCGCAGGCCGCGGCCGGTATGGCCGGTACCTCCTGGCCGATGTTCACCTCCTTTGTCGGTGCCCTCGGAGCCTTCATCACCGGCTCGAACACCGTATCCGACCTGCTGTTCGCCGAGTTCCAGTACGCCACCGCAACCCAGCTGGCAATCTCCAAGCAGATCATCGTCAGCCTCCAGGCTGTGGGCGGTGCCATGGGCAATATGGTGTGTATCCACAACATCGTCGCCGCCTCAGCGACTGTCGGGCTTGTCGGCCAGGAAGGGCTCCTCATCCGTCGAAACTCGGTACCGATGCTGCTTTATGGTCTGATCGTCGGTACTCTCGGCCTTGTTTTCTGCTACATCATGTTTCCGGGTACCTATTAACCCGCAAACAGGAAAACAGCGTACAGGCATGTCAGCACCGATCCCGGCAACTGTTCCGCTTGCCGGGATCGGTGACTGTCTTTTTATCTCTCCCCGCCCGCACCAACGGCGGGGCATCTCTTTTTATACGTTGCAATTCCAAATGTATTCAGGTAGATATCAAGTTGATAATCGATCTATTTCTTCATCCTATCCGCCCATGAAATTTAAACCGATCAAAGCCAAGAAGATCTCCAATCTGATCGCCGACCAGATCCGTGGCGCCATCCTTGCCGGTGACTTTGCCCCGGGTGACAAGCTGCCGCCGGAACGGGAACTGGCGCAGATGTTTGGTGTCTCCCGTCCCTCGGTACGTGAAGCCCTCAACCTGCTCGCCTCCATCGGCCTGGTTATGTCGTACCAGGGAGGCGGCACAGTGGTACAGTCACTGGTCGATACCGCCAGTGAGACGCCTCTTGGTGAGTTGATCAGTCAGCAGCAGGAACGTGTTCTGGAAGTGATTGAAGTGCGCAAAGGCATGGAATCCTGGACTGCCTTCTACGCCGCACAACGGGCGCTGCCTGAAGACCTGCGTCGTATGGATGAGATCATCGCTGCGATGCGTAAAAACACTGAAGCCTCCGTACCGTCCGAAGACCTGGATGCCAACCTGCATCTCGTCATTGCGAGAGCCACCCACAACATCGTCTGGCTGCACCTGATGCAGAGCCTGTTCGATGCCATGAAAGAGTTTCAGCGCAGCGTCTGGCGAGCCGTCTATCTGACCCGTGAAGATTTTGATCTGCTGCTCAATCATCATATTGATATAGTGGAGGCTATCCGTCGCCGTGACCCGGAGTCAGCCCGGGCAATAATGATGCAGCACCTTGACTTTGCCGAACGCCGCAGCGTTGCCTACGTAGCCCGCACCTCCAACTGATTCACGGGCCCGGGAAGGCCACAACCTTCCGCTCCCCCCACCCCCCTTACAACCACTGCCGGCCCTGTCGCGCCGGTGCACCAGTCGATCCGGTATATTTTTTATTTGACAGATACCGTGACAAACATTAATTGGTAAGACAAGTAACCAGAAAGAATGCCCCTTCCAGAGGCCTGCCCTAGCACCGACCCTTTCGGTACCCGAAGCAAAGGAGACTGTATGCTTGACAAGGAAATCATGGAAAAACTCGCAGCACTGGTCGGCCAGGATAATATACTGACCGGCAAAATGGACAGGTTGACTTACAGCTATGACGCCACCGCTGACCTGCCACGGCAGATGCCGGACGTGGTCGTGCTGCCCACCGACAGTAACATGGTGCAGGCCATCGTCCGCTTTGCCCGCAAACATCGTATCCCCATCTACCCGCGCGGGGCCGGTACCAACCTGAGCGGCGGCACGGTACCGATCAAACAGGGGATCGTCCTCTCTTTTCAGAAGATGAACAGGATCCTTGATGTCGATCCGGCCAACCTCACCGCCGTGGTCCAGCCTGGGGTGGTCATCGGTGCCCTCAACGCGGCCGTGGCTCCACACGGTCTGATCTATCCGCCTGACCCCGGCACTGTGGCCACTGCCACCATGGGCGGTTCAGCAGCGGAGAACTCGGGCGGCCTGCGCGGTCTCAAATACGGTGTTACCAAGAACTACATCATGGGCATGGAAGTGGTGCTGGCCAACGGTGACAAGGTCCGCTTCGGCGGCAAGACG
Source organism: Desulfobulbus oligotrophicus (assembly GCF_016446285.1). Classification (NCBI taxonomy): domain Bacteria; kingdom Pseudomonadati; phylum Thermodesulfobacteriota; class Desulfobulbia; order Desulfobulbales; family Desulfobulbaceae; genus Desulfobulbus; species Desulfobulbus oligotrophicus. The sequence continues at coordinate 190,512 of NZ_CP054140.1, forward strand.
GTGAAAAATGTCACGGCCTACGACTTCGCCACCCTGTTCATCGGCTCTGAAGGAACGCTTGGCATCATCACCGAACTGACTGCCAAACTCATCCCTGCCCCGAGATTCCGCCGCACCATGACCGGGGCCTTCTCCACCCTGGCCGATGCAGGCAACGCTGTGGCCGGCATCATTGCCGCCCAGGTCATCCCCGCCACCCTGGAGATCATGGACAGGATGACCATCCAGACCGTGGAGAACTTCGCTCACATCGGCCTGCCCACCGAGGCCGAGGCCCTCCTGCTGATCGAGGTGGACGGCATGTCCGCAGACCTGGTCCAGGCCGAAACTGAGGCCGTGATCCAGGTGGTCCGGGACAACCACGGCGACCTGTGCACCGCGGAAACCGACCAGGAGCGAGACCAGCTGTGGACCGCGCGGCGCAACGCCCTGCCCGCCCTGGCCTCGCTGAACAACACGGTCATCCTTGAAGATGCCACTGTGCCCCGCTCGCGCATCACCGACATGCTCGTTGCCTGCGAACAGATCGGCAAAAAGTACAATCTGGCGCTCGGCACCTTCGGCCACGCCGGTGACGGCAACCTGCACCCAACCATCCTCTGCGACAAGCACAACAAAGATGAGATGGCACGGATGCACCAGGCGGTGGACGAGATCTTCCAGGTCGCACTTGAGTTCGGCGGCACGCTCTCCGGCGAACACGGCATCGGCATGGCCAAGATGCGCTATCTCGGCAACGAACTGGGTGAAAGCGGCCTCAACCTGATACGTACCATCAAAGAATCGCTCGACCCCGATTACCTGCTTAACCCGGGCAAGATGGTGCCCGCGCACGAGGTGTAACCATGACCGAGACCACAACCGCCACCCGGCCGAACAAGACCTACCATGATGAACTCGCGATCATCCGCGCAGAACTCGACAAGTGCATGAAATGCGGTAACTGCATGGCTGTCTGCCCGGTGTACGGGGTGGAACGGAAGGAGGCCGCGGTCACACGGTCCAAGGTCGCTGTGGCACAGGCCGTGCTCGACGGTGACCTCGAACTGGACGACCCGGAAGTTTACGAGATGGCGTTCAACTGCCTGGTGTGCAAGTCCTGCATGATCAACTGTCCGACCAAGGTCAATTTCGACCGTATCATGCTCGCTCTGCGTGCCGCCCTGGTGCGCAAGAACGGTCTGCCCTGGCTGAAGAAGATGATCTTCTCCACCCTCAGGCATCCGAAGCTGTTTGATGCCGGTATGCGCCTTGGTGCGACCATGCAGTCCCTCGTATTCCGCAGCGAAAAGGAGAGTCGGGCAATCTCACCGCGTTCGCCCTTTGCCCTGGCCGGCGGCGCCATTGGTTTCGATGCCGAGCGCAAGCTGCCCGGCCTGAACAGTACGCCGCTGCGCGAACAGGTGCCCGAGGTGGTGCGGGTGACCAATCCGGTCGCCAGCGTGGCGTTTTTCACCGGCGACTCACTGAATTACTTCTATCCTGAGGCCGGCCGGGACCTGATTGAGGTGCTCACCGCCAACAACATCGAGGTCCATATCCCTAAGGGGCAGAACTGCTGCGGTGTTCCTGTGCTGGTACACGGCGATATTGATACCGTCCGCACTCTGGCCAGAAACAACATCGATATCTTCGAGGCCACCGGCTGCGACTACCTGATCACCGGCTGCGGTTCCTGCGGCGGTGCCTGGCAGCACGACTACAGCGAACTGCTGGCAAACGACCCGGTCTACGGACCCAAGGCCGAAAAGTGGGCCAAACAGACCTATGACATCTCGACCTTCCTCACCCGCATCATCCGGCTGCGTGCACCACAGGGCCGGATCGACAAGGTGGTGACCTACCACGATTCCTGTCACCTGAAAAAATCCATGGGAGTGGCGGTGGAACCGCGCGAGATCCTGCGCCTGATCCCGGGCGTCACGTTCAGGGAGATGAGTGCTCCGGACACCTGTTGCGGCAGCGGCGGCTCATACGTGCTCACCCACTTTCAGACCGCTTCGACAATCGGCCGGAAAAAAGCCGAGGACATCGACCGGACCGGTGCGGAGACCGTATCCGTGGGCTGCCCTGCCTGCATGATGCAGCTGCTCGACAATGTCCATCGTTTTGGCGCCTACCAGGAGGTGACACACTTTATCAGCCTGCTGGCTGAGTCCTATCGGCGGGAAAAAAACTGATTCAGCAAGGTGATGCCGGGCCGCGGTCGTGATCTGTGCCGCCCGGCAATCCGGGTTATTCTTCCTGTAACGTGAACTTCCAGGCACAAAACCACTCTGCCGGGTGAGGGTCCGGCGGGCAGCCGACACATTCCGTCACAAAACGGCTGTCAATGGTCCGGGCAAAGGTAGGGTACTCCACCATACCGGCGGATTTACATGGATAGTCGGCAAGCCCCTTGCGTTTTCTGGCAGCCTGTACCCGACAGTTGTTCATATAAAAAATCAGACAGGTGTCACTCACCTCTTCAATGGACTGTTCGTTGATAAAGGCATACATGCGAAAGGCAAGGGCCTTTTTCAAGGCGGCCACACCTCCGTTGTCGGGCAGACCGAGCAGGTTCTTGATCCGGGCGGCCTCAAAGGGAGAAAACCGGGTCCAGCAGGTGTCGTTGCACCGCTTGGCATCACCCATGCCGAATCGCTGTTCCACCGCCTGAAACCAGATACCGTCGTTGGCCAACCAGTTGATGCTTATTTTTTCGATCAGATCGAGCAGAGCCTCCTGAGACATGGTCTGTAAAAATGCTGGCGTACCGTTTTCAGTGGAGAACCCCAGAGTCTTGCCGAGGCGGTCGAGCTGGTTGCCTAACGTTGCCTGCCACACCTCTTCCTCAACTTTAAGAGCCTTTTCCAGACCGATCTGATGCTGCACTTCGGCAAACCAGACACCGTAATGGACGATTATCCGATGAAAACCGTCCATCACCATTTTAACCAGCATGCCCTGATCGATCTGTCTGTCCAACCCGGTTGTCTTGCTCATCCGCTGTCCTCCGTGTTTGCTGTTCATGGTCCACCCGGTCTCACTAACCGATATCTGTTTTTTTGTGCAACGGTTTCCAGACGCTCTTCACCATACCGATCGTCAGCTCTGTTGTTCGAAGCGCACCGGAGCTTCTCCTGTTATTGCAGAATATCCTTTACCTCCCGGGGTATTTAGTGTCTTGTGAAAAAAAAGGCAGGCTGACAAACAGGCCATCGATCCAGTCAGGCAGAAAGGCGGAAGAAGAGAGATCGACGGCATCGACAGCATGCACCGGCATCCGGCAGACAAGGAGGCATACATCATGATCGTTGATCCCACCACCTTACGACCAATTGTCAATGTTGACGGACAGACCTGTTTCGGCTGCGGCGTGCACAACCCCGTCGGCCTACACATGGAATTCTACACCGATGACCGGCAGGTCTATTCGTTCCTCTCTATCCCTGCTGCCATGGCAGGGTGGGATCAGACCGCTCACGGAGGTATCGTCTCAACCATTCTCGACGAGATCATGGGGTGGTCGGTTATTTATTTACTCAGAAAAATCGGGGTGACCAAAACCATGACCGTCACCTTTCTCAAACCGGTACAGGTGGAACAGCCGCTCACCGTGATCGGTAGCATCGAGGAGATAGTATCGGAACGGGAAGTGCTGGTAAACGGTGTGCTCCACGGTGAAGACGGTGCTGTTTATGCCACCTCCCGGGCAACGTTTGTCCCCATGAGCGCCAAAACGGCTGTACGGTTGAAGGTGATGAGTTCGCCCTACCTGGAGCGGTTTCTGCCGGTTCTGGAACAGGACTGGGCTACTTAAGCAGACAGCTGATCCGGAGTTTCCGTCCTGATACCGGGAGAGGCTGCCAGTGAACGGCAGATCCGGCCGGGCAACTGCCGCTCAAGCAGTGTTTCTAAAGTGGTGACCGCCCGGCAAAAGGCGCTTAAATCAATACCAGTGTCAACGCCCATCCCCTCAAAGAGGTGCACCGCGTCTTCAGTGGCCACATTGCCAGGTGCTCCCTGCACAAAAATACAACTTCCCAGACCACCGGCGGCCACATCAAACACCCGGACTCCGGCCTCGTAGCCGGCATAGATGTTCACCAGTCCCAGGCCACGGGTATCATGCAGATGCAGAACCAGTTCCCGGTCAGGAAAAGCGGCCCGGAACGCACCTGCCAAATGCCGTACCTGGTGCGGATGAGCCAATCCGGCGGTATCAGCCAGATGAAGACTGGTTGCACCGGCGGCCACCAGGCGATCGACTGTCTCTAAAATGACTGTCGTCGAAATCCCGCCTTCGTAAACACAGCCAAAAGCACTGCGTATCCCGGCCTGCACGACAAAACCAGCCTCTACGGCAGATCGTATCAGACGGACAGCTGCCTTCAGGTACTGGTCCATCGGCCGACCGCCATGCCGCCGGCTGTCGGTATCCGAAACCGGCACAAAGGTGCTGACCCGTTGCAGACCGCAGAGATGTGCCCGCTCCAGCCCCTTTTCATTGTACACAAAGGCACTGCAGAGCAGCTCCGGGTACTCCTGGCGGACCAGCGAGGCCAGGGCATCCGTATTCGCCGCCTGGGGAACGGAACGGGGATTGGCAAAACCGCCCAGCTGCAATCGGCGCACACCGGCACCCACCAATAACCTGACGATTTCGAGTTTCTCCGCCAGGCTCAGTAACCGGCCTTCGGTCTGCAGCCCTTCCCATAGTGATTCTTCTTGCAAGACAACTTTCATGATCCTGTATCAATACAAGTCATTGCACCCAATAGCAATGATTTCCTCTTACGGAAAGAAACCATCCAACAGGATGCAGGATTATCGGGTATGGCTGGAGTACAGCCTCTCACGTCTGCGTCAAGAGCGGTCTTCATCCTGTTGAGATGACAAAAAACAGACGCCTGTTCCACACGCATTTTTACAATCAGGGTACCTGCAACCACCTGCGAACAGTAGCCGACAAATCCCTGGAAAAATCATCTGATTCACCGTACAATAAAAATCCGACACCTTCTCATTCATCACAACGGATGCCACTCTCCAACCCAGCCCATGGAGGCAACTTTTGAACATCGTCTCTCTCCTGGGCAGCGCCCGGAAAAACGGCACCAGCGCACGTATCGCCCGGGCCTTTACCGACACTGCCGTCGCCTACGGTGCCACAGTCACCGAATATCCCCTCAACACCATGCAGTACCGCGGCTGTCAGGGATGCGAAGGCTGCCATACCCGCTCCGATCGCTGCGTACTCCGTGACGATGCCACTCCTGCACTTGATCAGCTCTACCACGCTGATATCGTTCTTTTTGCCGCACCTGTCTACTTCGGGGACACCTGTGGTCAGTTCAAATCGTTTTATGACCGCATGTGGTCACTCCTTCGCACAGACACCGACGACGATGAAGCGTACAGCCGACTGCCGCCGGGCAAGACAGCAATACTGCTGCTGACCCATGTGGACAGGGCCGCCGCCCACGATGATGTTGTGGAACGTTATACGCGTACCCTGGAACTGTACGGCTTTACAGTTCGCACGCTGACCGCTGCCGGTCTCCTCCTGCAGCCGAACACAGACGTTGATTCGTACCTGCAGGCGGCAACCGTCCTTGCCCGGGAGCTGATGCGGGCGGAGTAACGGTTAACCGGGATGTGGTACCCGGTGGCGGGCGAGCTCGTACACCGCATCACCAACTCCGATTACCGCTGTACTGTAACGGGCAAAGGTGGAGAGCTGGTGACGGATATCCGGATAGGCGCTGAACGGCAACCGATTCCGGATACAGAGGGCGATCACCAGCATCAGGGTATTGTAAAACGGTAGCTCAAGAGCGTCTGCCTGTTGCAGAACCCGGCGATCTTCAGACAGAACAGGTTGTTTCAGAAGTTGCGCTGTCCGACACAGCTGTTCATCCGTTGTACCGGTGGACACGCTCTCAATCTGCCTGCAGCCCTGCGGACAACCGCCGTATTCGCTGACCACACCGGGGATGAGCAGAAGAGAAAAGGAGCAGGCGGCAATGGGCAGTACTTCCAGACGATGCAGGTAGATCAGGGTTGAAGTGTCAACAACTCCGCCTTGCACCTGCTCCAATGCCTGGACAGTTACCCCTGGCCCAACAGCTGCAATTCGTTTACTCTGTGGTTTTCCACCCCCCATCACACTCATCCTAACTATCCGAACTTGAAGAACAACAGCCAAGACACCTGCAAAAAAGAACACGCGGTCAGCCTGCAACTGGAGCAGAACCGGTGTTAAGCGCATGATGTCTGCATGCCTGTATAACCTTAAGGAGAAGACATGGACCTGCAATTTGTCGTTAACCCGGATCTCTGTATCCAGTGTGGAGCCTGTGCAGATGATTGTCCGTTACGAGTCATTCAGATGGAATCCGGCTATCCATCCCTCAATCCGGCCAGGGTCCGTCTTTGCATTCACTGTCAGCACTGTCTGGCTGTCTGCCCCACCGGCGCCCTCTCCATCTTGGGTTTTAAGCCGGAAGATTCACTGCCCCTGCCGGAGAGTCTTCCCAACGCACAGCAGATGATCGCCCTGATCAAGGGACGGCGTTCAACACGTCGTTTTCTGCCCGAACCTCTGGACCCCGGCCTGATCGAGCAGATGCTCGCCACCATTGCCAATGGTCCCACCGGCAAGAACAACCGGCAGTGCCTGTTCTCAGTGATTGAAGATCCCGCCACCATGGCTGTTTTCCGGCACGAGCTCCTGGAAGGTTTGCGTCGGGCGGTTGCTGAAAGGCGGCTCAGCCAGGGCCTGAGCTATTTCCGGCACGTGGTTTCAGCCTGGGACAAGGGCCGTGACATCATCTTCCGAAACGCCCCGCACCTTCTGATTGTCACAGTTCCTTCGACAATAACCACGCCGGATGCCGACAGTATCATTGCCATGACCTACTTTGAACTGCTGGCAGCCAGCATGGGGATCGGTACCCTCTGGAATGCCATGATCCGCTGGGCAATTTCCACCATCGATATTGACCTGTATCAACGTCTCAACATCCCGGAAGACCACATCAAGAGTTATGCGCTGCTCTTCGGTCGACCGGATGTGCAATACCATCGGACCGTACAGCGCGATCAGGTCATGATCAATCGGGTCCGCCTGGTATGAGGCGGGGCACGCACCGATCAGCATCCCGACAGACCACCTGATATGGAGTCCGTCTCCTTTAAGCCGCCATTCTGGCTCCGCAATCCGCACATCCAGACCCTGTGGCCGAAACTGTTCCGGAAACGACCAGACCTCCCCCTGACGACCGAACGAATCGATCTGGCTGATGGTGACTTTATAGATCTGACCCGGATCGTCGGCTGCAGAGGCCCGGTGGTGCTTCTACTGCACGGCCTGGAGGGCAACCTCGACTCTCACTACGCTCTCCCCACCATGGCATGCCTTGCCGCGGCCAACCTGCAACCGGTTTTCATGCACCTGCGCGGCTGCAGCCACGAACCCAACCGCTCGGCACGAACCTACCACTCCGGCGCGATCGAGGATCTGGAAGAGGTCCTGCTCGCCCTTCGCAACACCAATCGTCCTGTTACCGCTGCACTCGGCTTTTCGCTGGGCGGGAACATTCTGCTTCGATATCTGGGCATGCGGGGAGATACAGCACTCCTGCAGACAGCCATGGCCGTGTCGGTCCCCTTTGTCCTTGCCGACGCTGCCGATCGGCTTGAACAGGGCGGTTCGCGACTCTATCAGCTGTATCTGCTTACCAAATTGAAACAGGCATATCAGCGGAAATACCGTAACACTCCATCGCACCTGCAGGTGAACCTGGACGATATTCAGACGATCCGGCAGTACGACGAGCACATCACCGCACCGCTTAACGGCTTCAGCGGAGCTGTTGACTACTATCGCCGCTGCAGTTCAATGAACTACCTCTCCACAATCACAACCCCGACGTTACTCCTCCACAGCCGGGACGATCCCTTCATGTATGCTCATACCGCCCCACGGGTGGATCAGGTTGGGCCGGGGGTGCGTCTGGTCCTTCTGCCCCATGGCGGACACGCGGGCTTTATTCGCGGCACCTGGCCCTGGCGGACAACATACCTGGTCGATCAGTTGGCACCGGCCTTTTTCCTGCAGAACTCTCAGGATAGGACACCCGCCGAATAACCCGGCTGGACAACGATTGTTTGTGGGGCTGCCGGCCAAGGAGAAACACGAGCAGAACAGAAAATCGGCCGGCAGAGACGGATAAACGACGAAAACAATCAACATACTAGGGCTGCTTGCCGTCAATGGCAAAACAGATATCCCGCTCCACCAGGAAAATCAGGCCGTTAACAGATAAGGGTGCACCAACCGGGCGCCCAGAGACTGCCCACATCTGGGCAGGGGAGAAGTCAAATCAGTCTGCTATCAGACAGCTGGGCCACCGTTTCCGGCAACTAGCGGGGAAACTGTCCGCGGTAGGCCCTGATTGTATCGGCGATCTCTTCCCGTGACTTACCGATAACGGCAAACGTTCCCATCTCCTCGATCATGCGCAGCGAGGCCTCGATAATGGAAAACATCAGCGCACAACCCGTGCCCTCACCCAAACGCATATCCATGTTCAGCATGGGCTCAAGACCGGTGACTTCCTGGAGCAATCTGGCACCCGGTTCAGAGGAGAGATGGGAGGGAATCATGTACTCCACAGCTGTGGGATGCAACCGCATGGCTGCCAGAGCAGCAACATTGGAGATCAGACCGTCGGTGACCACCGGTATCCGCCGGGCGGCACAGGCCAGATAGGTGCCTGTCAAACCGGCAATATCAAGGCCGCCGACCTTGGCCAGCACATCAAGGGGATCTTCCGGATCCGGCCGATGCAGGTGCACAGCCTGCTTCACCACCTCTTTTTTTCGTTCAAAGGCCTCGTCAGTCAGACCGGCTCCGCGACCGACAACCCGTTCAATCGGCGCTCCGGTAAAGGCATAGAGCACAGCACTGCTGGCAGTGGTGTTACCAATGCCGATCTCTCCGGTGCCAAACAGATCATACCCCTGATCAATGGCCGTATTGGTCACCTCTATCCCGGTCTCTACGGCCCGGATAACCTCTTCCCGGGTCATGGCCGGTTCCTGCAGAAAGTTAGCCGTGCCGTAACGGATCTTCCGGTTCAATACCCTGGGCAGATCAACGTCAACCTGAATACCGATGTCAACGGCAATGATGTCAGCACCCGCATACCTGGCAAGAAAGTTCACCCCCATGCGGCCCGAGGTGACAAAATCAGCTCCGATCCGGGTGATATCCTGGGGATACATGGCAATGCCTTCTGTGTAGACCCCATTGTCAGCCATCATCACCACAATCGCCTTTTTTGAGATCGTATTGTGGATCTGCCTGGTTATCCCCGCAATCTGACGGGCAATATCTTCGAGCTTACCCAGACTGCCCGGTGGCTTGAGGCAATAATCAATTGCTTTCTGAGCGGCGGCCATGACCAATCGGTCAGTCGGTCTGATGGCGTCAAGGGTCTTCTTCAGCAGCAGCATTGCTCCCCCCTCACCGATAGTTGAATCGGACAAGAATAGGTAGCTCACCCATGAACTCAACCTCGCTTAACGTGGCGTTATCAACCTTGAAACGCCAGTACCCTTTACCAACCGATTCACAGAAAAAATGAGCCAGCAGAGAGCGGATACATCCGCCGTGAGAAACCACGGCCACGCGTCGGCCGGGTTGGGAGCGGACGATCTCTTCAACCGAGGAGACAACACGATGTGTGAATGCAAAAAAGTTTTCGCTGCCGGGTATACGGGTCTTTTCCCAGTCCGTGAGCCACGTCTGCCAGATTTCGGGATACTGTCTGGCTATTTCTGAAAAATGCATCCCCTCCCACTCGCCAAAATGAAACTCCTGCAGGCTTGAGTCCGTAATGATCGGTGCATTGTCACCGAAAACCAGGGTTGCCGTTTCCACAGCCCGGACAAGAGGGCTGGAATAAACAGCGTCCACCTGCAACGCATTGATGCGCTCACGCAGGGAAAGGGCCTGGCGGCGACCATGATCATTCAGGGAGGTGTCGGTACTGCCCACAAGAACACCTGTTTTATTTTGTTCGGTTTCACCGTGACGAATTAGATACAGACTGACTGTGCTCATAACAGAAGATATTTCCAGAGAAAGAGAAAAACAAAGAGGCCGACCAGTTCTGCAAGTTCGATGGTGGCACCGATGGTATCACCGGTAATACCGCCAAGCCGGCGGGTCAGATAGGCGGCAAAGAGCACCGCCATACCGGCAGTCGACAGATGCAGAATGCTGGTAACCACAAGAACCGTGACCAATGAAAAATTCCACAGAAACAGTAAACAGGCAACGATGATCACGGACAGCAGGGTGGCTGCTGCCGCATGCACAAGCCCGGTTTGATTGACAAAACCACCGATACCGTTTTCATCACGGGCATAACGGGCAACCGCAGCATGCCACGTCAGAGCCATATGCCCAAGCACCGGCACGGCCAACACTGCCAGCACACCTCCTTCGACAGGCACAGTGCGCAGGAGTACAAATTTACTGAGGATGGTAAGAACCATTGTGCCGACACCATGTGCGCCCAGGTTGGAATCGCGCATGATCTCAAGTGTCCGTTCCCGGGTGTTGTAGCTGAAAAGACCGTCCGCCGTGTCGGCAATGCCGTCGAGATGAAGGCCGCCGGTGATCCAGATGAGCATGACCACCGCGGCAAGAACCGCCACATCTCTGTCCAGCAGCATCTCAAATCCGGCATAACAGCCGGCCGCCGGCAGGGCAACCAGAAGCCCGATCAGCGGCATCCACTTCATACCCTGCACAAAATGAACCGCCGTGAAATCAACCGCCACAGGAATGGGGTATCGGGTCATGAACTGAATCATCAGAATCAACGAGCGCATAGTACGTCAGTCACCCTTGATCCGCACCGGTATGCCGGAAACCACCCAGTAGACTTCGTCGGCAACAGCGGCCAGACGCTGATTGATCCGACCGGCACAGTCGCGAAAAAATCGGGTCATGGGCGAGGCGGGGACAATGCCGCACCCCACCTCATTGGTCACTGCTACCAGATCAGCCCGTCCCTGCTGCGCTGCCGTATAAATAGCCTTGATCTCGACCAGGATCTCTTCCTCAACCTCGGCCAGCCGACCGCGGGATACATGGTCCCAGTCGATACGGTGGAGATGGAGCAGGTTTGTGGCCAGCACGGTGAGACAGTCGAGCAGGATGGCATCACAGCACCGCCCCTGTTCGGCAATCACAGCTGAGGGCCTTTCCGGTGCTTCGAAGGTCTGCCAGGAGGAGGGACGCTGACGGCGATGCCTGGCGATACGGTCGATCATCTCTTCATCAAAAGGCCTTGCAGTGGCGATATAGACTATCTGCGGACCAAAACCGGCCACCAGTTGTTCAGCAAAGCTGCTCTTGCCGCTGCGTGCCCCACCAGTCACCAGAAAAATCCGTCCCATATCACCTCATACCGTTGTCAGTTCAAAACCATATCAGGTCCTACCTGCCGGCACAGGCAACAGCCGCCGGGACCCGCACCACCAACTTCAAAAAAAGACGTGCCCTGCCGCCAAAGCACGGACCGTCACCGTTCAGTCGGGTGTAGACTCTTAAAAAACGAAGACTGCCGCCATACCATCGCTGTCTTTTTCCACGAAGACGCACATACAGAGGAGTATCTGGCTTTTCCGCCGCAAAGCGGAATCACAGTTGCGGGACAGCACGGGAATCACACCCGTTTCCTCCGTTCGGATCGCTTCCAATCCGGCGGAAGCGTGGCCTGCACTATACCGAATTCAACAAAAAAAGACAGCGTCAAATGGAACGGAGCAAAAGACCGGTCAGTGATGATCGTCCTTATTTACAGGCAAAAAAAGTGACGTAATTGCCGATTTCAGCGATACCGGCCCGGGTAATCTCCGGACTCAGCATATTCTGATCATGTCCTTTTGACCGGCTCCAGGCATCAAACTGTTTCAAGGGGGTGGTATGGTTATACCCGACGTTCTCAACACAGAGTCGGCTGCCGGAGCGTGCAAAACGGTCGTCAAAGTTGGCATGGCCAATCATCTTTTGCCGGGACATGGCAAAACTGTGGGTTTTAGCCAGATGCACAAGGTTGGCATCAAACCGCAACGGGTGCAGGCCGTTGTCGCGGCGGTAGAGGTTGATCTGCTCAAGAAGAGTACGGCCGTACAGTGTGACGCCGGTTTTCTCTGCAGCAGCTGTCGTCATGGGCAGAAGCGTGCATAAAACGATGCCGCCCGCGAGTATACACTTTGTCATCTTCATGGTACCGCCTCTTTATCATCAGTGCCGGACCCGCTCACCCTGTCCGCCACGCATTGGGGACACAGAGGTTTCTCCGACCCGGAAAAATTTATCGTTCAAAATACGTATAGCCACGCAATCCGGCCTCATAGGCGGCGACGATCTCCCTTCGCTCCGAAGCACTGATCCGACCGGAACGGACTGCCTGCTCCGCTGTTTCACGGAAACGGACAAAAAGTCCCTTGGGGTCATACTGGACGTAGGAGAGTACCTCTGCCACGGTATCACCCTCCTGCTCACTGACAAACTCAAACTCACCCTTGTCCTGAATGCTGATGGTCACCACATTGGTATCACCCAGCATATTATGCAGATCACCCAGGGTTTCCTGGTAGGCCCCGACCAAAAAAACACCAAGGATGTACTCTTCATAGGGTCTGAGTTCATGCAGCGGCAGATACCGCCTGACCCCGCGTTTGTCGATAAACTGATCGATCTTGCCGTCACAGTCGCAGGTGATGTCAGCAAGGATACCCTTGCGGGTCGGCTCCTCATCCAGACGGTGAATCGGCAGAATGGGAAACAGCTGTCCAATCGCCCAGGAATCCGGCAGCGATTGGAAAACGCTGAAGTTGCAGTAATAGAAATCGGAAAGAACCCGATCAAGATCCGTGAGCTCAGGATTCGGATTCTTCAACTCCTTGGCTAGACGGTTGATCTCACTGATTGTGGTCCAGAACAGCTGTTCCGCCAGTGACCGGTCACGCAGACTGATCTGACCGTTTTGAAAGAGCCGCCTGGTCTCGTCACGGTAGAAAATAGCATCGTTGAGGACCTCCTGAATGTTGCGGATCGTCAGGTCCTGCAGAGCCTGATGCATGTATTCAAGCGGAGCCGGGCAATCTTCAGGCAGCCGCAGCGGCAGCGGTTCGGTGTGAAAGCGGGTAACATCCAGAATATTGAACAGGAGAATCGAGTAGTAGGCCACCAGCGCCCGGCCGGACTCGGTAACGATCACCGGATGGGGTATCTCCTCTGTCTCCAGGGAGGTCATCACCGCCTCGACAATGTCGGTGCAGTACTCTTTCAGCGTATAGTTCCGACTGGAAAGAAAATTGGACTGCGAACCGTCATAGTCCACTGCCAGGCCACCACCAAGATCCAGATATTCAAGCGAGGCGCCCTCTTTGACCAAACCGGCGTAGACACGGCAGGCCTCGTACACCGCTGTCCGGATCTCGCGGATATTGGAGATCTGTGAACCCAGGTGATAGTGCACCAGTTTAAGACAATCAAGCATACCCGCACTGGCCAGCAGGTCAATGGCCTGGATGAGCTGACTGGTATTGAGACCGAAAATCGACCGCTCACCACCGGATTCCGACCAATGCCCTCCGGCCTGTGCCGACAGCTTGATGCGAATACCGAGGATCGGCTTGGCGTTCAGCGCCTTTGACCGTTCAATGATCAACGGCAACTCATCAGGCATCTCCACCACCAGGATACAGGTGAACCCCATCTTGGTTGCATAGAGGCCAAGATCGATAAACTCCTCATCCTTGTAGCCGTTGCAGATGAGCACCGCTTTCTTATCGTGCATCATGCCCATGGCGGCAATCAGCTCGGCCTTGGAGCCTGCTTCGAGACCATGGTGATACCGTGAACCGAATTGGGTGATCTTCTCAACAACCTGCTGCTGCTGATTCACCTTGATCGGGTAGGCCCCCATAAAGCTCCCCTGATACCCCTGCTCCGCCATGGCGGAACGAAAGGTTTCATTGAGGCTGGTGATTTGAGCGTCAAGGATATTTTCGATCCGCAACAGGACCGGCATATCGAAACCGCGTTCACGGATACCCCTGGCAACCTCGGCTATACTCACGGCACGTTCGGTTGCACCGGGTTCAGGGACAACCACCATATCCCCATTTTCAGCTATGAAAAAATAGCCGCCGCTCCATTCGCTCACACTGTAAAGATCCGACGACTTCGTAATATTCCAACGTTCCATCGTGTAGTTCACTCAAACTCCTCCCCGCTGTACCAACTTGTTCTGCACCATACCCTGCCCGCACTCCCCGGCTTTCCACTCATCCCACCACATCCCCGGCACCCGGTAAAATCCGCTTACAGCAGCAAACCCACCGGACTTCCGCCGGCCATGGGATGGTGCAGTCTGATCTCCCGGCCATCAGCCACTGCCTGACGATACGCCGGGCCATGAACCATGGCTGACCGGCCACCCCTGCGCTGCAGGCGGGGAAACCGGGCGGTAACAAAGGCTGCCAAGCGTTGCTGCCTCTGTGCTACCGGCAAAGTTGTACCCGTTGTCCGGCTGTCTTCCGACGGTCCAACAGCTCCGGCTACTGCTGTCTGCAAGGTCTGCCCAAAACCGGCCAGCAGACCGAGGTAGTAACTGCGCCGCGCAAGACGGCGGTTGCCGGCAAAGGCATGACGGTTCGTCTGCCACAACGCTTCAAGGCGGTTTTCAAGAAAAAAGTAGCAGTGTTCCGCAATGGCCACCGACTCCTCTGCTCCCAGCAGCTCAATCGTCTTGTAGCTGCAATCGGCTTGCGGGTCGTACTCGGAGGCACAGATAACCCTCACCGCAAAGCAGCGTTCCAGAAGAACGGCAATAACCTTGCGATGCTCCGCCAGCCTCTGCCGACCGGTGCTGATGGTACGATGCACCAGTCCCTCTTCCCGGGCCAGCGCATCCATATCAAGCTGGTGGCGGGTGAGGAGTTCTCCGGCGCGCTGCAGGGCGAGTGCTGCTTCATGTTCGTTGTCCGAACACCCCAAGGCCAGTAATTTCCGCACCTTTTCAACGATTCGTCGTCCCGGCCCGGTCACCGCTGTACCCTGATCCAGCTCCGGAATCCCCTCCGACAGGTCTGCGGCCGCATGCTGAAAACACACGTCAAGTCCAAGCTGAGTACAGGCTTGGCGAAACAGCGGCCCATGCCCTGCACCAGGTTGCCCGAAAACCTCGTCACAGATCTGGTGGGCAATTTCATGCTTGAACACCTGCAGGGTCAAGCGCCATGGGTGTGCACTGATCAGAAAATGACTGAGACTCAAAATCCGTTTGCCCGGCAGCCAGCTACCCAGTTGTGTACGGCTCTGACTGATGCGCAGGATCGGCGGCTGCAGAGAAAAGCCGTACTGATAACAGATATCGTCATATTCACGTGACAACTGGTTCAGCCAGGCGAGGTGGAGCCGACTGTTGAGACCTTCCATCTGTTCAGGAACCCGAGCCCGCAGCTCCAAGCCGCCGCAAGGCTCCGATACGGGCCAGTATCGGAGGATGGCTGTAATGCAGGAAGACGTGCAGCGGATGCGGCGTCAGGTTGCTGAGGTTGCTTACACTCAGCTTCTTCAGGCCCTGAATCAATGCCTCTCCCCCGCTGCCAGCGCCTCCTGTTTCCACGGCATAACGATCAGCCTGGTATTCATGGCGTCGTGAAACCAGATTCAAACCAATGGCAAGGACAGTGGAAATCGGGGCATAAAGAAAACCAAAGAAGACCAGAGAGGCATAAATGGAGAGATGTTCCATTCTGAAGGCTTCAAACAGACCGGGATTGCCCAGAAACAGGGAGAGAATGAAAAACATGATCCCCATCTGGGCGATGGACAGCGTCATCATCACCGGAATATGCCGTAGTTTATAATGCCCCATCTCATGGGCCAGTACAGCCACAATCTCATCGGTGTTCAGCTTGTCCATGAGGGTGTCGAAAAAAACAATACGCCGAAAACGACCAAAACCAGTAAAAAAGGCATTGGCCCGGGTAGAACGTCTGGATCCGTCCATGGTGTAGATACCCTGCAGGGCAAAACGCTGGGCTGCTGCATACCGGGTGATACGTTCGTTCAGGTCACCCTCGTCCAGGGGGATAAACTTGTTGAACAACGGCATGATAACCACGGGTGCCAGCAGCTGCACCACAAAAATAAACGTTGCAACAGCTGCCCAGCAGTAGAGCCAGGCCCATGTGCCGGCAAACTCAAAAAACCAGAGGATAGCCGCCAGCAGCGGGCCGCCGAGAAGAACGGCCAGCAGCAGCCCTTTACCGTAATCAAGAACAAAGGTCGTCACCGTGGTGGTGTTGAAACCAAACCGCTGTTCAATGACAAAGGTGGAGTAAACGGAAAAAGGCAAACTGAGAACTGCTGACAGTAAACCGAACAGACCCGTGAAGAGCAGGCCGGTACCAATGGAAGAGAGGTTGAAACTGCGGGCAACCAGGTCAATATAATGAAAGCCGCCGACAAGGATAAAGAGGATCGTCAGCACCAGACTGACTGTTGACTGTAGCAGTGAAAACCTGGTCTGCACCCTGGTGTACTCCTGGGAGCGGACATACTGATCGGGTTGAAACACCCCGGCAAACTCGGCCGGCAGCCGGGGATTGAGCGAACGCAGGTTCAGCAGGGCAACCACAAGATCGATCAGGTAACCAACGAGAAGAACACTGAGAATAAAAAGAAGATAACCGTTCATGACTGTCGAAGTTCCATGAAGTTTATGCCACACAATCTGACTGACGTACGATGCACTTACAGAAGATCGGTGGACGCTGCAATTAAATTGTGGGGTTGACGGATCTTTACAAAATAGAGACAAACAGGCACTGTCAAGGTTACAACCTCAACAAAGAGAACTGTGTGAAACCTGCAAACAGGAAAAACTCATTGAGATCGGGGCAACCGGTGTTTGAGCTGCAGGTACAGCGGGCCGGGTGCTCAAAAAAACGACTGCCAGAATAGCATGATTGCCATGCGATGTCCACCCGTACAGATCTTCTTTTGCCGCTGGTTATGGCCAAAAACGAACAACCCCGGAGGTTGCAGACCGGGAAGAGATCGATTGTAAAAAAATTACCCAAGCATTGAAAAACAGCAGCATCGCTGCACAAAACAAGACGTTGAGGAAAGGGTAAGGTTCAGTGTTGGGTCGCTCCCTAATGGCGCCCAACGCTCCGCATAACCGGCAGCAAAAAGCAGAGCGAAGAACGAGCGGCACTTTTTCCTGTCCGAGTGCATGTTTTTGTTAGACGATTATTAGTTAACATTGTACTCCACATCTAACCACTTCCTATAATATGGGTCTTTCACGTGTTCGAGAATTGCTTTTCTTGCATCATTGTCTATCCTAATTTTCTCTGAGTTTAATACAGAGCACAGCACCATAAATTTTGGCAATGGATATGGCCTTTGTATGTTTTTAGGAAACAAATAAAAACGGAGCCTTCCATCTAGTCTGTCAACATTGGAAAACCTTTGTATCTGGTTGGCAAGAGATACAGTATTCGCTATCCCTGAAGATATTTGAGTGTAAAGTAACGACTCAATTTCCTTATTATTCGTTATCATGAGTCTACCCATTACCGCAGTGACCTGCCTCCTCAAGAATGAATCGGCCTGCCATAAATTTTGGTACTTCTTAATAAATTTCAGCAACTCTTCAGCGTGATCGTATTTGGCTTTAAACCATAGCACTGAATAAAAGTCTGCTGGGTTCTTCCTTTTAAATGATGCAGCAACCAACGTAGCATCGATGTTCTGCAAAAACTCTTTGCTTGAGTCATGAATTGGTACTTCCCAAGCAGGCTGTTGAAAAACAGGAAAATACAAGACAAGGGTTGTTTGTTTGCCCTTCGATAGCTCTTTGACAGTGAGCCCTTGGCCGTTTGTTTGTCATGATGTGTTGCCGGTTTTCATCTTCCGAGGCGCTTCAAGCCGCTCTGATGAGGATTTCCCCTCTTATCCAGAGGTAACTACCCCCAGATTACGCATTCGGACCATGTTGTAGGCTGCCGCAGAGAGCGTGAACAGCCAGTCTATCTTTTCCACGCCTTTGTATCTGGCTTTGCGTAACCAGGCGACGGTCTTCATCCAGCCAAATATCTCTTCCACCCGTTTGCGTTTCTTCCGACTCACGGCATAACCTGCATGACGGGTGGTCCGGCCATCGATGGCGGAGCCTTTGACTTTCTGTGCTACATGTGGAGTAACGGTCAGGCTGCGCAGGTCATCGACGAACTCCTTGCAGTCATACCCTTTGTCCGCGCCGATGGTGACCCGATGTGTGCCCGGAATATCCGAAGCCATGGAAAGGGCGGCCTCGCGCTCCGCCGTCCCGGTTGCCTGGGTCAGGCGGGTATCGACGACCAAACCGTTCCGATTTTCCATCAGTACATGCCCCATAAAGCAGAGCCTGGCCTCCTTGCCTTTTCCTTTTCTGAACAGCCGGGATTCTGGATCGGTGACCGATGCGTGCGTGTCATTGCGACGCTTTTTCCCGTGGAAATCCACTGCCGGATTGCGGTTGCCGCCGGTAGAGACCGGAGGCTCCTCATCTTTGGGCCGAAAGCTCTTCAGCGATGCCCACGTTTCGATCAGTGTGCCGTCAACGGTGAAATGGTCGTCAGACAAGAGTCCGGCTGCCTCGGCTTGGGAACAGATGGATCGCAAGAACATCACCGCAAGATCACTGTGCAGAATGCGCTCCCTGTTTTTGGAATAGACGGAGTGATCCCAAATTGCTTCATCCATGGACAGGCCGACAAACCAGCGAAAAAGAAGATTGTAATCAAGCTGTTCCACCAACATCCGCTCGCTCCGGATCGAATAAAGGATTTGCAGCAGCAGGGAGCGAAGCAGTTGCTCGGGCGGAATCGATGGTCGTCCTGTTCGTGAGTAGAGTTCCCGAAACACGGGAGAGAGTTCCTTCAGCGCTTTATCAGCCATGATTCGGATAGGGCGCAGGGGATGCGTTTGGGGAACCCGGGATTCGGGGGAGAGATAGCTGAACAATTTCTGTTGCTGAATGTCAGGACCGCGCATATTTCCACCTGTTTGTCAGTTATTCCAAATGGTTGGATAATACACGGTATTGTTTTACATGTCCCGTTGTTTATGAGTTTTTCAACAGCCTGATTGGTACTTCCCAAGAGGTCACGAGTGAACAAATTTGATAAAGAGATATGTCGTCAAAAACATCAAGATTTGACAATATCTCTTCTACTTTTTTCGCCGTTTGCTTTTTGTAGCCAATCTTTGACAGATAATAAAGGAGATTTGGACGAAGGCCTGGATAGTTTAAATATACCTGTGATATTTCAGTAAGCAGCTTAGTTGACTCCAGCTTGCCAAATGCCGTTATATAGCGCTTTGCAATCTTGTCCCAATATTTTGGGCCATGATCTTTAAAGTGTTTCTTGAAATTTTTCCTTAAATCTGTGGTTACCTGATTGTAGTTAACGTCGCCTTTTTTGACACCTTCCAAAGAGTCAAGATATTTGTTTTCATCAATTTGAAAGTGATAGCGAGCCTCTTTGCTATCATAGATTGCAGTTTTAGAGAGATTTAGAGCCAACCCTCTGCTCTTGAGCATGTCTGAAATTGAGCTGATTAATTCAATTGCTTCCTTCCGATTATCTGCCCCGATTACTATGTCATCCATCCATCTTGTGAATGAATCATGTGTCTCCTGCTTCAGTACTTCATCAATTTCAAACAAAAATGAATGCGCAAGCAATCGAATTGCTTCAAGATTTGATGTAGGCAACCCTCTTCTACTATAGGGAAGGTAATCAGGTTTCCATGATATTTCTTCTATTACATGGAAGAGAATATCTACAAGAACTTCATTATTCTCTACATACCCTAAAAAAACCTTTTTCAGCTCTTCAATGCTTATACTGTCATAGTAATTTGATAAATCTGTAACAATTAATAGTTCTTTTTCATCGTTGAACCGATAAATTTCCTTCTGTAGTTTTTTCCACTGCTTCCTGAAAGATAGGCCGTATTCGGCGGCATCATGTGGCTTACCTACATTATGCTTGTCGCGCGAGTAAAAGGAATTATCAGAAGGTTGGCGCTTGATGATTTGCTCGGCGATGGACTCGACTAAAACTTGCAAAACAAGGGCATCTATCGGTTGTGGAATAACGATGTGCCGACATACGCCGAACTTTTTTTCTAACCTATAGATTAATGGCAATGAAACGCGGTATGTTCCGTTAAGAATTTCATTTCTAATCGCCGTGGCCCGATCTTCTATGTTGTAGTTAAAATCATAGTGATCGTATAAATCTTTGAAATCCAGAGAACGTAGCTGGCCGCGAACAATTTTTCTCCATACGGAACTGACCTCTTTTTTATCAAAGAGGCTTGATAGCGTTTTTTTTCTGAGTTTTCTGAATCTATCCGTATGCATGTTTTTTTATTCGTCTAACGCCAGCGTAACGGGCCGGCTTGGAGCGTCAGCGGAAATCCGGTCCCGTTGACGCCATGGTTAGACGATGCAGGCTTACACCCGATACTTAATCCGGTTTTCCCTTCTCTGGTGTATTTCCTCGAGCCTCCCTTGGCGCTCATGCTTATAGTCAAAGTGGGAATCGATTAAAGCGATGTAGCCATTAGCATGGAATGCCCATTCATCCCGCTCATCTAGCGAATCTACGAGCAAGTCACCTGTAAAAGAAGGACCGATAGTTTCAAAGGTTAAAGCAACAACGATACTACATACCTCGTTGACTTCGGAAACGATATCTTTAAGCATATCAACGGTTTCCATGCCTAAAGATATGCCTTTTTCCCTTAAGCGTAGTTTCTCGTCAATTCTTCTTTTGGTCAGATGAACGTAGTTAGAAGCCCTAACCCAAGCCGAACGAACACTAGTTGCAAACTCATTCTTGTGTTCGCCGAGCAACCGAAGGGGAAGATCAAAAACGTGGTCAACGTTACTTTTATTTACTTTTTTTCCCCTATAAAAAGCAACTCTCTCATCAAAAGAATCTTTCGCTCGGACTTCATCGACATAGGCAACGTTGACAGCTACTTCTAACATGTACCGTAGTTCTCGCCGTGCAGGGTTCAATGCTCCATTTTCAACCGCCAACTGTGCAGTCAAAGCCGCTTCAACTATGTCGTCAAAGTGTCGTGGCAGTAGATACTTTTTTCCAAAATCCTGCCATCTTGACGCAGCAAATTCGCATAGCCTAAGCGTATGAATAAGATCTCTAACCGTTTGTCTCAAAAAATCGAGTTCTGATTGATATTCTTCGGATGCTCTTAGCTTTTCATGCTCAGAGGATTTCTTCTCTACCTCTTGCATCGAATTCTTCAGAGCTTCCAATAATGGGTTAGCTGAGTCGCCTTCCTTCATGGCTCCCTTCTTTTTTGTCTAACAAGGTATTAGCTGGACGGAATGGTCCAGCTAATACACTCAATAGTGTTGTTAACGATAAAAGCAAAAAACATGCCGAGTTTATTATATTCCACGGTGAAATGATGCTTAAAAATCTGATGGGCTTTTACCTCTTTTGCCGTCTTGTCTGGTATGCAGTGGGTATACATCATCGTTGTTCTCATATAGGTGTGGGCCGGCATCGTTTGGATTGTCCGTATGTCGCAGTCAGCTTGTAAAAGATGAGTCGCGAAACTGTGGCGAAAACTGTGCGATTTAACGCGCTTAATGAGTTTTTCCATCCGCGATACGTCTCCACACTCGTCGCCAAACCGGCCTTCAATGGATTACGCTCGATGTAGCGAGCCACTGCCCAAAGATACTGATCACTTTCAACTACGCAAGAGAAAAAGCGGTTTTGCCGGATGCGTCCAGACTGATTCAGCTTGCGGTTGAGATACTGGGTATACACCAGGTTGGTAATGCTGATTCCTCGCGATAGAGCGGTTTTAGTCTCCGGCACGACAAGAAGATGAATGTGATTGTTCATCAGGCAATACGCCCGGATACTCAGATGATATCTTTGGGCATATCCTGCCAATACCTTCAAATACGTCTGCCGGTCCTCATCATCGAAAAAGACGGTGGCGCGATTATTACCGCGCTGCGTGATATGATGCGGATAGCCGGCCGCTATGGTGCGTGCAATTCTTGGCATGGTGCGGATAATACGGTCAAAGCTGATAGCTCGCAGCAGACAATATGGGAAGTGTCCCTGGTTTCCCCTGATTTGGCCTGCATAGTTCGATTCGTCAGCAAGTTGCTACTACCAGATACAAATGCCTTTTCAAGTTCAAGTCAACGGCCGTTGTCCAACGTCTGATCCGATGTGAGCATTGCCCATAGGGGTGTCATTGCACCAGGCGGATGAACGCAATGGAACAAAAGCCGAAGTGCAAACCAAATTAAAACTCAAGTTAATGGATCAGGTTCGGGAAGTGTTGCGTTATTGCAGTTGCCCGAACCGGCAGCACACTCATCTCTTTTACTCCGGGAAAAGCCCGTGAACAAACCCTGCCGTCGTCAAAATCCTCAAAACGCTCTGTGATCAGGTTGAAGACAAACCAAAAGCACTGTACGATAGGCAGGTTAACGACCCTGACCGGTCGCAGAAGCACTGTTGACAAGAAAACCGCATATCGGAACATCAGATCCCTGTGTTGAACAAATCATCTTTCTCTACAACCAGACGACCATGATCGACTACCTACAGAACCTCAGCCCCGTTACGCAGGCATTCTTCGCTACTCTCTTCACCTGGGCACTCACTGCCGCCGGTGCGGCTCTGGTCTTTCTGGGCCGTGAAATCAAGCCAAAGATACTGGACGGTATGCTCGGGTTTGCCGCCGGCGTCATGATTGCCGCCAGCTTCTGGTCGTTGCTGGCTCCCGGAATCGCCATGGCTGAACAGCTGGATCTCATCCCCTGGCTCACCGCTGCCATCGGTTTCATGGCCGGTGGAATCTTCATGCGGCTGACCGACAAGATCCTGCCTCATCTCCATCCCAGTATGGCCAGGTCGGAACAGGAAGGGATCAAGACCTCATGGCAGCGTTCCACCTTACTGGTTTTAGCCATCACCTTACATAATATTCCCGAAGGGCTGGCCGTGGGTGTTGCCTTCGGTGCAGTCTCAGCCGGGCTGCCGACCGCCACCCTGGGGGGAGCCATTGCCCTGACCATCGGTATCGGTCTGCAAAACCTTCCTGAAGGCACAGCGGTGTCCATGCCGCTTCGCCGCGAAGGGTTGAGCCGGGGTAAAAGTTTTTTTCTTGGTCAGGCATCGGGAATAGTTGAACCCATAGCCGGGGTTCTGGGCGCACTGTTTGTCATTAAAATGCAGTTTATCCTGCCCTATGCCCTCTGTTTTGCCGCCGGTGCCATGATCTTTGTGGTGGTTGAAGAACTTGTTCCGGAATCTCAACGCAATCACAAGAATATCGACTTTGTCACCATAGCCACGATGATCGGTTTTACCACCATGATGATCCTTGACGTTGCGCTTGGTTAAACAACCGGGCCCCGGCTTGATCATCCGTGTTTTTTTGTGCAGCAGATCGTCCGGAGCTGATACACCTGCCATGGTGGCTGCCGTGATCCACGAGTACAGACAACCGACTTTTTGAACAACAGGAACCAGGTGGAGGAAAGACAATGCAAATAGGTATGATCGGAATCGGCCGTATGGGCGGTGACATGGTGCGCCGACTGCTGGACAGGGGGCACCAATGCGTTGTGTATGGCCGGCGACCGGAGGCTGTTGCCGCCCTTGTGGCAGATGGAGCAACAGGGACCCATACCTACCCGGACTTTATCAAGCAACTGCAGACACCGCGTGTTGTCTGGCTGATGGTACCGGCAGGCTCGGTGGATGCCGTACTGGCGGAGGTGTTGCCGCTGTTGACTCCTGGAGACATCGTTGTTGACGGTGGTAACTCAAGATACCATGGTGCTGTACAACGCGGGAAACACCTTCGGGAACGCGGTTTGCATTTTCTTGATGTCGGTACCAGCGGCGGTGTGTGGGGCCGGGAGCGCGGCTACTGCCTGATGATCGGCGGTGAAACCACGGTTGTACGTCACCTTGACCCGATATTTCGCGATCTGGCGCCCGGCCGTGGTGAGGTGCCCTCAACTCCCGGTCGAACAGCCGATTCAACGGCGGAGAACGGTTACCTGCACTGCGGTCCCAATGGGGCCGGGCACTTTGTCAAGATGGTCCACAACGGTATCGAGTACGGTATGATGGCAGCCTATGCCGAGGGTTTCAACATCCTTCGCCACGCTGATATCGGCCAGGCCACCCAGGTGCATGATGCAGAAACCACCCCTTTGGAGCACCCGGAATACTATCAGTACAACTTCAACCTGGCTGATATTGCCGAACTGTGGCGACGGGGCTCGGTGATCCCTTCCTGGCTGCTCGATCTGTGCGCTCGTGCCCTGACCGAAAGTCCGGATCTGGCTGATTTTTCCGGACAGATATCCGACAGTGGTGAGGGACGCTGGACCATTCATGCCGCCATTGATGAGGGGGTACCAGTGCCGGTGTTAAGTGCCGCCCTGTTTCAACGCTTCAGTTCACGAGACCGCGCCGGGTTCGCCGACCAGCTTCTCTCTGCCCTGCGGTGGCAGTTCGGCGGTCACAGTGAACCCTCAACCGATGAGAGGTGAGCCATGTTGCGACCGCAGCCATTTGCACCCACAATCATAACCATCATCGGCGCCGCCGGTGACCTGGCTCAGCGTAAACTGATTCCGGCCCTCTACAACCTGCACCTGGATCGATATCTTCCTGAGCAGCTCGCCATCATCGGTCTTGCTCGCAGACCGCTGTCAGACGAGAACTTTCGTGAGCAGCTGCGGGAAGGTGTGGAACAGTTTTCGCGCCGGGGTGTGGGTGAGGAGGAAAGGTGGCAGGCCTTTGCCGCTACCCTCTCCTATCTTGCCGAAGATGTCAGCAATCCGGTTTCCGGCCTGGCACTCAGCAGTCGTCTGCAGGCAATCGAGTCTGCCTGGGGACAACGGGCCAACCGGATTTACTATCTGGCCATACCACCAACCATGATGAAACCGGCGGCAGCCATGCTGCAGCGTCTGGGCGTCTGTCGCGATTGTACCCACGACCGGTTGGTGATTGAAAAACCTTTTGGTCGTGATCTTGCCTCAGCCCGGGATCTGAACAGCTTTTTAAGTGAGATGTTCGTGGAATCGCAGATCTACCGCATCGATCATTATCTCGGCAAGGGGACAGTACAAAACATCCTCGCCTTTCGCTTTGCCAACTCCCTGTTCGAACCCATCTGGGACCGGCGATATATCGACCAGGTGCAGATCACGGTTGCAGAAACAGTCGGCGTAGAGGGGCGAGGCGACTACTACGACCAGGCCGGTGCCCTGCGTGACATGGTGCAAAACCACCTGCTCCAGCTGCTCTGCCTGGTTGCCATGGAACCGCCGATCTCGTTTGCTGCCGACGATGTCCGTAACAAGAAGGTTGATGTCCTGCGTGCTATCCGGCCGTTTCACCCGGATGCCATTCACCGGTTGGCGGTGCGGGGCCAGTATCGCCAGGGAACCATCCTGGGGAAATCAGTGCCCGGATACCGCGAGGAGGAGAAAGTAGCTCCGGACTCCACCACGGAAACCTACGGTGCCTTCACCTTTCACATCGACAACTGGCGTTGGCAGGGAGTCCCCTTCTACCTTCGCACCGGAAAACGAATGCCGGCAAAGGTCTCGGAAATCACGGTTCTGTTCCACGAGCCGCCCCATCAGTTCTTCCCGGCTGCTGCGGTGGAAAACTGGCAGCAGAATCGTATTGTCATCCGTATCCAGCCAGAGGAAGGCATCGGTACCCGTATTCAGGTCAAACAGCCGGGCACAGGTATGCTGCTGGGCACCGCTGAAATGCGCTTCCGCTATGACGAGGCCTTCCGGACTCCGGCACCGGAGGCATACGAGACCCTGCTGCTTGATGTTATTCGCGGTGATGCCACACTGTTTATGCGGGCCGATCAGGTCGAAAGCGCCTGGCAGGTGGTCAGCCCGATTCTTCATGCCTGGGATGCTGTCCCCACTGCAGGCTTTTCCGAGTATGCGGCCGGTACCTGGGGCCCGGAATCAGCCGACCTGATGATCGCCCGCCAGCGGCACAACTGGTTGCAGCCAACCAGTGGGGGATGAACGCCATGAAGACCATGACCATTTATCCTGATGCAGAGTTATTAAGCCAAGCGGCGGCTGTTTTTTTTGCGGAACGCGCCAGGCTGGCACTGGCCGATCATGGCCGCTTTTCTGTGTTGCTGGCAGGCGGCAGCACACCACGCCGTACCTACGAGCTGCTGGCTCAAAAACCGCTGGCCGAGCAGATTCCATGGCACGCCTGTCATTTCTTCTGGGGAGATGAACGCTGTCTGCCCGACGGAGATGAACGCCGCAATGAGACCATGGTCCGCAGCGCCCTGCTCGACCACGTCCCGGTGCCACCGGCCCATATCCATTCCATCACCCGCTGTGAACAGGGTGTCGAGCATGCTGCTGCTCTCTATGCTGCTGAACTGCAACGTTTTTTCGACACCCAACAGCCACGCTTCGATCTTATTGTGCTCGGCCTTGGTGAAGACGGGCACACCGCCTCCCTGCTGCCTGCCTCTGCCGCACTGCACGAAGACGTCCGGTGGACAGCGGTAGCCCGTCGACCGGAGGAGGGATTCAGCCGGGTCACTCTTACCATCCCGATCCTTAACCAGGGAGCCTGTACACTGTTTTTAGTGAGCGGTCAAAGCAAGGCCGAGATGGTGCGCACGATCCTCCAACCCCGCACCGGCGAGATCACCGTACCAGCCCAGCTCATCCGGCCGCGGGAAGGTGAACTGTTCTGGTTCCTTGATCAGGGAGCGGCAGGACTGTTGAAGGATGCACAGACAGCCTGATTACCCGCAGCAGCAGACAGCAAACCAGCGGATCAGAGGATTTCGCGCAGATCAATGATTTCCATCTTGTGATTACGATGGGGGCTCTGCGGGCAGGGTCCCTCGGTCTGGATGATACAGCTGCCGGCAAACCGATACTTGATCGCATAGTCCCGGGCGTAATCCGTCCAGTCCGCTGGATGGTTGAGTTCATAGATCGGGAAAACACCGTACGAAAAGAGGAGCTCCCGGCAGGTCTTCTTGTTGGAACTGACCCCCAGGATCCAGGTTGACAGACGATAACGTGACAGTCGCCGGGCGGTGAGACCGCTTTCCGTGGGCGCCAGGATAGCGGCTACCGTGTCGGTCTGCCCCAGGATGTTGTTGATGCTGAAGGCAATATAGTCCACCTCGCGAATCTCGCTGAATATCCGATGCTCCGGTGTCTTGCAGTGGGCCTGCCGGGCACGGTGCGGCTCGGTGGCCCTGGCTATCTGCGTCAGCATCCGGACCGATTCCAGGGGATAACGTCCCATGGCCGACTCTTCAGAAAGCATCACACAGTCAGTCCCGTCAAGGATGGCGTTGGCCACATCAGTAGCCTCGGCACGGGTCGGTCTGCGGTTGCTGGTCATGGAATCGAGCATCTGGGTGGCGGTGATCACCGGCTTGCCGAACTGATTTGCCTTGGCAGTGATCGTCTTCTGCAGGATGGCGATCTCCTCAATCGGCACCTCGACCCCCAGGTCACCGCGTGCCACCATCACCCCATCGGCAGCTTCCATGACCTCGTCAATCTTATCTAAAATAGAGACCCGCTCAATCTTGGCAATGATAAAGGGCGCATAACCCATGGCTGTTGCAGCTTCACGTACGGCAACTATGTCGGCGGCATCGTTGACAAACGACTGACTGATGGCATCCACACCGTTTTCCAGGGCAAACTGCATGCAGGTGCGATCGTGCTCCGTAAAAGCAGAGATGCCTAAATCTATGCCGGGCAGATTGATGCCTTTTCTTGAACGCAGTCTGCCTCCGACCAAAACCCGGCAGTGCACCTCTTCTCCCTCTATGGATTCAACCTGTACCTGAATCAGCCCATCGTTGATAAACAGGATGTTGCCCGGCACAACAACCCGGGGCAACTCCTGAAGCGTTACGGAGACACGTTTGCCGTCTCCGACGATCTCTGCTGTTGTCAACGTAAAACGCTCACCAATAATAAGATCCACCGGTTCTGCAGCCAGGGTACCGATGCGGATCTTTGGTCCGGGAAGATCAGCCATGATTGCCACCGACTGGTTGACCTTTGCAGCCGCCTGCCGAATACGGCGAATCGTCTGGCCATGGTAGCTGAAATCGCTGTGTGAGAAGTTCAGCCTGGCAACGGTCATTCCAGCAGCAAGCATCTGTTCCAGCATTGCCAACGAGTCTGAGGCCGGACCGATCGTGCAGACGATCTTGGTTTTGCACGTGGGGAGCAAGGGGGCGTTACGCATCTGATCCTCCTGGGGAGAGTAACAACTGAAATCGTACAAGGGGTGGGTGTTTATACAGTACCACTGAAACACATGCTGTCCCGATGCCCCTTGCAGGCAGCACTCGGGACAGCAAGCAGCTGCAGCACCAGTTTAAAAAAAGAAACGGTATGCATCGCAGCATACCTTGTAATGAGTGGAACTGTGAGCCGGGGAAGGTTACCGCAGCCCACAGTTACACCTGCAACCGTATCCAACCGGAAACAGAACCGGATCAGCGATCCGGCCCCTTCCCGGCATAAAGAATATCAGCGGATACCTTGGTTACATCGGCCGTACCGGTCAGCAGCATGGCCTGCAGCAGTTCGTTTTTGTACTGATTCAGCATCAGAGCAACACCGTCACGACCACCGCCAAAGGCAGCCGTCACCAACGGACGGCCAATAAGCACTGCATCAGCACCAAGGGCGAGCAATTTAAGCACATCTGCGCCACTGCGCACACCGCCGTCAGCGAAAATAATGGCCTTGCCCTTTACTCGGGCAGCAATTTCGGCCAGCACATCAGCTGCTCCAGGGGTAAAGTCAAGCACCCGGCCGCCGTGGTTGGAGACCACGATCGCATCCGCACCGGCCTGCACCACCAGCTCGGCCTCATCAGCAGTCATGACTCCCTTCACGATGAAGGGTAGTCTGGTGGCTGCAATCACCTCCTGCAGCTCC
Source organism: Desulfobulbus oligotrophicus (assembly GCF_016446285.1). Taxonomy (NCBI): domain Bacteria; kingdom Pseudomonadati; phylum Thermodesulfobacteriota; class Desulfobulbia; order Desulfobulbales; family Desulfobulbaceae; genus Desulfobulbus; species Desulfobulbus oligotrophicus. The sequence goes on from NZ_CP054140.1 coordinate 219,662, forward strand.
TGCGATGTTTTAGGCCCGACCGGCTGGCCTTTCATGGCCATGGTCACCAGCCCGGCACCGTCGATATCCATGCCTGCCGCCAGTACACCGGCACTTTCAGCCTCACGAAGATACTGGATAACCACCGCCTGTTCTCTCGGCTTGATAATGGCGATTGTACTTCCCTGATTTGCCGCACCGACTTTAAGTCCACTGCCGAACATGGCGGGGTCGGCTCCGTCGCCGGTCATGGTGAGCGAACCGGCCTGCTGTGCACCGGCAACCAGTTCGGTGATAAACTCCTCCTCAGACATGGCGCCGCCCATGTTGTACGTTGTGCCGGTCATCGGAGCCACCAGTATCGGCATGGCCAGCTTTTTGCCCCAGAGACTGAAAGACAGCTCAGGCTCCTTCACAGGATGGATGGTGCGCATCTGCAGACGGACCCTGGCCAGGGCCTCAACATTGGCCTTAAATGAAGAGGCGGTACCCAATCCCCCCATGCCGGGGACTTCTCCGGCACAGACGCGGCCATCGCATACCGGGCAGACCCGGCAGTATCCTTTGAGTTTTTTGCGGGCATTTTCACGAACTGTTTGCATATCCATCAGTCTTTCTCCTTTATTCGTACATTGAACAATCTATTCTACCTGCTGTTAATGATGCTTCATAACCGCTGCATCAGGTCAGCCAGGGTTGCAGTCTCCATGGTGGCCCGAAGATGTGGATCAATGGCCGCAGCCTGCCCCTGATCGTCAATTTTTACATACACTATTCGGGTTGAACAGACAATTTCTTCGAGATCTTTTGTAAAATCGAACCGTCTTGCCTCAACATCGATGGTCAGAGAGGTGGTCCCCACCTGGTACACCCTGGCATAGATACGAACGTGATGACTGATTTTCACCGGTCGTTTAAACCGCACCTCGTCCATCTTCAGCGTCACCATATTCGGTGTGCGGCAGAGATAACCGGCAAAGGCAGCCCCTGCCTCGTCAAGCCAGGACAGCATGGCCCCACCGAACAGGTTGCCGTTGTAGCCGATTTCGCTGGCCCGACAGATCTTGGTCGCCACATAGTGCATTGGAAGGCTCCTCACAGTTGCATAAACGACTGTCTTTTCATCGTACCGATCGTCGCGGTAAGAACAATGCAGAAAAACCGTGCTTAAAAAGGAATGTACACGAACTTGCACACATCTGCAGATCATTGTATACACCCCAATATACTGCAAACGACCAGGAATGCAAAATGCACTACCGGCAAAGCGCAGTTCAACAGCCATACACGCGCATTCCCCTCGTTCCCGTCGCCTTGCCATCCTCCATGCAGAGCAGATCACCTATGCAAACAGCCAAGAAAAACTCACCGTTCTTCGTATGCGGGCAGTGCGGGCTTGAAAGCCGTAAATGGCTGGGTCGCTGCCCGGACTGCGGTGCCTGGGACAGCCTCACCGAACACCAACAGACACAGCTCTCTTCCGCCGGTCGTCAGACTGCTATAGCCCAGCCTTTACACATGACGACCACTGAAGAGAACACCCGTCTGATCACAGGAATCGGCGAGATGGACAGGGTGCTTGGCGGCGGCATTGTTCCCGGCTCCCTGGTCCTGATCGGCGGTGATCCCGGCATCGGCAAGTCGACCCTCATTCTCCAGCTGCTGGCCTCACTGGCTGCCAAGAACCTGCAGATGCTGTACGTCACAGGTGAAGAGTCGGCAGCACAGATCCGGATGCGTGCCGAACGTCTTAAAATTTCCGGACACAACATCTCCATCTCCACGGAGAACAGTGTGGAAGCGATTATTGATCTCGCCGGCCGGATGCACCCCGCGCTGATGGCGGTTGACTCCATTCAAACCATGTACAGTGAAGAGGTCGGATCAGCACCGGGCTCTGTCACCCAGGTGCGTGAAGCAACCGCCCGGTTGCTGCAACTGGCCAAAATCAATCACATACCCGTTCTGCTGGTCGGGCACGTGACAAAAGACGGTGCCATTGCCGGTCCGCGGGTCCTGGAGCATATGGTTGATACGGTCCTCTACTTCGAGGGTGATCGCGGCCAGGTGTTTCGTATTCTCCGCACCGTGAAAAATCGGTTCGGCTCAACCAATGAGATCGGCGTCTTTGAGATGCAGGACAGCGGTCTGATCGAGGTGAGCAATCCTTCGGCACTTTTTCTTGCCGAACGACCAGTCAATGTCTCCGGTTCTGTTGTGCTGCCCAGTGTTGAGGGAACCCGTCCCATCCTGGTCGAAGTTCAGGCCCTGGTCAGCCGCTCCAGTCTGGGCACTGCCAGAAGAACAGCCATTGGCGCTGATCCGCAGCGGTTAGCCCTGCTCACAGCTGTACTGGAAAAAAAACTGGGCATCGCGCTCTACGACCACGATATTTTCCTGAACATTGCCGGTGGTATCCGGATCAGCGAACCGGCTCTTGACCTTGGAGTGGTTGCGGCACTGCTGTCCAGCTATCTTGACAAACCTATTGACGCTAATACGGTGGTCTGTGGTGAAATCGGTCTGGCCGGGGAAATACGGGCCGTGGGGCAGATGGAGCAGCGGGTGCGGGAAGCCGGACGATTGGGTTTCCAGACCTTTCTCATGCCGGAGTCATCCGCACGTCAACTGCAAAGCAGCAAGAAAGAGAAGATGAGAGTACTCGCGGTCCGCGGGGTCTCAGAGCTGGCTGAACATCTGTTCACTGCCTGAAAAATAACCAGAAGATATCCAGCCAACCCAAAACAAAGGCAAAGGCCGATCCGGCTGAGGTTCCGGACAGGGCCGCCCCTCCTTTTATCTAAGGCTTCTCAGGACAGAGAGAACGTGCCTGGGAATCACGTGAACTCAAACAGGTGACCAGTTGGGCACTCTCCTGGTCACTCAGCTCAGCGCCCTCTTTAATCATGGTATGCATCACCCATTTCCAATAGATGACACCGCTGTTCGACTCCATTTTGGGACAGATATAGTTGACCTGATGACAGGAGGCACATCTGTTCTGCAGCAGGTTTTTGCACCCCTCTTCGGCGAGGACTGAACCGGCCGCCAGACTGCCGATAAGGGTAAACAACAGCCCTGTCCATATCTTTTGCATACGGCGCATACCCATCACTCCTTGGGCTTATCAAGCCCGGTTCTACTGCTGATTGTCCACCACAGGATCCGCACGAAGAAGAAGGAGAATAAAAACTTCTCCGTGCGGACGCCTTGCCGGTAACCGCATCCGGCCCTGTACAACCGGATGCGGGTCAGACGGCTTTAATGGGAGAAAAGCGGAAGATGTTTTGCTGACATCTTGTACAGAAAAACCCCCAGAGAAATAATACCCAGCGAGAGAAGAAATTCCATCCAGGAAGGCCCATAGGTCACCCCCCTCCAGGTGTTGTACTGTTCCATGCTGAACAGACAGACATTCAGCCTGTTCAGAAGGACACCGGCAATGACCAGCATATTGACCGAAAAGACGATGCCGAGGTTGGTGCGGTACTTTTTGACGCAGAGAACAGCGATGGGGATAATAACACCGATCAGCATCTCCAGAAGATACATATTGCCCTCAACAGAGCCATCAAAGGCCATTCCCGGGCTGGCCACGGCAAACAGCTGATAGACCTTGAGCAGAAGATAAAAACTCAGCACAATCAGGCTGCCGCGGGCCAGTCCGTAAAAGACCTCCTTGTCGACCTTATGCTTTAAGAACTTGTAACTGAGCATCGTCTCAAAGCTGACCATGGACAACCCCATGGCTACAGCAGACACGAGAAAATGAAACGGCAACTTGGTGTCCCACCACAGGGGTGACATCTTTGACGGTGCAATCAAAAAGACAGCACCAAGGGATGACTGGTGCAGGGTGGAGAGCATGACCCCGAAAATGACGGCACCAATCATGATTTTATTGACCGCCTTCAGTGCCCGGTTCCAGCCGAGTCGTTCAAAGAGCATGGGGCTGAACTCAAGCCCCAGGGTGGTGGTGTAAAAGATAACGTGCATGGCCACAACCCACATGACCGAGTGGTACTGCCACATAACAGCGGGATGCGCCAGACGAAAGGGATGGCCGATATCAAAGAACAGGGCAATGACCGCCATCAGGTAACCTAAAAAGGCCGTGAGAATGGCCGGACGAACGATGGGACGGTATTTCTTCCAGTTAAAGAGGTATACGGCGCAGGCGATGATGAAACCGCCGGCAGCCATGGCAACACCGCCGAGCACATCCAGCCCGAGCCAAAAACCCCAGGGATAACCGTCGTTCAGGTTGGTCGCCGCTCCCAGGCCGTAAAGCATCCGGTACACAGCGACAGCACTGCCGAGGATAATCAGGACAACCATAACAATGGTTGCCGGTGTCCACGTTTTAATGTGCGGATTCGATTCCATTGTGTTTCACCTCATAGCCAATGTGACGGAGTTGATCGACAACTGCACGGATTGTTTTCTCCATTCCGGCCTCCACCTCGGGTGACAGGCCGATGCCGACATCAAGCTGTTTCGGCTCAATACCGTACAGGGTCAGGTGTTTCGGCATGGTGCCGGTGAGTTGCGCTGTTGCCAGAACATCGCAGATTCCCAGCTGATGGGGGGTGGTGCGGATGAGGAAAGCCCGGGGCACATGTTCACCCTCCACTCTGATGACCGCACCGGGTTCCCGACCGTCTTGCAGGGCATCGATCAAGATAACCTGCTCCCTGTTGTCCAGGAGACCAAGCAGCTCAAAACCGGCCGTCCCGCCATCAACACATTCCACTGACGCAGGCAGCGAGTACCGCCGGTTCAGTTCGGCAACCGTCCGACAGCCGACCCCCTCATCGCCGATGAGCAGATTCCCTATGCCGAGCACTAATGTTTTCACTTCCTGTGGTGCTGTCACAGCACTTTCACCTTGGCAAGCGGCGTTTTCTTCCCGTCAACCAGGTGTATGGCACAGGCTATACAGGGATCAAACGAGTGGATAGTGCGCAGCACCTCAAGAGGAAGTTCAGGATCGGCAACCGGGTTCCCCACCAGCGAGGCCTCATACGGTCCAAGGGCACCCTGATCATTTCTCGGCCCGGCGTTCCAGGTGGAGGGTACCACCGCCTGATAGTTCCTGATCTTCCCGTTTTCAATGATCACCCAGTGGGAGAGCATGCCACGGGAGGCCTCATGAAAACCGATACCGCGTTGTTCACCTCTTGGGAACACAGGCGGATTGAAGGTGTTCAGGTCGCCCTTACCGATATTGTCGATCAGGGCCTGCCATTGAATGGTAAGGGTTTCATGAAGCACAGCACTGCGTATCACACGAGCGGCGATCCGGCCGATGGTTGAATGCAGTGCATCGATTCCCACCGTGGTGCCCGCAATGGCTGAGACCGTCTTTAAGGTCTGGTCCACATACTTCTGGGTGGTCGCATGCCCGGCAAGGTACATGGTCAGCACATGAGCCAGTGGACCGACCTGTGCCGGTTTCCCCAGGTATGTCGGTGCCTTGACCCAGGAGTACTTCTTCTCAGGATCAAAGCCGGTGTAGTTGGGCACGGTTTCGCCCTCAAAAGGTGAACGATCCCAGTTGCCGTTGTACCAGGCATGTTTAATCGACTCTTTGACGCCGTCATACAGCGTCTTCTCATGCTGAGTGACCAGTGGGGTAAATCTGGATACATCTCCATCCGGGATATATCCTCCCGGCAGGGTATAGACAGTGCCCTTGGTGTCCATCGGCATATCGGGCACTGCCAGATAATTGGTTACTCCGGCACCATAGGTGGTCCAATCCGCATAAAAGGCACCTATCGCCGCCACATCGGTGAGCATGGCCTGTCTGATAAAATCACCGACCTCATCGATGACGGTCTTGATGTGAAAGAGCTTCTCAATGGTGAGATTGGCCGGACTGTCCGGGTTAAGGGGGTTGGTCACACCACCAACCACCAGGTTCTGAATATGCGGCGTCTTACTGCCGAGAATGGCCACAATCTGATTGACCTTACGCTGGCAGGTCAACGCCTGAAAGTAATGGGTAACAGCCAGCAGATTCACCTCCGGCGACAGTTTCATTGCCGGATGTCCCCAGTAACCGCTGGCAAAGATACCCAGCTGGCCGGAACTGATAAATTTTTTCAGGCGATCCTGTGTTGCCCTGATCTCCTGAACGCTGTTGCCTTTCCAGTCGGACAGCCGCTGCCCTAACGCAGCTGTTGCCTCGACATCAGCCGTGGTGGCTGACACGATATCAACCCAATCCAGAGCACTGAGCTGGTAGAAATGCACCATATGGTCAAAGATGTTGTGGGCACCGATGATCATATTCCTGATATACTGGGCATTGAGCGGGACCTCCATCTTCAGGGCATCCTCAACGGCGCGGACCGAGGCCACGGCGTGCACCGTGGTACAGACACCGCAGATACGCTGGGTGTACGCCCAGGCATCCCGGGGATCACGCCCCTGAAGGATGATCTCAATTCCCCGCCACATCTGACCGGAAGACCAGGCATTAGACACCTTGCCGTTATCGATTTCACAGTCAATCCGTAGATGCCCCTCGATTCTGGTAACCGGATCAATGGTTATTTTTTTGGTCATGTGCGTTCTCCTTTATACGCTCCTTGAGGGAGATTTCATCAAAATCATACCTGCCGTGAACAAGGCTTATCAGGATGCATCATCCCCCTGGTCGGCATCGTTCTTCTTCTTGTCCAACCTCTGGGTCACCAGTCGGGTCACCGTGCCGGCCACCAGCAAAGCGCCGATCAGTGCGGGAACATGAGAAACGTAATCCCACGTGAAATCAGGATACACCTGGTCTGTAATCCTGGGATTGAAGCCCAGCTTGTCAAAGCTGACTCCGGCCAGGAAGAGATACTGGGTGCCACCGGCTTCGTTAAGGCCGTAGATATGATTGACATAGGTATCAACAACCTTTTCGGTACGCTCGTCACCGTCGACCCGCTTCACCGGATACGCATACACGTCGCCGGGTTTCAGCGCCAGACGTCGCTGAGCCTCCGCCTGCAGATCCTTCACTTTGCCGAAAATCGAAGCACCGGTCGGACAGAACTCACAGCAGGCCGAATACCTGCCCTGGGCATAGAGATGGTTGCACAGCTGACACTTGACCACGGAAGGAGACGCCTTTTCCCACTCGTACATCGGTATGCCGAATGGGCAGGCAACCTGACAGTACCGACAACCAAAGCACCGGTTTTTGTTGTAGGTGACAATACCGGTCTCCGGATTCTTCTGCAGTGCCGCCACCGGACACACAGCAACACAGGCCGGTTCAAGACAGTGCAGACAGTGCATCTTGATGAAGCTCTTGCTCTGCTCACCGGGGTTGACCGGTGCAGCCGTCTCTTCGTTGTACAGAGCCTTTATGATGCACAGAGTTTTGGCGGACAGACTCTCGGGCGCATCGTAAATATGGTCTTCTTCAGTGTATTCGAAGGGAATTTTGCCTGCAGTGTTTTTATGGAAGAGCGCACCACCGGGCTCGGAGTTGGCCTTTTTGCAGTTGACCATGCACGACATACAGCCAATGCACAGCGTTGAGTCATAGAGGATACCGACCGCCTCAGGTGGTAGTTCCGGAGTCTTTGCCGCCCGGGCAGACTCGGCCCCGGCCGAGAGCATCAGCCCCGTTCCGGCGGAAAACTTAAGAAAGTCTCGTCTGTTGATCGTCATGCTGTCATCCTCCTGCCTGTGAGGAATCATCACCCTTGCCGCCTCTCTGGGAAAGAGCAACAGCCGCTGCGCCTACAGCCGCTCCGGCAACCCCATAGGCAAAATTCTTGGCACCCGAACCTTTCTCAGGGACTGTCGTAGGCTGCTGAGCAGGCGGGGTGGGAAAAACGACCTTGGCTTTGGTAAATAACGGGACGTGGAAGCCGACTTTCTCCTCAGAGCAGCCAAAACAGGGGGCTCCGGTTGCCACCGGCCAGCAGCCGGGCGTGTCGTTATAGTCCAGACTGGAGCAGTTATTATATGTCTCCGGTCCCTTACAGCCGAGTTTGTAGAGACAGTAGCCCTGACGATGACCGGCATCACCGAACTCCTCGGCAAAACGACCGGCATCAAAATGGGGTCGGCGCTCACAGTTCTCGTGGATAATACGACTGTAGGCAAACATGGGGCGGCCCTTGTCGTCCAGTGCGGGCAACTTGCCAAAGGTCAGAAAATGAATAACTGTTGAGAGAAAGTTGTACGGGTTGGGCGGACAGCCGGGAATGTTGACCACCGGTATGTTCTGCGGTTTGAGAATCTCGTACACCGGAGTCGCCCCTGTCGGGTTGGGATCTGCCGAAGGAACCCCGCCCCAGGCCGCACAGGAACCGATGGCAATAACCGCGGCGGCAAGAGGTGCCATCTCTTTTAAAATATCCACCACCGGCCTGCCGCCGATCATACAGTAGACTCCGCCGTCTTTGACCGGGATGGAGCCGTCCACCACGAGTATGAACTTGCCCTTGTTCTCTTCAATGGCCTTGGCCAGGTGTGCTTCCGCCTGATGCCCGGCTCCGGCATTGAGTGTTTCAGAGTACTCAAGGGAGATCAGATCAAGGATCAGAGTTTCCAACGTCGGGTGGCCGGTGCGGAGCAGGCTCTCCACACAGCCGGTGCACTGCTGGCCGGAAAGCCAGATCACAGAAGGTCTCTTCGGTGAGGTAACCGCTTCGGCAATCTGAGGAACCACCGTCATCGGCAATCCCATTGACGCAGCCACGGCCGTGCAGAATTTCATGAAATCTCTACGGTTCACGCTGTTCAGCAGATGAACGCTACCGTCAACGACCTTTGACTTCATTCGCCACCTCCTTAAAATTCTATTAACTGCCTACGTCTGCATATGGACAAACTTCTGTCGTTCTGTTGCGTAAAAAAACAAGATGTATCTATCCTGTCTATATAGGCAAAAAAATGCCTGTTCAAGATGTTTTTCATCTTGCCCATTTTGCACAACTCGAAGTGAAAATCCTGTATATTCCGCCAAAAACACCTGCCCACACACCTGCCGACCAGACAATAAACGCTCCAAAGGTCCATTTTTATAGCGTAAAACCACAAAACATGGAACCACCAGAGAGCAGTGCCCAGCAAGTCCGGACCGAACAGTCCGGTGTGCAGACCGAGGTCTGAGCATAACTTTGCACAAGCAGCACCCGGACGCACACATCTACATGCACAGGATTGATCATTGCCGGGCAATCTCTTTTTTACAGGAGTCAACTCATGGAAATTACGCTAGAAACCCCTCTTGACATGCATCTTCACCTGCGGGAACAGGAGATGCTGACCCTGGTCGCCCCGTTCAGTGCCGCCCAGTTCGCCGGTGGCGTCATCATGCCGAACCTGGTGGAACCCGTTGACAGCCTGCAGCGGCTGCGAGCGTACCGTTCAGCTATCCTGACAGCCTGCGATGGTGCCGTCTTTCACCCCTACATGACCCTCTTTTTCCGGGACTACTCACAACAGGAACTCATGGCCGCCAGAGATGCAATCATCGGCCTCAAGTTATATCCCGCCGGTATCACGACACAGAGCGAAGCCGGTGTCCGCAATTTCGACCAGATAGAAAAAACCGTCGCCCTTCTGGAAGAGCTGGACATTCCGCTGTTGATCCATGGTGAAAGCAGTGGCTTTGTCATGGACAGGGAACAAGAATTTTTACCTGTCTATGAACGGCTTGCCACAACCTTTCCCCGTCTGCGCATCGTCATGGAGCACATAACCACCGCTGACGCCCTCACATTGCTCGACCGATTTGATAACGTGGCCGCCACCATCACCCTCCATCACCTGCTGATCACCCTGGATGATGTGGCCGGGAACCTGCTGCAGCCCGATCTCTTCTGTAAACCCATAGCCAAAACCCCCCGTGACCGCGAGGCCCTGCGGCGGGCAGTCCTGGATGGGCATCCCCGCCTCATGTTCGGCTCTGATTCCGCCCCTCATCCCAGACACCGCAAGGAATGTCTCGGTTGCGCTGCCGGTATTTTTTCTGCGCCGGTGGCCCTGCCTGCCCTGGTACAGCTGTTTGAAGAGGCCGACTGCCTGGACAGACTCCCCATCTTTGTCAGCACCAATGCGCAACGTTTCTACCGGATCACGCCACCGGCAAAAACCGTGCATCTCGAACGTCTTCCCTGGCAGGTGCCGAAACACTATGAAACAGTTGCACCGTTTCTTGCCGAAAAAACAATAGCATGGCGCTTGAAACCGTCTGGTTCTGATTGAACCAAGCGGCTGAACATGGTATCGAACTGTGTCAGTCAACAGGCAAAAAAATGACGATGACCACCAATCGGCTGATTCAATTTGTTCACTTTCACCAATTGAACGAACTGCTGCACGAACATTGAAGACAGCCGGCGGTGCCATCGACAAGGCTGTTCTTGAAGTTCAGGGCAAGCAGTATGGCCAACGGATCCCCACCCTCACCTGCAGAACGGGTGGGTAACCAAACAACATACCGCTCTTCCCCGCCTTTCGGCCCGTCAACATCTGTACCGGCCGACTGTGATGTAACTTCCAGGTCGATCGTTGCGCCTCAGGCTCTTCGATCCTCATCATTTTTTTAACCGAGGAGAATGTACATGCCCCAGTCTTACCCCCGCGCCTTTACGCGCAACTTCCTTGGCAATTCGCCGCTCTGGTACAAACTGGTCATCCTGGCCTTTCTTATTGCCAACCCGTTCATACTCAAATACTACGGCTCATTCATTGCCGGCTGGGTGCTGATCGGTCAGTTTATCTTCACCCTAGCAATGGCGCTCAAGTGTTATCCTTTACCCGCAGGCGGGCTGCTGGCACTGGAGGCGGTTTTCATCGGCATGACCAATCCGAATACCGTCTACCAGGAGACGCTCAACAACTTTGAAGTCATCCTGCTGTTGATCTTCATGGTAGCCGGCATCTACTTCATGAAAGACTTCCTTCGCTTCACCTTCACCCGTATCCTGGTCCGGGTACAGTCTAAAATCGCCATCTCCCTGCTTTTCTGCTTTACCAGCGCCTTTCTTTCCGCCTTTCTTGATGCACTCACCGTGACCGCCGTTATCATTGCGGTAGCCTACGGATTTTATGACATCTACCACCGATTTGTTTCCGGAAAAGAAGGAACCGTCCCCCATGATCTGGCCAGCGACCTGGCCCTTAAGGAAAAAGAACGGGAAGACCTGCAGCAGTTCCGCCGTTTTCTCCGCAACCTGATGATGCACGGTGCCGTGGGCACAGCACTTGGTGGTGTGTGTACACTGGTGGGCGAGCCGCAGAACCTTCTTATCGGCAGTGAACTGGGCTGGAGCTTTGCGACCTTCTTCATCAATGTAGCACCGGTCTCCCTGCCTGTACTGATCGTTGGTATGGGCACCTGCTACCTGGTGGAGAAAAAAGGGTGGTTCGGTTACGGCCACAAACTGCCGGGTCATATCCGTTCGCACCTGCTGGAAACAGCCATCAAAATGGAAGAAAAACGTGGCACCAGGGGGAAGCTGCAGTTGGCGGTTCAGGCACTTGCCGGCCTCTGGCTCATCATAGCCCTGGCGTTCCATATGGCGGCAGTCGGTTTGATCGGTCTGTCGGTTATTGTTCTGCTCACCAGCTTAAACGGCATCACTGAAGAACATCAGATCGGCCATGCCTTTGAGGAGGCCCTGCCGTTTACCGCTCTCTTAGTGGTGTTCTTTGCCATTGTTGCTGTTATTCACGACCAGCACCTGTTTGCCCCGATAATCACCTATGTGTTAAGCCTTAAAGGACAGGTACAGCTGGTTGCCTACTATATTGCCAACGGCCTGCTCTCTGCTATTTCCGACAACGTGTTCGTGGGCACGGTCTATGTCTCGGAAACGAAGATTCATTTTATTGAGATGCTGGGCGCAATCGCAGATATCGGGATGAGCGGTGAAGAGTTGCTCAACAAGCTCACCGACCCGCACGTTGCCCGCAAAGAGATTCTGGGCAATCTGCCACAGGCTGCAGCAGATCAGGCGGCGGCCCTGATGCATCAGTACGACAAGCTCGCAGTGGCCATCAACACCGGCACCAACATTCCCAGTGTTGCCACCCCCAACGGTCAGGCCGCCTTCCTCTTCCTCCTGACCTCGGCACTTGCTCCGGTTATCCGGCTCTCCTATGGTCGCATGGTGTACCTTGCCCTTCCCTATACCATCACCATGTCGCTGAGCGGTCTGGCGGCTGTCTTTCTGTTTCTGTAACAACCAACTCAAACAAGTACAGGAATCAAACAAGAAGAGGCGTATCGATTGTTCGATACGCCTCTTTGTATTCTATCTGTCTATTATCTATCCAGACTATACGGATCGGTAAACCCTACAACATCTTTTTAAAGGTTACGGCCAGCTCATGCACTGCCATAGCATAGTAGGTACTGTTGTTGTAGCGGGTGATCGTGTAGAAGTTCGGGTGACCGATCAGGTACTGATCAGCCCGCTGATGCCGCAGCAGCAGGAGGCTCAGCGCGTTATCACTGCTGCAGGGACGGACCGGGGTCAGACCGGCCTGCCGCAACTCAGCTAAAGAGTATCTGCTGTCATACCCCGGCTTCAACAGAACCGGCCGGCCATCAGAGTGTAACGGTGTCACCACAGCCTGGCCGGGTTGCCAGCCGTGCTGCACAAAGTAGTTGGCAATACTGCCGATGGCATCTTCCGGATCCCACAGGTCCTTACGACCGTCACCGTTAAAGTCAACCGCCCACTTCAGAAAGCTGGTCGGCATAAACTGGCCAAGCCCCATGGCCCCGGCAAACGAGCCCACCGGCCTGGCCGGGTCCATCCTCTCTTTCCGGGTCATCAGCAGAAAACTCTCCAGCTCGCCGCGAAAGTACTCCCCGCGCCGTCTGTAATCAAAGCCTAAAGTGGTCAGGGCATCCAGTACCCGGTCTTTGCCGACAAAGGCACCAAAATTTGTTTCCACAGCCAGAATACCCAGGATGTACTCCTGCGGTACACCATACATCCTGGCAGCACGCTGCAGGGGTGCCTGGTGACGCCGGGCAAACGCCACTCCGGCATTGATATGACGCTCATGAAGAAATTTAGCCCGGTAACTGGTCCAGCCGCCGACCGTGGGCCCTCTTTTGGTTGCCTGGTCCGATTGAGCGTAATAGTTGAGTGTCCAGTCCTTTCGTCGGGCCTGGGAAAGGAGGCCGAACAGGTACTCACGTTCAAACCCGTGCTTTTGCACCATCAGCTCAACAAACTCTTCCAGATCGGGATAACCGGCAAAATCACCTGACAGCTGTCCGGCATGGTACGAACCGACACAGGCGGGTGGAGCCGGTGTCGGCGTCAAAGGTGGTTGGGCGATTTTCGGGGAGGCAACGTACACCGGCTGGTCAGCACAGGCGCTCAGACCAAAAAACGTCAATGCCAGGCAACAGAGCAGCAACTGTCGACGAAGAGCGGCAAAAGACAACAAGAAACACGGCACCTGCTGCCGGCCGGAAACAGCAAAAAAAGAAAGGGAAAAACGCATACACACCACCAGGAAGTTAAAAGTTGCGCCAACTGTCCACTGTGTACCCGGTTTGGCCGACAGGTGTCAATACAGGGGAATAGCGCCGTGCCGCTGCCGGCGGCACCTGTACCTGCCCGATCACAACAGACAAAAACCGCCCGCCCATCTACCGGTGCGCGGTATTCACAGCCTCCAGGGCCTGAGCTCCCGGACACAGGTCAGCCTCGGTCAGGCTGTTCAGGGGTCGTACACTTGTCTGCAGGATGTCGTGGGTGTCCTGGGAATCCGGGTTCACGTACAGCACACCGGTGAGGATCACGCCCTGCTCCTTATGATCTTCCAGGTTGTCAATGGCCTGCCGGCGATCGGTGATGTCCGGCCCATTGGGATGCTTATGCAGGTGGATCACCGAGCTGTCATGCAGCACCACCTCCTGCACTGTATCGTCGGCATAGTCGGCAGTGATGGTCTGGCGAAACGGGACAAAATCAAAGGTACCGGTCGCTTCACTGTGCTCGCGCACCCAGTGATAGCTCTTGGTTGACTCCGGATTGTTGTTAAAGGTCACACAGGGGGAGATCACATCGATAAACGACAGCCCGTGGTGGGAAAGCCCGGCCTTGATCAGCGGCACCAGCTGCGCCTTGTCACCTGAAAAGCTGCGGGCCACAAAACCGGCACCCAGCTGGATGGCCAGCTCGCACAGATCAATGGACTCAAGCAGGTTGACATTGCCCTGTTTACTTTTGGACCCCTTGTCGGCAGTGGCTGAGAACTGCCCCTTGGTAAGACCGTAACAGCCGTTGTTCATCACGATGTAGGTCATGTTCAGGTTGCGCCGGGCTGCGTGCACAAACTGCCCCATCCCGATGGAGGCGGTATCACCGTCGCCGGACACACCCAGGTAGATCAGATCGCGGTTGGCCATGTTGGCCCCGGTGGCAATGGAGGGCATGCGCCCGTGCACTGAGTTGAAGCCGTGCGATCTGCCGAGAAAGTAGGCCGGTGTTTTTGACGAACAGCCGATACCGGACAGTTTGGCAATGCGGTGTGGAGGCAGGGCCAGTTCAAAGCAGGCGTCGATGATGGCGTTGCAGATCGAATCATGTCCACAGCCGGCACAGAGTGTGGAGAGACCACCCTCGTAGTCACGGCGGTGAAAACCGGCGGCATTGGGCGGCAGGTCGGGATGACGAAAGGCTGGACGGAAAAAAGTCATGATACGCCTCCTGTTTCATTGGACATTGCAGCGACGACAAGACCATGGGCAGCCAGGGTCTCTTCCAGGGTAACGATGAGTTCACGGCCGGCGATCGGCAACCCGTTATAGTGCACCACAGAAAGAAGGGTCTGCGGCGGGACATCACCTTCATTAATAAGGAGTGTGCGCATCTGGCCGTCCCGGTTCTGCTCAATAACAATCACCAGTTCATGGGTACGGATAAAGTCCCACACCTCCTGCTGAAAGGGAAAGGCGCGGATACGCATGCTGTTTATCGGGCAACCGCGCCGGTGGAGCTGATCGATCACCTCGCGGGCAACCGGTGTGGTACTGCCGTAAAAGATCACTCCCACCCGGGCATCTTTCCGGGCAACGGTTATCTCCGGTTTGGGCAACACCTCCTTGGCCGTCTCCCACTTCTTCAAAAGACGCTGCATGTTGCGGGTATAGGCGCCGCTGTCCTCGGTGTAGGCTGAGTACTCATCACGGGAGGTGCCCCGGGTAAAGTAGACCCCCTTGTCGGGGTGGGTGCCGGGGTAGGTCCGAAAACAGATCCCATCGCCGTCAACATCCCGGTACCGCCCCCAGCGCTCGGTCAGGGCATCGAGCTGTTCAGCATCAAGCACCTTGCCCCGGTCATAGCGATGCTGCGGATCCCAGGCAAGCGGTGGACTGAAGTGGTCGTTCATACCCAGGTCAAGGTCGCTTAACACAATCACCGGGGTCTGCAGCCGGTCTGCGTAATCAAAGGCAGCAGCAGTCATCTCAAAGCATTCCCGCGGATCACCGGGAAAGAGCAGCGGGTGCTTTGTATCGCCGTGGGAGGCATAGGCACAGGCCAGAAGATCGGACTGCTGGGTTCGGGTCGGCATGCCTGTGGAGGGCCCGGCCCGCTGCACATCGATCACAACCGCCGGAATCTCGGCAAAATAGGCCAGCCCCAGAAACTCGGTCATCAGGGAGATGCCCGGCCCGGAGGTGGCGGTAAAGGCACGGGCACCGTTCCAGGTGGCGCCGATGACAATACCAATGGCGGCCAGCTCATCCTCTGCCTGCACAATGGCGGCCTTGCAACGCCCGTCCTCTTCCAGACGAAACTTCTGCACGTACCTGCCAAAGGCCTCGATGATCGAGGTTGAGGGGGTGATCGGATACCAGCCCACCACTGTGGCACCGCCATAGATCGCACCCAGTGCCATGGCAGTGTTGCCGTCCATCATGATGGCGTCACCGGTGCGGTCCCGGGGCTGCACCTTCAGCCGACAGGTATCGGGATAGTGCTGACGGACATAGGTGTATCCCAGTTGCAGGGCCTGGATGTTGGGTTCTGCAAGTTGTACATTTTTCCGGTACTGGCTGTTCAAGGCATCGACAAACGGATCAGGCTCCATATCGAGCAGAGCCGCCAGGCCGCCCACATAGACGATATTTCTCAACAGCGGCCGCATCTTGGGTTTGTCGATGGCCTCTGTGACCAGCCGGGTCATGGGAATACCAATGGTAACCACATCGTCTCGCTGAAAATCCTCGGGCAACGGTTTGGAGGAATCGTAGACAAAGTACCCGCCGCTGACAACGCTGTCGTAATCCCGGCGCAGAGTCTGGCCGTTCACCGCAACCATCAGATCAACATCGCCCCGCCGGCCGACGTACCCCTGCTCGCTGACGCGAACCTCGTACCAGGTCGGCAACCCCTGGATATTGGAGGGAAAGATGTTTTTGGGACTGACCGGAACCCCCAGACGAAAGACAACCTTGGCAAAGAGGTTGTTGGCGCTGGCCGATCCGGAACCGTTGATCGTGGCAAAAGAAACAACAAAATCATTTATCCTGTTCAGTGGCTTCATGGCTGCCCCGCTCGTGCTGATTGATAGAAAAACTTCTGCATCTCCCAGGCCGCGGTCGGACACCGTTCGGCACAGATCGAACAGTGCAGACAGACATTCTCGTCCTTGACCATGACCCTGCCGGTATCAAGCGGTGCAGAAACATACAGAGCCTGGCTGCGGTTGGCAGCCGGTGCCTTCAGCCGGGTGCGCAGATCCTCTTCAGTGCCGTTGTCGACAAAGTTAATGCAGCTCACCGGGCAGGCATCGGCACAGGCGTCACACTCGATGCACAGTTCGGCATGAAAGACGGTCTGGATATCGCAGTTGAGACAGCGCAGCGCCTCATCATGGCCCACCTCTGTATCAAAACCGAGCTCAACCTCCACCAGCCGGTCCTTCAGGGTCTTGGCCTTGGCAACCATGGGTACGGCCTGGCGCGCAGTGTCTGTCACCCGGTTATCATAAAGCCAGTCATGGGTCCCCATCTGCTGACCGGCCAGGTTCACCTGCGGTGCCGGCCGTTGATCCAGGGGCCGGTTTTGGCAGAAGAGATCAATGGAGATGGCGGCCTCATGGCCGTGGGCCACCGCAGTGATGATGTTACGCGGTCCAAAGGCGGCATCGCCGCCGAAAAAGACCTGTGGCAGTGACGACTGCAGTGTCAGGGGATCAAGCACCGGCAGCCCCTTCTCATTAAAGACAATGCCGGCATCCGACTCTATCCACGGAAAGGCGTTGAGCTGTCCCACCGCGAGAATAACCTCGTCACAGGGGAGAAACACCGGCTCTTCGCCGGTGGACAGCAGTCGGCGCTGCCCCTGATCGTTGTATACTGCACGCACCCGGTCAAATCGCATACCCGTAAGTTTTCCATCCTCAATCACAAAGGCCAGGGGCACATGATTGTCAATGATGGGAACATCCTCCTCCAGGGCCTCCTCAATCTCCCAGGGCGAGGCCTTCATCTCCTGCCGCGGACTGCGAACAACAACCCGCACATCCTCACCACCCAGACGGCGGGCGGTGCGGCAGCAGTCCATGGCCGTATTGCCGCCGCCCAGCACCAGCACCCGTTGACCAATGGTATTGATATGGCCGAAGATCACCCCGGCCAGCCAGTCAATCCCGATATGAATCCGGGCATCTCCCTCCTCACGGCCGGGCAGATCGGGCAGGTCACGACCACGCGGCGCACCTGTGCCGACAAAGACTGCATCATACCCTTTGCCAAGCATGGCCTGCATGCTCTCAACGCGGTGATTAAAACGGGTGGTTACCCCCATATCCAGGATGTAGTTCACCTCAGTGGCCAGGACTGTTTCCGGCAGACGAAACGAGGGCAGCTGGCTGCGCATAAAGCCGCCGCCCTTTTCCTGATCATCGTACAGATCAACCGTGTAGCCGAGGGGCATCAGATCACGGGCCACGGTCAACGAGGCCGGGCCGGCACCGATCAGCGCCACTTTCTTGCCGTTTTTCCGGTCCGGTATCCGGGGAAACCGCCGGGATACCTGCAGATCACGGTTATCGGCACAGAGTCGTTTTAACCGGCAGATCGCCACCGGCTCCTTTTCCACCCGCCCTCTTCGACAGGCCGGTTCACAGGGGCGATCACACACCCGGCCTAAAACACCGGGGAAAACATTGGACACCCAGTTCAGCATATAGGCATCGGTGTAGCGTTTTTCACTGATCAGGCGAATGTACTCCGGCACCGCAGTATGGGCCGGGCATGCGTACTGACAGTCGATCACACGGTGAAAATATTCAGGATTTTCAATGTCTGTCGGCTTCAAGGCGTTGTCCTCCGGTAACAGGGATAGAATGAAAGACAATAAGAATATCTGTCAAAAATTCAACAGGGAAAAACCTGCCAACAGCTGCCGGTTGTCTGGTCTTCCGCACCGGAATAGACAGTTTTTGTCGGCCTCTTCCTCTTCAGCCCAACCAGGCAACAGGAGCTGATTTTGACAAATCGGCATGACAACAGCGGCCACATGGTGTACACCACATCCAATGTTCGGCAAAAAACGTACTGCTGCATCGGTCACCCAGCATAAAAAACAGCACCCGTGCCTGATGCACACTTATAAAAGCGACCAATGATTTCAAAAGAGTTAACACGACATCCGATACAACGCATCAGCAAAGAGGCAATCAACGAACTTCCCCTGGCCAGATGGGAAGGGCCGATACGGTTGATTACAACACCGGAGGAGGCAAAACAGGTTGCCGCTGCACTGATCGATGCCGGCCCGCTTGGCTTTGATACGGAAACCCGGCCCGCCTTTCATAAGGGGCAGAAGTTTCCGCCCAGCCTGCTGCAGCTGGCCACAGCCGAGGAGGTACTGCTTTTTCAACTCCGCTCCACCGGGCTGCCCGCCCCTCTGCGTGATATTCTCAGCACCGACGGGATCGTGAAGGCCGGGGTGGCTGTTGCCTTTGATCTCCAGACGCTTCAGGCAATTCATCCCTTTGGTGCCGCCGGCTTTGTCGACCTGGCGCAGACAGCCAAACGTCGGGGAATCGGCAACCACGGCCTGCGCGGACTTGCAGCCGTGGTCTGCGGTATCCGCATCTCCAAAACCGCACGCACAACCAACTGGGCCAATCCTGATCTCAGCCCGCAGCAGATTCAGTATGCCGCCACCGATGCCTGGATAAGCCGGGAGATCTACCTGCGCCTCAAAAATCTCCCTGCCCGCGTTCAGTCACCAACCGATGGCGCCCCCTCTCCTGCCAATCCCTTCACCCCCACCTCCGGTTTACCGGCACGACGATAGTAAAAACGGTAGTATCCCAGCAGGTTGCTGCTGATAAACAGGGCTTCCATGAGCACTGCCGTCGGGGTTTGGGCCAGGATATTATGCACCAGCCAGAGACTGGTCCCGATCAACATGATCTGCCGCAACCGTTTATCGTCCTTGCAAAAGGAGCTGATGGTCCCGAAAACCGCACCAAGACAGCTCAGCACACTCAGCATTCCCTGAAAAGTAAACCCGGCAACCAGCAGTGTTGCGCCAATGAAAAAGAACATCACCGGCCTGGCAGTGGTGTAATAACTGGCCAGGAAACGAATCGCGGCAAGGGCGGCAAGCCCGGTGGCGGTCCAGTAACCAAGCAGGGCAAAATGCACGGCAATGAACAGACAGGAGACAATCAGACAGGCGATGATCTGCTGCCGCTGCTTAAACTGGAAGGACAGCAGATCAAAACAGATGGCAACACCAACAAGGATCTGGGAGATGGCAAAAGATGACATAAGGCCCCATTCAGGCAGAGGCGGAAAAGGTATCTTTGTCCGGAAGCCGGCCGGGATGTGCCGGATCGTCTGATGCAGCCTGAATCGCACAGGCTGCGGCTCCGACAAGGGCGGTCTGCGGATTGGTGATGAGGGCAACCGGGATATCCCCGAGCATTGCCTGATACCTGCCGCGGCAAAAGATGCGCATGAACCGTTGCGGCTCAAGAAACGGCTCAACTCTCGCGGCAAAACCGCCGCCGATGTACACCCCTCCCAAGGCCAGGGTTTTGAGGGCAAGGTTGGCCGCCTCATCGGCAAGGATGTCGGTGAGCAGCCGGAGAGTATGCACAGCAATGTCACAGACCGCCTCACCCCGACGGGCTGCCAGGGCCGCCTGCACGATCACCGGTGTCTTGTCGGCAGCTTCGGCCAACTCCTGCTGCAGCCACAGCGGTACCTGCATGCGCTCGGCCAGAAAGGTGAAGAGTTCGGGAACCGCCATGCCGGAGCAGACCATCTCCACGGAAACATGGGCATGGTGCTGCTGTAAAAAACTGAGCAGTTCCATCTGTTCGTCATTCCGGGGTCCGAAACTGGCATGCCCGCCTTCAGAGGCACAGGCAAACACTCGGCCTTCGGGAAAGACAAGAAAGGCTTCGCCCAGTCCGCTGCCCGGGGCCAGTACCGCCACTGCCGAACCTTTTCGGCGCTTGCCCTGGTTGATCACCCGCACATCGGTTGATGCCAGGTGCGGTACGCCCATGGCGGTTGCCACCAGATCATTGACAAGCACCACCCGCTGCCAGCCAAAACGGGTCTGCAGGCCCGGCCCGTCAACAACCCAGTTCAGGTTGGTCATGTGCACGGTGTTTTCGATCACCGGACCGGCCACCCCGAAACAGGCAGAAACCGGTTGCAACCCATTGCTATCTAAAAAACTGCGCAGCAGCTCATCAAAACAAGCCGCCTCTGCATTGCGGTAGGTCTGCTGTCGCAACGGCGGGCCCGGTACAGCGCCGGAGGGTGCAAAAAGGCCCAGGGTGGTTTTCGTGGCCCCGATGTCCCCGGCAAGCAGCACGCCGGCTGTCGAAAGATCCATGGGGTCAGGCCTCCTTCATGAAGCGTATATCCCAGGCTTCGGAGCGGTTGTTATTGGCCGGATTTTCAACCACCCGGAATTCAAAAATCCGGTACGGCTCCTGAAAGTAGTGATCCGAGGTTAAGGTTGACTTGGACAGATGAAAAAACACGGTCTCAGACTGCAGTACATTGTTGTCCAGCCGATAGTAGCGAAAGAAACCAAAACCGCGATCCTGGTTAAAGTTGATCACTGTACCCCGCTGCCACTGATCGGCCTGTTCGCCCTGGGCACCGGCAATGGGCAGCAGGCCCGGAATCAAAAACCCGGAGATGTAGGAGTCGGCCACCTCGCGCAGCTCCTTGTTCACGTTATGAAAGCCGATCACCTCCACCCGGCAGCCGGTATTCTGCAAGGCCACGATCAACCGTAAAAAGTCACCGTCACCGGTGAGCAGAATGATCCGGTCAAGATTGCGCGCCTGGAGCAGCGCATCAATGGCCAGATCCATATCCGCATTGGCCTTGGTGGTTATGTTGCCGTCTTCGTCTTTAAAACGGCGAACATACTTCTTGATGATCTTGAAGCCGCAGTTGCGCAGGATGTTGTGGTAGGCATGCACCTTCTGCCGGTACTCCGGATCAGCTTTAGTACGCTCCAGATCTTCAGCCAGGTAGCAGTTGGCCCGCACCATGACGGAGTGCATGCTGTTGGCTAAATCAACGAGCACATCGTAGCGCATACCGTAGCCGCCACTCATCTTGATATTTTCCGCATCAACGTAGATAGCTGTTTTAAGCATAAAAAATGTCTGTGGTTAAAAATTTCCGGGCAAAGTCTCGCCTGTGTGTTGGAGAAAAATGTACACCCCTGGTGAGTATACAGCAACCACTGCTCAAACGGCCCGACCTGTTGTGCAAAGAGCCGCCCGGACAGGTGCAGCCGGTCTTGCCGTATCAGCGATCGGTTGCCTCACCACGCACCACATCAGCCAGACCGATCAGGTTGTCTTTAAAAAATTGGGCGACCAGGTAGGTTGATCCCTCAGGGGTTAAATGGCCGTAGTCAAAGGCCAGGGGAACAATGGCGTCATTGGCAAGCGAAAGCATACACCCCTGACTGTTGCATAAAAAATCCAGCGGATTGATGAACTGCACCCCTTCCTGTCGGGCAATCCGGGCAATATCCGCATTGACGTCAATGGCTGTCTTTTTGAAATGCCTGTAGGTGCGGGTATTCACCGTGTCGCCCTGAAACCGTTTTCTCAGCATATCGGTCTGATTCACAGTGTAGGTGGGCAGATGACCCACAACGATGATTTTTTCGATACCGATCTCTTTGACAACAGCAAGGGTCTGCGCCAGCATACCCATATCCAACTGATCCCACTTGTCGGTACCGTCGTACAGGGACCAGTACCCGGCCATGATGAGGATATCGGGCCGCACCTCCTGTATCTTTTGCCGGGCATAGGCGTTCAACTCCGTACAGTGTTGGCTGTTCGTCACTGTGCAGTCAAAAATAGGTGGGCAGCCGCTGGCTGTCAACTGAGACAGGTTAAAAGCCAGCCGCTCGGCCTGCACGGCAAGCCCTTTGTATAAAGCGGCGGCATGTGAGTCCCCCCACAGCATGACCACCGGCCGCCCCGGTGTTGAGACCGAGGTACAGACGTCGGCATAGGCATCGCTTGTCTCAAGGGTTGCATCAAGAAAACAGGTGCCCCGACGGTAATCTTTGTTCCAGTTGTACTGCTGCACCTGACCGATTTCCTTGTTCAGGATATTGATCGAACGAAACGGCCAGCCGCTGTTTTGGGCGGTACTGATACCGATACAGCCAAAGAGCACCATCAGCACGACCAGAGCCGGCGTCTTTCCAGCAGCAGGTCGACCAAAGCGCACTCTCTGTTCAACAAACCGGTAGGTCAGCCAGCTCAGCACAACAGCAAGAACAACCATTGTCAGCCGCGTGCTCAGCCTGGGGATTTCGCCCTCAATAACCCTGGCAAAGGAAAGCAACGGCCAGTGCCACAGATACAGAGGAAAACTGATCAACCCCACCCAAACCGCAAGCGGATTGGCCAGGATGGTGCGGTTGACCCATGCCCCGGGCCCGGCTGCAATCAGCAACACCGCACCGGCCACCGGGATAACAGCCAACAGGCCGGGAAAGTTGTCGTCTTTATGTATACTTGTAAATCCATAGACCAGCAGCGCAAAACCAAGCAGCGAGAGCCAGTGGGCAACAACCCGGGAATCAGGCCGCATGGAAACAGCAGCCGAACCGGACACCTCCGTCGGGTACAGCGCTGTCTGCCCACCAGCAGGTGACTGTTTCACAAAAAGGGTGTACCAGGCGAGTACACCACCGGCCAGCAGCTCCCAGAAACGGGTGATCGGCGAGAAGAAGGCAAAGGACATGTCCCGATAAATCCCCAGCATGTTGGCTGTAAACGAGACAGCCACAACAACAGCTGTCAGAGCGACAACACTTTTTTTTCGTTTCCAGAACAACCGGAGCAACAGCGGCCAGATGATGTAAAACTGCTCCTCAATGGCCAGACTCCACAGATGGAGAAGCGGCTTGGTTTCTGCCGAGGTATCAAAGTAACCGGCCTCTTTCCACAGAACAAAGTTGGAAACAAACCCCGCACCGGCAGCCACATGTCTGCCCAACCGTTTGTACTCGTCGGCAAGCAGTACAAACCAGCCGATCAGGCAGCAAAACAGCAGGACAAGCAGCAGTGCTGGAAATATGCGCTTGATACGACGGGCATAAAATTCAGTAAAGCTGAAGGTACCCCTGGTCAAGTTTTCGAACAGGATGGTTGAGATAAGAAAACCGGAGATGACAAAAAATATATCAACGCCGATGAAGCCGCCTCTGAGGCAATCCGGAAAGGCATGAAAGAGAACCACCGGTATCACGGCAACCGCGCGCAACCCGTCGATGTCGGGGCGATATGTCGGGGATGACAGACGAACGGGCGAAGAGGACATGGGGCGCAATAACAGGAGCTGCTACCTGAGGACAGAAAATAGAATGCTCGGCAAAGACGGTCACGTACCGACAAAGGGGTCGATTATAGACGGTCTGCTGCGGATTATCAACACGACAATATTGCTTTTACACACAGCGCAGCAGGGCTGAACGCCAAGACACTCTGCTCTCAAGATGGTGATTTCCGGCGCACTCGTACCTGACAGACGCATCCGAAGTGACAGGCTGTCGTACAGCACAGGCGGGGTACACACAATTGACGGCTGTTCGAGTACCTGTGAGCCGATAGCGCAGGTGGTCAAAATACTCATGCCACCCCGGACATCTTCCTGCTCCGCGCTCAGCTGCAGTTCTGAAAAAGGCTGGTACCTACCCTATTTATGTTTCCTGTTGACCTTGAGCTGTGACTTGTGCTCGTCATACGTGCTGACAATACCGTCTTGTTTGAGACGTTGAAGCAGTGCGCGGTCAGCTGACGTGTTCGGTATCTGCAGTCTTGCACGACCAACTTCGATCAGATCTGGGTAATCACCATCAAGTGTGCGCAAAATCGTGAAAAGCTCATCTGTCCTTATCGATACCAAGTGAGGCTCAAGCAGCTTAACAGGATGTCCTTCAACAACGGGCAAGATCATTATGTAATTATTTTAATAGCAGTTTTCTTCAAAAAGTTGAAGGCTCTAGATCTTGTTCTTTCGTCCACTTTTGAGCTTTTATGATTGTTTTCAGAGCCTCGCATGTACTTCCACTGATGATGATTTTTCTTGCTTTCGAGACTCTGGTTTGACAGGCTTTTAATGAATACCCTTTTTCATCATGGATAATGTTTACTAAATCTGAGTACTCAATATTGTTGTCCTTGAATTTTTCGAAATATTCAACGAAACACATTTTACCAACTGAATTTAATAATCTTTCCATAATCTTTCCTATCAGTTTGGCCTTGTCATCTATGACACCATCATCTTCATTTACATAACGATTTAGCTCAACGGGCGGCGAAGCCGTCCGCTGGAGCGACCTGTTAAGCCGCAGCGTCACCGCACACGTATCTCTATAAGTACTTTTGATAAAATTTCTTAACATCTGGGTTCCTGATTCTCTGTGAGAACTCATCAATGTTTACCCCAAGTTGCTCGTATGACTTGCTAGGAATGAGAACTCGACCGTTGGGTTGAAGTGAAAAGTTCACGATTTCGTTCGGAATGGTGCGCGTACGGGTCATAAAGCAGTCAAACACAATGCCGTTCAAAACAACGGACTGCATGATAAAATGGTCTCCATATCTCCCACGACCCATCGGAAAGAGAATGCCGGGAAGAAATTTTCCGTCCAATGTTCCTTTTGATAGGAGGATTGGAAACTCTGTGCCCGCAGGGACTATATGCTGGTCTAGCAAGTTCCGAAAATCTTCTTCATACGGGCCAAGTTTATACAAGGAAAAAAGATTGTGCTGAGCTATGCTCATTCGCCAAAAGATCGAGAGCATCGCCATCTTCACGCTGCTGTAGTTCACTCCATTTACCACCGTGACGGTACCCACTTGGGTCGTGCTGCAGGTCGTGTAACTATCAGATATAACTTGAGCCACAAACCGACTCAGTTCCCCCTCCCATTTTGAGAGCTTTGTCTCGCAGACGGCGCAAAGTAAATTTTCACGGTATCCCTTTTGTTCAATGGCCAGTCGCTCTTCCTCGTCGAGTGCAATAGCGGTGAATTTGTGAGTTTTTGTGTATACGCGTTTGTAGAAAAATTCAGGGATGATGTGTGATTTAAGCAATATCGATGCGGGTGTTCGACAGAGTGCACACGTACCTACAGTTGTCACTGAATCTCCTTCTTGTGACCTAACGCCCCAGCTCACCGGCTGGCAGTATGCGGCGAATCCGCAGGATGGCGGTCAGGTGCAGCGCCTTGTTAGCCAATGGGTGATTGGAAGCGCTGATTTTTAATTGACATGACGGTTGCGATTTGCCCCATGATTCCTACAGCTAACTTTCAATTAACCCTCAATTGCTACATCTCGACCACAGTAACGGCACACTTTGGCATCGGGCTTAATGAGTTCTGCACAGTGCGGACATTTTTTCATACCTTCGGCGATTTGTTGCTGCTCGATAGCGGCGTTGTCGGCCTTCATGATGAGAGCGTGCGGCAATGCGACTATGAAGAGCGCGGCGCCGTATAGCCACCATAGACCCAAAAACTTGCCTTTGCCCTTCGCAATTGTGGCCGGAATGAGACCAATAAGAACTGCAATAATTAGAACCTCCATACTACCCTCTAAATTAACGATTGTATGTCTTGCCACCAGTGGAAATGCTATAGAGCCACGAACTATACGGAAGCCTGGCCAATATAGTTGCCCTATCAAGAACAGCGCTCATCACCATGCCCCTACACAATAGACTGACACCCCCCCTGTATCCTTTCGCACATCGCATCGGGACTGTCGATGAATTCGGTTTTGTTCAACCGAACGATGAGGACCGTCTTGCCTTCCGGTAACGCGCCAATGGGAGGGATGACAAAAAACGTCAATTGTGTGTAACTGATGATGGCTACTACGACAAAGATGACGAGAGCTACACTTTTCTTGTGTTTCACTTCTTACTTCTCCAAGGTAGCAGACTGATACCGATTAAGGGCTAACGTTTGAGCTCAGGCGCCGCCGAAGGCGGTCGCTTGCAGCGAAGGGTTAGGTTTCATCGCTCTTCTCGGCAGTGACCTTGAGCTTGCCATTTGCTTGCTGTTTGGCTAGCGGCTCAACACGACGATAAACAGACAACAAAATCTTGAGCTTCATCGCTGGGTTACTCTGGGTCTTGAGATCAAGGGCAGCAATTTGCTCGGCGGACAGCTTGAAGATGTTCTGGAGCTTCTCGGACTGAGTCTCGCAAAACGCGAGTTGACACTGCGTCAGTTCCAACTCCTTGTTGGATATGTCGATCTTGGTCAACTTCCTTTCGGCGCAGCCCTTCTGTATGTTTCGATAGGTTTCGTGCGCCATGTTGATTGACGAGCAAACTGCTTTGACGATGGCCGCAATTCCAACTGCGACGACCAGTAGCTCCTGGAGTTCTATGAAACCAGGCGATGCATAGCGAATGCGTTGAATCTCCGGCCGCAGCTTCGTCGGAATCTTGTGGAAGAGTTGATTGAAAAAATTGACCGTGCTATAGCCGCCGCGCCAAGGGAACTTGCCATAGATGTAGTCGACCTCTTCTCGCCGTGCTGCAGGCAGATTCGGAAGCAGCGAATAAATGAAGCCGTACATCTGGATGTAGTCCTTTGTGACATCTGATAGCTCCTCGAGGTGCCAGCGGCCATCAAGGCGAAGCTTGGTTTTTTCTGGTTCAAATGTCATGACGATCCCGAATTAAGCCTAACAAGGTATTAGCTGGGCGGAATCGTCCAGCTAGTCGGCCATGAAAAACTCTCAACGAGTTGGAATATATGGATAAAAATTGAAAAATATAGCACTGTAAATTGCAGGATATTGCACTTTTCCCCTTCAATTTCTGGTGATTTTCGATGCAGCCGAAGAAGCAGATTTCCAGCCCCCAGTTGGACATGTTCCGCAACCGTTTGGAGAGCATTCTCAATCATCGTCATGAGTTGTACCGGCTGAGTGGGCTGATCGACTGGGGAGTGTTTGAAAGCGAGTTTGGCAAGCTGTACTCTGAGGAAGGCCGGCCGGGGCTCCCGATTCGTTTGCTCGTAGGCCTGACCTATCTGAGCCATGCGTTCAACACGTCAGACGAAGAGACGGTACGGCGGTGGGTGGAGAACCCGTACCATCAATATTTCTGCGGGGAAGAGTACTTTTGTCATGAACTGCCGATCGATCCGTCTTCGTTGAGTCGCTGGCGAAAGAGGATAGGTGAGCAGGGATCGGAATTGATCCTGCAGCTCACGATAAAGGCGGGGTTGACAAGCGGAGCGGTTGCGCCGACCAGTTTGGAGCGAGTGATTGTTGATACGACTGTTCAGGAAAAGGCGGTGGCGTTTCCGACCGATTCACGATTGTACAACCGCAGTCGGGAACGACTGGTCAAGTTGGCTGCGGTTTGGGGCATTCGTCTTCGGCAGAGTTACTCCCGTCTTGGACGTCAGGCCTTGTTAAAGGCCGGCCGGTATTTTCACGCCCGCCAAACCCGAAGAGCCCGTCGGGAGGTAAAACGGCTGAAGACCTATCTGGGCAGGGTGTATCGGGACATTGTGCGCAAGATCGAAGGGCAGCAGGCGCTTGGCCCAGTGCTTCTTCCCGAGCTTGCCCTGGCTGAGCGGTTGTTGACGCAGCAGAAACAGGACAAGAACAAGCTCTACAGCCTGCATGCACCGGAAGTCGAATGCATTGCCAAGGGCAAGGCACACAAGAAGTACGAGTTCGGGGTCAAGGTGAGCGTGGCCACCACCAATCGAGACAACTTCGTGGTGGGCATGTTGGCTGAACCTGGCAATCCCTATGATGGCCACACCCTGGGCAGGGCCATTGAGCAGGTGCAGCGGATCACCGGCTGCACCGTTCAACGCAGTTTTGTCGACCGGGGCTACCGTGGTCACAAGATCAAAGAACCCCAGGTGTTGATCTCCGGTCGCAGGCGGGGAATGACACCGCAGATGAAGAAGGAACTCAAGAGACGCAGCGCCGTTGAGCCGGTGATCGGCCATATGAAGGCGGATGGCAAGCTTGGACGCAATTACCTGCTGGGTGAGTTGGGCGATAAAATCAATGCCCTGCTCTGTGGAGCAGGGCACAATATCCGTCTTATCCTCAAGAAGTTGAGGGAAAGGTTGTTTCTTCTTTTTACCGGATTGCTTTTGGTCCTCTGGTGCCGCTTCGATGGGCAAAAAAAGGGTGCCGGAGCGATCGCCCCGGCAATATGAAAAAAGGCTTTTTCAAGGACGACCAGCTAATACACTCAATGGTCTTGTTAACGATAATAGCACAAAAACATGTCAAATTTATTATATTTCAGAATGAAATGATGCTTAAAAATCCAATGGGCTTTTTGCCTCTTTTGCCGTCTTGCCTGGTATGCAGTGGGTATACATCATCGTTGTTCTCACATCGGTGTGTCCCAGCATCGTTTGGATTGTCCGTATATCGTAGTCAGCTTGTAAAAGATGGGTCGCGAAACTGTGGCGAAAAGTGTGCGATTTGACCCGCTTAGTAAGTTTTGCCATCCGGGCGGCTCTTTTCAACGCGCCCTGAACGTGCGATTCATGCAGGTGATATCGTCTCCATTCTTTTGTTCCTGGAATCGGGGTCAGTTCCTTTTTGTGGCAGCAACCATTGCGGATGAAATCTTTTACAACAAACGGATACTTCTTTTCGAATGAACCGACAAGAATTACTCCGGCATAGCCTGTTGCCACATCTTGTTCATGGAGTTCGCTCACCACCGCCAATTGGTTTTTCAACTATCTCCACCCATGTCATCAAAGAGATGCGCAGTTCGGTGGCGAGTCCGCTCGATGTGCCGGGCTGGCAGCGGGTGTTTGGGCGATTCCTGAAGGATGCAGAGATGTGCGGATGAGAGATGAGTGGCGCTCTGCGCGAGCGGGCTTGCGTCATCAGGGAATTATAGGTATGCTCGCACTTTTTTCCTTTCGTTTATTCGGGTGCCCCTCATGCATCTCCCTGCTAAAGATACATGCGGAGGAAATATGGCAGTTCTCTGCAGCACAACGACCGAAATTTTTCAAACACACCAGCCGTCCGCACTCCACAGCGTTGGCCGGCGTACATAGTGACAAGATCAACATGAATACCGAAATGCTCTGGGTCCTCGGCTTGCTGGCCGCCTGCGTCGTCGCCTTCATCGCCAATCGCCCGCGCATGGACGCGGTCGCCCTTCTTGCCCTGCTCGCCCTCGTGTTGAGCGGCACGCTTGATGTCAGTGAAGCGCTGGCCGGTTTCAGCGAGCCGAGCGTGATCCTGATCGCCTCCTTCTTTGTCATTGGCGAAAGCCTGGTGCGCACCGGTATCGCCTTTCGTGTGGGCGATTGGCTGGTCACAAAAGCCGGCAACAGCGAGACGCGGCTGCTGGTGCTGTTGATGCTGGCGGTCGCCGGCCTCGGTTCGGTGATGAGTTCCACCGGCGTGGTGGCCATTTTCATCCCGGTCACTTTGAGTGTCGCGACACGTATCGGAGTCTCCCCCAGCCGACTGATGATGCCGCTTTGCTTTGCCGGTCTGATGAGCGGCATGCTGACCCTGGTCGGGACGCCGCCCAACCTGGTGGTCAATGGCGAGCTCGCCCGTGCCGGATACCCGGGGTTCGCCTTCTTCGACTTCACTCCAACAGGCGTTGTCGTGCTCATGGCCAGCATCGGCTACATGCTACTGACGCGGCGCTGGCTGGCGAACAAACCGGAAAAGAGCGCGCCGTCGGGCAAGCGTCGTCGGCTACGTGATCTGGCGCAGGACTACCAGCTTCTCGGACGCTCCCGCCGCCTGCTGATTTCTCACGATTCGCCGATGGTCGGCCACACCCTGGGCGAGCTGGAACTGCGCACGCGTTACGGCGCGAACATCGTCTCCATTGAACGCCAGCGCCAGTTTCGCCGTGTCATGCTGACGCCTGCGGTCAACCGCGAAATACTCGCCGGCGATATCATCCTCGCCGATTTCGCCGACGGCGAGCCTGACATCGAGCGCTTCGTCGCCGACATGCAGTTGCAGGATTGCGGACTCAGAAACGATCTGTCGCACGAACTCGGTCTTGCCGAACTCCTCGTCCCCCCCGACTCCATCCTGATCGGCAAGTCGATCCTCGAGTCGCGCATACGCTCGCAGCACGGTCTTAACGTCATGGGCCTGCGCCGCAGCGGCCAGCCGCTGAGCGACAACCTGCTGCAAGAAAAATTGAAACCGGGTGATACGCTGCTGGTCGCCGGCACCTGGAAGGCGATCCGCCTGTTGCACACCCAGTCGCACGACTTTCTCGTGCTCAATCTGCCGGCAGAGATCGACGAAGCCGCTCCTGCCGCACAGCAGGCTCCATTCGCCCTGCTCAGTCTGGCGATAACCGTCGGGCTGATGATCAGCGGCATAGTGCCCAACGTCATCGCTGCGCTGGTCGGCTGCATGCTGATGGGTGCCTTCCGCTGCATCGACATGGAGAGCGCCTACCGCTCGATTCACTGGCAGAGCCTGATCCTGATCATCGGCATGCTCCCCTTTGCCCTGGCACTGCAAAAAACCGGCGGCATCGACTTTTTCGTGTCCGCCCTGCTCGGCTTCACCGGCGAGGCTTCGCCGCGAGTGGTGATGGCCTCCCTGTTCGTGCTCACCGCAGTGGTCGGACTTTTTGTCTCCAACACCGCCACCGCGGTGCTGATGGCGCCGATCGGCATCGGTGTGGCGCAGCAGCTTGGTGTATCCCCTTATCCGTTCGCAATGACGATCGCGCTCGCCGCCTCCGCCGCTTTCATGACGCCGATATCGTCACCAGTGAACACCCTGGTACTCGGTCCCGGCAACTACCGCTTCATTGATTTCATCCGCATCGGTGTGCCTTTCACCGTGATTGTACTGCTGATCTGCGTCAGTGTGCTGCCGTTACTGTTCCCGCTGTAAGGCCTATGCATCAGCAGCAACATTTTTTGCTGCCAGGCATTGTTGGATGATGCTACCCGCAAAGCACAAAAAAGCCCATGTACACATGGGCTTTTATACTCCTTGGACTGATGAGAAAAACTAGGGACACTTCCCTGTTTTTGTGCGTGGCCTCCCCGGTTCGGGTAGCCAAGCGGATGGCATTATCAGTTTCTTCATCTTCTTCTCTGACAAAAGCTGCATACGCGCTCCGCTGCTGAGGAGAGAACCACGGCGTTGCATCCGGCAGGGGCTCGTTTATTCCGATAATGTGGGCTTTGGCGCTGGACCAGCAATATGTCTCCGCACTCACCGCCAAACCGGCCTTCAATGGATTACGCTCGATGAGCGAGCCACTGCTAATACCTTCAAATACGTCTGTCGGTCCTCGTCATCGAAAAAGACGGTGACGCGATTATTACCGCGCTGTGTGATATGGATGCGGATAGCCAACCACTATAATGCGTGCAATTCCTGGCATGGTGCGGATAATGCTACAAAGCTGATAGCTCGCTATAGATAATATGGGAAGTGTCCCTGGTTTTCCTGGTTTTCTCCGTGTGGACTGCCGGGTTGGGCCTCACGTGCTTATCGCCTCTTGCGTATCTTGGGTGGTAGTCCAGTGCGAGCAGCATGTTCCTGTTGGAGACTGATTAAAAAGTCCCTGTAAGACGGCCCAATTTCCCATGCCGTAGCCTGCATATCATTCCATCGGGACTTTGAAACGTAGTTTGGGTCCTCCCGAGGATATACATGTCGGTAGCCGTCCCTCTCCCTAGTGTCAGCCACGCGCGCATTCAGGAAGCCAACGTCAAATAGGTACTTCCATAACTGAAAGGCGTCGTCCTCATCTCCTGGTTTTAGCGACCGACCGAACAGTTGAAGACCAAAGTTCGCGCCGTTGCGGAGCAAGTGATCCTTAATAGTCTCTGACTTGGCCTTGAACGAGCCGTGATCGTATTCAAGATCAGAGAAGGTTCGAATGACTTGTTCAATCTGAGGGCAATCAAACTCTGATTCTTGGGCAAGGAGCGATACTCGTTGCTTAGAGAACTCGATCATTTCTTTTGCAAAGAGATCATCAGGAATCTTCCCAAACCCGGCAGTATTCGCAACTTGAGCCAATGCATTCACAAGTTGGACTGCATCGCGTGGACGCTCTCTTGACCGAACTACTATGAGATCTGGCCAACTACTTCGCTGGTCTGTGGTCGGTATTAGAGGATTCTCAGGCTCGAAAAATAGTTTCCACGTCTCTGATGAATTAGGTGCAAGCTCACGAGCTGCCAACTCAATACGCCTTTCAATAATTTTGTGAATGTGGGTGCGTGTGGGACTAAGGAACCTGACGAGCCCGGCAAAGTGGTCTGTTTGATCTCTCTGGCCAGCGCGATCACTCGTAATGCGACGCCAAACCTCTTCGCGAAGCGAAATCACGCAACGAAGCTGCTCGATCTTCTGTGCAAGCTCTCTGGCGGCTAACAAGAATCCCCAAATTCGATTCAAGTGTCCCGGCCTATCGGGTGCGGCAACTTGGTCTGTGTCATCAATGAATAGATAGAAGCCAGATTGTGATTCTTCTAAGTTGCTCTTGATGGCCTTCAATAGCTGATTGCGGTTAGCAACAGATGTGGTCGGTAGGAGCGATGAAATATCGACCTCAGTCAATGGCTTTGCGAGCTTTGGCAGCAAATGGGCGAGCTTGTCCACTGTGTTGCGGTCACGAAGACCAGCAGTAACAGCTTCTTCATAGAGAACCTTATCTTGTTCCGACACTAGACCGGAAACCGACGAGCCGAGGGTTCTGGCAATTGTCCGAGACAACTCCTGGAATGCTATGCGGGTCACCTCACCAACGGAGGCCGTCTCAGGAATAGCGCCGAGTTCAAGATCGAGCGGTTTTAGTTGAACAGCAGGCACACTTGTTAACTTAAAGACCGCCATTGAGAAGTCGATGATTGCGCTCTTTCCACTACCCTTCTTGCCGATCAATACGCGCGGACTGAATGGCGGAGGTGAAATAATGTCAGCGTACTCATCAAGTTGAACGAAGGCTTTTCGCAGAATGTGCCGCTCTCCTTCTGTTGTTCCCGTTGGAAAGTACTTAAGCAACGTCTCTAGTGACTTCATCAGTGACTCCAGAACGGAAGGGGATTTCGATGCAAGGATTATTGAGGCCCAACAAGGTATTAGCTGGACGGGATCGTCCAGCTAATACACTCAATAGTGTTGTTAACGATAATAGCACAAAAACATGCTAAATCTATTATATTTCACGGTGAAATAATGCTTAAAAATCCAATGGGTTTTTTGCCTCTTTTGCCGTCCTGTCCGGTATGCAGTGGGTATACATCATCGTTGTTCTCATATCGGTGTGCCCCAGCATCGTTTGGATTGTCCGTATGTCGCAGTCAGCTTGTAAAAGATGGGTCGCGAAACTGTGGCGAAAAGTGTGCGATTTAACGCGCTTAGTGAGTTTTGCCATCCGTGCGGCTCTTTTCAACGCGCTCTGAACTTGCGATTCATGCAGGTGATATCGTCTACATTCTTTTGTTCCTGGAATTGCCGGTATGTCTTGTAATATTAACAAGTTCATAAATTAGCGGACACATGGTATATTCTGCTCACGAACGAATTCGATGGACGTAAAATAAATCGCAAGGCCCTTGAAGAGATCCGCATACGTGCTGTGAAGCGTGTTGAAGCGGGCGAGAGCCCCGAAGTTGTCATCAAGGCGTTGGGTCTTACTCGACCTCGCATCTACGAATGGATTGCCAAGTATCGAGAAGGAGGAATCGAGGCACTGAGGAGCAGCAAGGCGAGTGGCCGCCCTTCGAAGCTGGCCGGCAAGGATTTGCAGAAAATCTATCGCTTGGTTGTCGGCAAGGATCCTCGACAAGTGAAATTTCCCTTTGCGCTTTGGACAAGGAGTATGGTGCGAGAACTGATCAGCCGGGAGTTCAGTGTTCGATTGAGCGATGTCTCTGTTGGCCGATTGCTGCACAAACTGGGCCTGAGCCCGCAACGTCCGATCCATCGCGCCTATCAACAGGACCAGACGCTTGTCGTCGACTGGATGGCCAAGGATTTTCCTGCGATCAAAAAACTGGCCAAGCAGGAAGGTGCTGCTATCTATTTTGGAGACGAGGCCTCTGTTCGATCTGACTATCATTCCGGAACCACCTGGGCTCCTAAGGGGAAGACACCGGTGGTTGCAACGACCGGTGCCCGTTTCAAGGTGAATGTGCTCTCCGCGATCAGCCCCAAAGGGGAGCTGCGGTTTATGGCTACGGAGAAAACAGTGAACTCCGAAGTGTTTTGTGAATTCCTCGACCGATTGATTGCCAATGCCACGGCACCTGTCTTTTTGATTGTCGACAATCATTCCGTTCATCGCTCGGAGAAAGTTCGAGAGTTTGTCCGAAATACAAAAGGTAAATTGAGACTCTTCCACTTGCCGCCCTATTCCCCCGAGCTGAACCCCGATGAACTTGTATGGAACTATTTGAAAAACCATAACATAGGGCGCATGTCGCATGGCGGCAAAAAAGAATTCCAAGAACGAGTTGCCACCATCATGCAATCGCTTTAAAAGCTCACGGATAAGGTGAAGGGATTCTTTCGCCATCCTATCATCAAATACACCGAAATGTTCGGTGATTTATGTACTGATTAATACCAAAATACTTGATGCGTGACGGAGAGTACCCCAATCCCCGTATCTCTTTTTTTCCGGTGAAATGACTGGTTATGTTCTTTTAAGGTCTCGCTTTGCAACTTCAACAAGTTCTTTTAATGCTTTATCGTGTTCTTGATATTCTTGCTCATAGAATTCAAATCTGGGTTCATTAAAGTAATCAAACTGTTCCCTTCTTCTTAATTCTTGTAGAATATCAATAGCTTCTTGTGATATATAGAAAGCACCTATGTCAGTAGCTTTATTTAATGAAGATGAAGCTCTTATATATTTTTGAAGTAATTCCCGTTCTCGTTCATCAGATAATCCAGTACCTTGCCCATAGTCTTCTTTATGTATTCGGAAGTATTTAATCATGTCATATAGAGCTACAATAATCTCTTCATATGCTTTTTCACGTCTTGTGATTTGAGATTTGAAGCTCTCAAGTTTTATGTCATATTCATGCTTAACAGAAGCTTTTAGCCTTTCTAACAACCAATTACGGCCTAAATACATTATTAAAGCAGCCAAGCTAACACTACTGATCGAACTGAGTAGTGCTAATATGATATTTTCCATATATCTCATGAACATAACGACTTGAGTGAATTTCCGAATCTGGAGCTTGCAGATTCTAACTCTGCCCCATTCTCAAAGTTAGCTCTACCTGCTGATTATGCATAAATCCTTTTTGCTATTATGGACTGCTTTGTATGAAAATAAATTTCAGGATAAAAGCTCATTTCCATTTATTTCTTACAAAATCTTCCGCCTCTGATAGTCTCCTCCATCTTTCTTTGACTTCTCCTTTCCACATCGCTATACCAATCATAGCAAGTACAATGGCTATTAAAGGACGTTGTTTATTTAGGGCTACTATAGCCGAAATAATCCAAAACAAACTTGATGAGAGCCAAGTGAGTTTTTCAATTTTTAGTTTTAGCAATTTTACTGTTTTTTCTTTCATCTTGTTCTTTAAGTACCATTATTAATGCCCATTCTTTTTTTGGCATAACAAGGTATTAGCTGGACGGAATCGTCCAGCTAATACACT
Organism: Desulfobulbus oligotrophicus; assembly: GCF_016446285.1. Classification (NCBI taxonomy): domain Bacteria; kingdom Pseudomonadati; phylum Thermodesulfobacteriota; class Desulfobulbia; order Desulfobulbales; family Desulfobulbaceae; genus Desulfobulbus; species Desulfobulbus oligotrophicus. The sequence goes on from NZ_CP054140.1 coordinate 255,820, forward strand.
CAATAGTGTTGTTAACGATAAAAGCAAAAAACATACCAAATTTATTATTTCACAGTGAAATGATGCTTAAAAATCCAATGGGTTTTTTGCCTCTTTTGCCGTCTTGCTCGGTATGCAGTAGGTATACATCATCGTTGTTCTCACATCGGTATGCCCCAGCATCGTTTGGATTGTCCGTATGTCGCAGTCAGCTCGTAAAAGATGGGTCGCGAAACCTGCCTCGGAAATCTCAAGTTCAATGCTGCCAGGCATTGTTGGATGATGTTGGATGATGCTACCCACAAAAACAAAAAAGCCCATGTCAACATGGGCTTTTCTACTCCTGGGGCTGATGAGAGGTAATGAAGGCTTAGGGCGCAATCACTCCCACTCGATGGTGGCCGGCGGTTTGGACGAGATATCGTACACCACCCGGTTGACGCCGCGTACCTCGTTGATGATGCGGTTTGAGATACGGCCGAGCAGCTCGTAGGGCAGCTGCGACCAGTCTGCGGTCATGGCATCGCGGCTGTCCACCGCCCGAAGCGCAATCACATGCTCGTAGGTCCGGCTGTCGCCCATGACTCCCACGGTCTGAATGGGCAAAAGCACGGCAAAGGACTGCCACACCTTGCGGTACCAGCCGCTGTCCTTCATCTCTTCCAGCACAATGGCATCGGCCCGGCGGAGGATGTCCAGCCGCTGGGCAGTGACCGGCCCCATGATGCGGATACCCAGGCCCGGTCCGGGGAAGGGCTGGCGGTAGATCGCCTCCTCGGGCAGCCCCAGTTCCAGCCCCAGCTCACGCACCTCGTCTTTGAAGAGTTCGCGCAGGGGCTCGATCAGATCAAGCTGCATCCGCTCGGGCAGGCCGCCGACGTTGTGGTGCGATTTGATGGGTGCCTTGCCCCGGAAGGACACCGACTCGATCACATCCGGATAGAGGGTTCCCTGGGCAAGATAGCGCACGTTTGCCAGTTTTCTGGCCTCAGCCTCGAAAATTTCAATAAAGCCGTAGCCGATGCGTTTCCGCTTCTCCTCCGGATCGGCAATACCCTCCAGAGAGGAGAGGAAAAACTCGGTGCCGTTGACATCAATGACCTGCAGGCTCGTTTTTTCCCGGAAGAAGCGAAGCACACTTGCCGATTCGCCGGTGCGCATCAGCCCGGTATCAACATAAATACAGGTAAGCTGATCACCAATGGCACGATGCACCAGGGCCGCCACCACCGAAGAGTCCACACCGCCGGACAGGGCGCAGATCACCTGATCATCACCCACCCGGGCACGAATTTCCGCCACTGTGTCCTCGATAAAGGACTGCATGGTCCACTCCGGCCGACATCCGCAGAGACCGAAGATAAAGTTGCGCAGTACATCAGTGCCGATCAGGGTATGGACAACCTCAGGATGAAACTGGATGGCAACAAAGGGCTTTTCCAGATGCCGCAGGGCGGCACAGGGTGAGTCCGGGCTGGTGGCGGTGACGGCAAAACCCGGGGCAGGTTCCTTAATCCGGTCGCTGTGGCTCATCCATACCTGAAAACGGGCCGGGGCAATCTCCAGGCCGGCAAACAACCCGCCGGTGTACTCCACTGTGAGCCTGGCCTTGCCGAACTCCTGTTTATCAGCACGTTCCACCTGCCCGCCCAGTTGCACGGTCATCAGCTGGGCACCGTAGCAGATGCCGAGAACAGGCACCCCGAGCTCGTAGATACCCGCATCACTGAACGGCGCATCCTCGTCATGCACACTGGCCGGACTGCCGGAGAGGATGATACCGGTGGGCTGCATGGCCCTAAGCTCAGCAAGCGGCAGGGTATAGGGGTGAATTTCACTGTACACCTTCTGTTCGCGGATACGGCGGGCGATCAGCTGCGTGGTCTGCGAACCGAAATCAAGGATAATTATTTTCTGGGCATGAGTGGACATGGCTGTTGCTCAGTCTGTGGTTGACAAGATGTTAGAGACTTTCAGTTCGATAGTTGGGTGCTTCTTTGGTGATGATAACATCGTGCACGTGTGATTCGCGTAGTCCAGCGGTGGAGATCTGGACAAATTGGGCTTTCTGATGCAGCTCCTCAATGGTGGCTGCACCGGTATAGCCCATGCCGGAGCGCAAACCACCGAGCAACTGATAGACCATCTCTGAAATCGGCCCACGGTACGGCACCTTGCCCTCAATACCCTCCGGCACCAGCTTGCTGCTCTGATCCTGGAAATACCGGTCACCGGAACCATCTTTCATGGCACCGATCGAACCCATGCCCCGGTACCCCTTGTACTTACGCCCCTGATACAGAAACGTCTCGCCCGGGGTTTCGTCCGTACCGGCAAAGAGCGAGCCGACCATGACCGAGTGGGCACCTATACCAATGGCCTTGCAGATATCACCGGAAAACTTGATACCACCGTCTGCTATCACCGGAATGCCCTTTTTGGAGGCAGCCTGCACACAGTCGTGCAAGGCACTGAGCTGCGGCACACCGACACCGGCCACGATGCGGGTGGTGCAGATTGATCCCGGCCCGACACCGACCTTGACACCGTTGGCACCGGCCTTGATCAGCGCTTCGGCCGCCTCGCCGGTGGCAATGTTGCCGGCGATCACCGACAGGGAAGGAAAACTCGACTTCAGTTTGCGAAGTGCCTCAAGAATACCGGCAGAATGACCGTGCGCCGAGTCGAGCACAACCACATCCACCTTGGCCCTGACCAGCGCCTCGGCCCGCACGAGCAGATCCGGCCCGATGCCGAGGGCGGCACCGGCCAGCAGACGGCCCATGGTGTCTTTGGCGGCATTGGGATACTGTCTGATCTTTTCAATATCTTTAATGGTGATCAGCCCTTTGAGCCGGCCGTCATCATCAACGATCAGCAGTTTTTCAATACGGTGCTCATGGAGCAGGGCCTTGCTGTGCGGCAGATCTATGCCCACTGGTGCGGTGACCAGTTTTTTACTGGTCATCACATCGCTGACCCTGAGGCCGTCATCTGAAACAAAACGAAGGTCACGGTTGGTGACAATGCCCACCAGTTTGTCACCGTCAATGACCGGCAGGCCGGAAATACGGTAGGTGCGCATGATCTGCTGTACTTCAGCAACGCTTTGGTGAGGAGTAACCGTGATGGGGTCATCGATCATACCGGATTCTGATTTCTTGACCCGTTCAACCTCCCTGGCCTGTTGTTCGATACTCATGTTCTTATGGATAATGCCGATGCCGCCTTCCCTGGCCATGGCAATGGCGGTCTGGTGTTCGGTCACTGTATCCATGGCTGCACTGAGCAGTGGAGCCTGCAAATCAATGGTATCGGTTAAACGGGTTTTGAGCGACACCTCCGATGGTAAAACCTCGGAGGCTCCCGGCACAAGGAGAACATCGTCAAAGGTGAGCGCAAAGGGAATGGAATGTTGCAACATGAGTTTTTACTTTCTCCTGCAGTGGAAACAAATAGTCTGCCCGTTCACCTGCATCAGGCGGCTGGTTGCCATTGTGGTGAACGGGTTTGCTGAGCCGGGTTCCGGCTGACTGACCGGCCCGGGATCTTTACAGTTTAATCTCGTCTTTTGTCTGGAAGAATGACCGGATACGGTATTGCCTGCTAAAGTAATAACGGAACAGATTCCGGTCAAAAAAAAAATCGGCCGGGCGCCAAAAGCCTGTGTTTTTACGGCTCATTTACAGCGGCATCCCGGGTAGATAAAAGAAATCACTGGATTTTAACGGTCTTTCCTGCTTAAATATGCAGTTCATTGAGATCAGCACCGCAACGGTTGCTTTTTTGTGTATCATTTTTTCTGACCGCCTCCACCCTGACCAGACCTTTGTACCTATGGCTAAGATCGTATCAATAAATCCGTCCAACCCTCAGCCGCGCCTCATTGCGCAGGCGGTTGAAATCCTGCAGCAGGGCGGTGTCATCTGCTATCCGACCGATACCATGTACGGCATCGGCTGCGACATCTTTAATCAGAAGGCTGTCAAGCGTGTGTATCAGATAAAAAGACGCCCGAAAAATAAACCCTTTACCTTTATGTGTGCCTCACTGACAAACATCAGCCACTATGGCCATGTGGGGAACACCGCCTATCGGCTGATGCGGAAAAATCTGCCGGGCCCGTACACCTTTGTTCTGTCCGGTACCAAACTCGTGCCAAAGATCATGTTAACCAAGCAGAAGACCGTGGGTATCCGTGTGCCTGACCACCCGGTCTGCCTGGCCATCATCGAGGCCCTGGAAAACCCCTTACTCAACACCAGTGCAACCATTGAGGACGAAGAACAGTCCATCACCAACAGCTACGATGTTGATGAACTCTTCGGCAAACAGGTTGATCTCATCATCGACAGTGGTGAAATTGTTCCACAGCCCTCCACAGTGATCTCTCTGCTGACCGACCAGCCGGAGATCCTGCGTGTCGGCAAGGGTGACACCGAACCCTTCCTCTGATCACCACTGTCCCGACCCCGCAAAACAAAAAAGACCGAACCCCCTGGGATCCGGTCTTCAACTCACCGACAAAAACCATTATTCAGCTTCGTCGATCAACATTTCCTTCAACGACTTACTCATGGTGAAATGCAGCGTCTTGCGCGCTGGAATATCCATCATCTTGCCGGTTTTCGGATTTTTAGTGGTGCGTGGTTTACGAGTGCGCACCGAAAAACTTCCAAACCCTCTGATTTCAACACGCCGTCCCTCTGTCAATGCCTGGGATATTTCCTCAAGTATTATTTCAACCGCCTGTGTAATGTCTTGTTTATAATAGTCGCCGAGTTGCTCGGAAACCTGGTTAATTAATTCACGCTTAAGCATGATTCGTATCCTTATAGTAAACTAACCGCATGCTGATAGGATGAATACATCACCGTCCACGGATAAAAGTAACAGGTTCACACCCGCTCTAGCAGCAGGTATGAACCTTGATGGATGATTCGAACTCTATACAGCCCGATTTATTTATTGGATTCTTCGTTGGCAGCCGCCTTCAGCAAGTCACCAAAAGTTGATGGTGCAGCACTTTGTGACTTCTGCAGGTACTCTTCAGGAACAGCACCCTGATTGTCTTCCTTCTCCTGCAGGGCCTTTACAGAGAGTCCGATCTTGCGGTCGTCTGCAGAGACATTGATGACCATGGCCTTCAATATATCATTGATGTTGAACATGCCCACCGGCGTCTTGACCTTGTCTTTTGAGATCTCAGACACATGCACCAACCCCTCAATGCCCTCTTCCAGCTGCACAAAGACACCGAAGTCGGTTACGTTGGTAATGGTGCCCTCGACAGTTGAGCCGATGGGATAGTTGCTTGCCGCCGCCTGCCATGGATCTGGCTCCAGCTGCTTGATACCAAGAGAGAATCGTTCGTTTTCCTTGTCAATCTTAAGGACCACCGCGTGGATGGTTTCACCCTTGGCGTACTTTTCGGACGGATGCTTGATCCGTTCGGTCCAGGACAGGTCGGACACGTGGATCAGGCCGTCAATACCTTCCTCAATGCCGATGAAAATACCAAAGTCAGTGATATTTTTGATTTTCCCCTCGATAACGGAGCCGACAGGATAGCTCTCCTCAACCACATCCCACGGGTTGGGCTGCAGCTGTTTCATGCCGAGGGAAATACGCTTGGTCTCAGCCTCGACCTTGAGCACCTGCACTTCGATCTCATCGCCGACACCGACGATTTTGGAAGGATGCCGTGGTTTTTTCGACCAGCTCATCTCCGAGATATGCACCAGACCTTCCACACCCTCTTCCAGCTCAACGAACACACCGTAATCCGTGATGGAAACGACCTTACCCATAACCCTTGATCCGGGGGCATACTGTTCGGGAACACGCTCCCAGGGATCGGTTTTCAGTTGCTTGACACCCAGGGAAACCCGGTCGGAATCTTTGTCGTACTTGAGAATTTTAACCTCGATCTCCTCACCGACGTTATACAGCTTGGAGGGATGCGAAACCCGTCCCCAGGAGAGATCGGTGATGTGGCAGAGGCCGTCCATACCGCCAAGGTCAATGAACAGACCGTAGTCCGTGATATTGGTGATGGCGCCGCGAATGATCTGCCCCTCTTCCAGGGTGTTGCGCATCTGCTCGCGCAGGGCGACACGCTGACTTTCAAGAATGGCCCGACGGCTGATCACAACGTTGTTGCGCTTGCGGTTGAACTTGAGGATCTTAAACTCAAAGGTCTCACCAATAAGGGCATCCAGATCCTTAACCGGCCGCAGATCGATCTGCGAATACGGAAGAAAGGCCGGCACACCGATATCAACAGACATACCGCCCTTAACCCGGTTATCGATACGGCCCTCAATTGTCCCGTCTTCTTCCTGAATTTCGGCAATCTGTTCCCAAACTTTGATGGCAATAGCTTTTTCGCGGGAGAGGAGCAGACCGCCCTCATCCTTCCGTTTTTCGATGAAGACTTCAAACTGGTCGCCGATGCTGACCACGCAGTCAGGGTCTTCATGACGAAATTCAGAAAGAGGAATGTAGCTTTCCGCCTTATCGCCGACATCGATCAGCGCGGCATCGCTCGTCAAGCCGACAACGGTACCGATGGCAACCTCACCGACATTGATAACGGTGCTGTTGTCTCCCTGTTCAAACAATTCCGCAAAACTGATTTCCTCATCAAAGTTCGTGTCATCTGCCGCAAAAGCGGGTTGAGTTCCGTTTTTTGTCATGGAGTTTCCTGTGATCGCCAATACTGGTCTTAAAAAGAATAATGGATCGGACGAAAAGACTAGCCTTGTCCCTGTTAGTAAAGATAAATTGTTTACCAGAGATTTTTTCAAAAAACAACTGTTTCCTCTTGAAAGAAGGTATTTCTTTCAATCGGAAAAACAGGATGAACGGACACGTTGTGCCCGGTAGCAGTCCGATAAAACAGTGGTACAGACCGGAAGGCGATCCGGAAAAGGCGGCCGGCAGGCAGCAGATTTACTGTTTGCCGTAGACGCTCAACTCCTCGAGCACAGGGCCGAACAACTCCTCGTACATGGGGATTGCCTTGCGCAAAATAACATCGAAATGACGAAGATCCGCCGTATTGACGGTGAGATTGGCACTGTAGGCCAGGGCCTGCAGGTTGTACAGGGTGTGGAGTGTCTTGCCGATGAGAATATAGTAGATGTAGCGTCGGCGATCCATGGACAGCCGGCACATGTGCCTGTGAAACACCGACTGTTCAAGAGGGCCCTCAAGCTCAATATCAAAGACAACACAGGCAAAGTTGACAAAACGCATCCGCTCAATGGCATCGGCAACCGTTTCCACCATGAACACCTGATACCCCACAGCTTCCAGCGCCTCACCGATCTGCTGCCGCTGCCCATCATGCTGATGCAGCACAAGCGCCATGGGGATATCTTCCACCTTCTCCTCAGTGTCAAAGAGGCCGGCGGCAAGCCAGTCCAGATTTGGTGGTGGCGGCGGCTGCACGCGGCCGACGGCCGATGGTGGCGATGGTGCAGCTCCAGCCGCAGATGGTACAGTTCCGGCCGCATCCAGATTGATGGTACCCCGGCAGTGAGGACATTTCAAAGCCAGCTGTTTCCCGGGTGTCAGTTGAGCCAGGGCCTGCTCCAGACGGGCTACCTGCTCACTGGTAAAGGAAAGTGCCTGCCGGCAGTTCGGACAATGGGTCAGCATGAAGTACGTTCCTTAAAAAAAATTATGTTCAAAATGAAACCGGATTGCAAACAATGGCCCCTTGCTGCGCTGCTCACCACCGCTGGTAAGGATCGACCTCTTCCTCCTCCATGCGCAGGTTATCGATATCTGAGGTACGCTCACCGCGTGCAGCCTTCACCGTGTCCATGCCCCGTTTAATTTCACTGCGGTGAGAGGCGTAGAGGATCGCGGACTCTTCGGTGATGAGTCCGGTTTCAAACAACTCGAGCAGGTGCTGGTCAAAGGTGCGCATATCTTTGGTGGAACCATCCCGGATGACATTGTAAAATGTCTTCTCCTCGGTTTCACCGTTGATGATCAGGTCTTTGATACGCAGACTGGTGCAGAGAATCTCCAGTGCTGCGACCCGTCCACCGCTGATACGCGGTAAAAGCCGCTGGCTGACAACCCAGCGGATGGCATCGGCCAGCCGATTGCGGATCTGCGGCTGTTCATCGGTCTCAAACATGCCCAGGATACGGTTGATGGTCTGACCGGCATCAATGGTATGCAGGGTGGAAAACACCACATGCCCGGTTTCCGAGGCTGTCAGAGCAATCTCCAGGGTCTCCCGGTCCCGGATCTCACCAACCAGGATGACCTTGGGAGCCTGACGCAGAGCCGCCCGGAGGCCGTTGGCAAAGGTGTCGAAGTCGTCACCCATCTCCCGCTGGTTAAAGGTGGCCTTCTTGTGCGGGTGGATATACTCAATCGGATCTTCCAGGGTAACGATATGCACCGGCCGTTCTTCATTGATCTTATTAAGAATTGCGGCCATGGATGTTGTCTTTCCCGTGCCGGTGGCACCGGTGAACAGGATCAGTCCGTTTACCTCCCGGGCCATCTTGCCAAAGGCATCAGGAAAATTAAAGGCCTGAATTGACGGGATTTTTGTTTCCAGTTTTCGTAAAACCGAGGAATAACATCCTTTCTGAGAAAAGATATTGACCCGGAAACGGACCTTGTCATCCAGGGAATAGGAGAGGTCGCAGGAGCCTTTGGTGACCAGATCCCGGAGCAGCCGGCGATTACCGCCGATGAGGTTGAGCGCAAAAACTTCAGATTGAAATGGCGTCAGCTCTGTGACCGGCGGGGTGACATCCACCGGGACAAGCACACCGTCACTTTCCACCTGAAGAGATTTGCCGACAGTGATGTTCAGATCAGACACCCGCGCATGCCTGTTGAGCATGGCGGTAATCCAATAGTTAATCTCCTGTTGCTTCATAGCGTATCCTGGTATTGAATTGACAAAAGCATTTTATTACGTTTTATCGCTTCACAGTGATGAAAGACAAGAAAAAAATAGTTTTGCCTTGAGGTGACGATTATGGCGAACCCATTACGGAGTGCGGTGACAACAGAGGGAAGAAGGATGGCCGGAGCCCGGGCACTCTGGCGGGCCAACGGCAGGCGGGAAGAACAGATGAACCGACCGGTGATTGCCGTGGTCAACTCCTTTACCCAGTTTGTTCCCGGGCACGTGCACCTTCACGACATCGGCCAGAGGGTCAAACAACAGATCGAAGCCCTAGGATGCTTTGCCGCTGAGTTCAACACCATCGCCATTGACGACGGTATCGCCATGGGACACGACGGCATGCTCTACTCCCTGCCGTCCCGAGAGCTGATTGCCGATTCGGTTGAGTACATGTGCAATGCCCACAAGGCCGACGCCATGGTCTGTATCTCCAACTGTGACAAGATCACCCCGGGCATGCTCATGGCGGCGATGCGCCTCAACATACCGGCGATCTTTGTCTCCGGAGGACCGATGGAGGCCGGACGCGCCGGCAACAAACCCATCGACCTGATCGACGCGATGATCCTGGCCGGTGACGAAACAGTAAGCGAGGCCGAGGTCGCCGAGGTCGAACGTTCTGCCTGTCCGACCTGCGGCTCCTGTTCCGGCATGTTTACCGCCAACTCGATGAACTGTCTTAACGAGGCACTGGGTTTGGCATTACCCGGAAACGGCACCGTGGTTGCCACCCACGCGACCCGGCTCACTCTTTTCGAACAGGCGGCACAACGGATCGTTGCCATGTGTGAAGCCTGGTACGACTGCGGTGACGACCGGGTTCTCCCCCGATCCATCGCCACCAAAGCCGCCTTCCGCAATGCCATGGCCCTTGACATCGCCATGGGTGGCTCGACCAACACCGTCCTGCACATCCTCGCCATTGCTCATGAGGCTGAGGTTGACTTCACCATGCAGGATATTGATGAGCTGTCCCGCCGGGTACCCAACCTGTGCAAAGTTGCACCAAGCTCCCACTATCACGTCGAAGATGTCAACCGTGCCGGCGGCGTACTGGGCATTCTGGCTGAACTGGATCGCGGCGGTCTGCTTGACACCTCGGTACACCGGGTCGACGGCATGACCCTGGACCAGGCACTGGCCCATTATGACATCATGCGTCCCGATGTTCAGGAGGCGGCACGTACGCTTTATCGCAGTGCTCCTGCCGGCAGACGCAACCTGGTGATGGGTTCGCAAAACACCTTCTACGACGAACTGGATACCGACCGGGTACATGGTTGTCTTCGCGATATTGACCACGCTTACTCGCAAGACGGCGGCCTGGCTGTTCTGTACGGCAACATTGCGGAAAAGGGCTGCATTGTCAAGACAGCCGGAGTGGACACCTCAATCCTCCACTTCATGGGGGCAGCCAAAATGTATCACTCTCAGGACGAGGCCTGTGACGCCATCCTCGGCGGCGATGTTCAGGCCGGCGATGTGGTGTTCATTCTCTACGAAGGCCCGAAGGGAGGCCCCGGCATGCAGGAGATGCTCTACCCCACCTCGTATCTTAAATCCCGGCACCTGGGCGCGGCCTGTGCGCTTGTCACCGACGGTCGATTCTCGGGCGGAACCTCAGGGCTGTCGATCGGCCATGTTTCACCCGAAGCAGCCGCCGGCGGCGCCATCGGCCTGGTTCGTAACGGTGATCGTATCGATATTAATATTCCCGAACGCTCTATCTCGCTGCTGATCAGCGAGGAGGAGATGCTTGCACGCCGTCGGGAAGAAGAGGCGCGGGGGAATCTGGCCTTCACCCCGGATAGAACTCGAACGGTTTCCACCGCTCTTCAGGCCTATGCACGCTTTGCCGCCTCTGCAGACAGGGGGGCGGTCCGCATTCTCACCCCGTAAGGTGCAGGGCAGCGACGGCCTGCAAAGACACGGACAGAAAAATCACTGCACCCGGCGTAGCCCACGCCGGGTTTTTTTGCTTGCGCACTGCAAACAAAAACCCCGCGAACACGCTCTATAAACGTATTTGCGGGGTAACAAGACGGCCAACGACTATAGCTTGTTTACATTTTCTGCAGCCGGTCCCTTGGCTCCACTGACAACCTCAAAAGTAACCCGATCACCTTCTTTCAGGGACTTGAAACCCTGGCCCTGAATCGCAGAGTAGTGCACAAACACGTCTTTGCCACCGTCCTGCTGAATAAAGCCAAATCCCTTAGAATCATTGAACCACTTCACTGTTCCCTCTGCCATAGCCGTTCCTCCTTGTGTGACGACCTAACTCAGGCCCGTATCCGGACCATTTTACGAATAAGGGTTCATCGTACAGCTGCCATCCCGGTGCTGCTCCAACAGCACTTCAGACGATGGAAGCATACGGCATGCCCCCTAAAAAAACCTGGATGATGCAGCGCGCGCTGCAAAGCATGATACACACACCGCAATAACCGGCTGTGCTCTATTGCCACCATTAGTATGTACCTGAAATGCACGATATGGGGCCTGAGCAAAAACGAAAAAGGGCCCATGAAAAAGACAGCGGTGAGTGAGAGAGGGACTTTCATTCAGCAAAACGATGTGCGAACATAACGGTACAGCAGGCAGAGGAAAATGTTCTCAACGGGGAACAACATGAGTGGAAATGAAAAGTAACTGTAAAACACAGGTATTTTAACTGTCCTGCCTGAGTAAGTGGGGCTGCCTTTCGGCACTGATATACTGTGGAGGTTCTACCGTAAAACACAGTGGAATGCCAGCTGTTTTTCACTGTCTGCAGTATTTCTTTTAACAGGCGGGCTGTGGTTCCCGCCTCTTCAGGCTGTCTGTTTGAGGAGCGGATGTCCCATATCCTCCCGCAACTTGACATATCGCTGGGCAACCAAACGGACGATATGGCGTATTCTGCCGATATACCGTGTGCGCTCGGAAACGCTGATCGCCTGCCGGGCATCGAGCAGATTGAAGGTATGTGAACACTTGAGGCAGTAATCGTAACTGGGAAGAATCAGGTTTTTTTCAGCCAGCCTCAGGGCCTCACGCTCATAGGTGTCAAAGGCGATCATCAGATCAGGAACGCTGGCCTCTTCAAAGTTAAAAACAGAGTACTCTTTTTCCGCCTGGTGGAAGATCTCCCCATAGGTGACATCCCGGTTCCAGGCGATATCGTAGACGGAATCCACCTTCTGCAGGTACATGGCAATCCGTTCAAGCCCGTAGGTGATCTCAACAGTGACGGGTTTCAGGTCAATGGAACCGGCCTGTTGGAAATAGGTGAACTGAGTGATCTCCATCCCGTCCAACCAGACTTCCCAGCCCAATCCCCAGGCACCAAGGGTTGGTGATTCCCAGTCATCCTCAACAAAGCGGATATCGTGCTCAAGAAGGTTGAGGCCGAATCTCTCAAGACTTTCCAGAAACATCTCCTGAATATTGGCCGGAGATGGCTTGATCACCACCTGATACTGGTAGTAGTGCTGCAACCGGTTAGGATTTTCGCCGTACCGTCCGTCGGTCGGGCGCCGCGACGGTTGAACATAGGCGGCCTTCCAGGGCTCCGGTCCCAGGGCGCGGAGTGTTGTGGCGGGATGAAAGGTACCGGCCCCCACTTCCATATCATAGGGCTGCATGACAACACAGCCCGCGGTTGCCCAGTAGCTGTTCAAGGTGGCAATGATATCCTGAAAATACATGATAAATTCTTTCCAGTATTGATTGTTGGTAGATCATGGCTACAAGTGTGCAGCAATCTACCACAGCCTGAAGCACGGGTAAATGAAATTATCGGCATCGGGCCGCAGGGATACAGGGCAGCGCCTTGACAGGAGTATTGCATGGAACCACAATTTTTACGCATTCGCGGGGCGCGGATGCACAATCTGAAGAACATCTCTGCCGACTTGCCGCGTAACAAGCTGATCGTCTTTACCGGCCTGTCCGGTTCAGGCAAATCGACACTGGCCTTTGACACCCTTTATGCCGAAGGGCAAAGACGCTATGTTGAATCACTCTCCACCTATGCCAGGCAGTTTCTCGGCCAGATGGACAAACCCGATGTTGACCTGCTTGAAGGGTTGTCACCGGCCGTATCCATCGAACAGAAGACCACCAGCAAAAATCCGCGTTCCACCGTTGGTACAGTGACCGAGATCTATGATCACCTTCGCCTGCTCTTTGCCCGGGCGGGACAACCGCACTGCCCCCAGTGCGGCCAACCGATCCGATCACAGTCGGTGCACGATATCCTGGAGGCCCTGCTCAACCGGCCGGAAGGAGAAAAACTGCTGCTCCTGGCTCCGGTTATCAAACACAAAAAAGGGCAACATGAGCAGGTGTTGCAGCGGCTGCGCAAGGAGGGCTTTGTTCGGGCAAGGGTGGACGGTGAGATCCGCTCTTTAAGCGAGGAGATTGTTCTTGATAAAAACAAGTACCACTACATCGAGGCGGTGGTGGACCGGCTGGTTATCAAATCTTCCATTCGCCGGCGATTGGACGAATCAGTAAGTACCGCCCTCACACTCAGTGGCGGCACCCTGCTGGCGTTTTTCCCGGACAGCGACGAAGAGGTACTCTTCAGCGAGTCCGCCGCCTGTCACCAGTGCTCCATCTCGGTGCCTGAACTTTCCACGCAGCTGTTTTCCTTTAACAATCCCCAGGGCGCCTGTCCGGTCTGCAGCGGTCTCGGAGTCAACCAGTTCATCGATGAGCGGCTGATTGTTCCGGACCCGACCCTTTCTCTGCTCGATGGTGCCATTGCCCCCTGGACCCGTCGTCGACTCTCCACACAGTCACACCACTGGATAGAAGCATTCTCCCGGCACTACGGTTTTGCACCGGACACCCCTTTTGCCGACCTGCCGGCCAAGGCCCGGAAGGCGTTACTGCAGGGGACCGGTCGGGAAAAGCTGGAGTTCATCCATACCCGTGGCCGCCGCACCCTGGTGTCGCAGATCGCCTTTGAAGGAATCGTTCCCCGGCTCAACCGGTTGTTTCGCGAAACCACCTCCAACCGTTTACGCGATGAGATCGAGGAGTTCATGACGGAACAGAACTGTCCGGCCTGCCGGGGAGCACGCCTCAAACCGGAAGCCCTGGCAGTACGGGTCGGCCGCTGGTCCATCATTGAACTGTGCCGCCTGGCCATTGAACAGCTGGTGGTGGAACTAGAGACACTTACCTTTGAGCCCCGTCAGACGGTCATTGCCACCCCGATCCTTAAGGAGATCCGTGAACGGCTCTCCTTTCTCCAGGGCGTGGGGCTTGGTTACCTGTCGCTGGACAGAAAGGCCGGTACTCTGTCCGGGGGAGAGGCGCAACGTATCCGGCTTGCCTCACAGATCGGCTCCGGCCTGGCCGGCGTCCTCTATATCCTTGATGAACCCAGTATCGGGCTGCATCAGCGCGATAACAACAAGCTCATCAAAACGCTGATCAACCTCCGGAACCTGGGGAACACGGTGATTGTGGTCGAACACGATTCCGACACCATCGCCAATGCCGACCATGTTCTCGACATCGGTCCCGGTGCCGGTGTTCACGGCGGCGAAATCCTCTACTCCGGGCCGGTACCGGGCCTGCTCGACTGCGAGCTCTCCCAGACCGGCGGTTATCTTTCCGGCCGTTTAAAAATCGACGTACCGGCAAAACGGCGGCCGGCAACCAAACGGGCCATTGAAGTGCGCGGCGCCACCATCAACAACCTGCAGAAGCTGTCTGTCAGCTTCCCGTTGGGACTGATGACCTGCGTCACCGGCGTCTCCGGTTCCGGCAAGAGTTCTCTGGTGATCGAAACCGTCTTTCGTGAGGCTGAACGGTATTTTGCCGATAAAAAGGGGTACCTGCGCGGCCCCCATGTTCTGCACGGTCTGGAGCAGCTCGACAAGGTGATCGACATCGACCAGAGCCCCATCGGTCGTACCCCGCGCTCCAACCCGGCCACCTATACCGGGGTGATGACACCGATCCGTGAACTCCTGGCCCGTCTTCCCGAATCCCGTGCCCGCGGTTACAAGCCCGGTCGCTTCAGCTTTAACCTCAAGGGTGGACGCTGCGAGGCATGCGAGGGTGACGGCGTCCTCCGCATTGCCATGCACTTTCTCCCTGATATCTATGTAACCTGTGAACGCTGTCAAGGGAAACGCTACAACCAGGAAACGCTTGATATTCGCTACAAGGAGAAGAACATAGCTGAAATCCTGCAGATGACCGTGGAAGAAGCGCTGGAGTTCTTTCAAAACGTACCGCCCATTGCCGGCCGCCTGCAGACCATTGTTGATGTGGGTCTGGGGTACCTTTCTTTAGGCCAGAGCTCGGTGACACTGTCCGGCGGTGAGGCACAGCGGGTCAAACTGGCAAAAGAACTGAGTCGCCGCTCCACCGGCCAGACCCTCTACATCCTCGATGAACCAACAACCGGTCTGCATCCCGCCGATATCCAGCACCTGCTGCGCGTGCTCGATCGGCTGGTCAGCAGCGGCAATACAGTGGTTGTGATTGAACACAACCTGGATGTGATTAAAACAGCCGACCATGTGATCGATATCGGCCCTGAAGGCGGCAGCGGCGGCGGGCAGGTCATTGCCACCGGCACTCCGGAGGCGGTTGCCCGCATCCCCGATTCCTACACCGGCATGTTTCTGAAACAATTTCTGAACAACGACTAACGATTTTTCATTGTCTTTCCAAACTGTCGCCTGTTAGGATGCCCGGCAGAGCATCAACCCGAACCGGCGGCCGTCTCACCAACGCCTGTTTTTATTGACTTTTACCACAAGGACATACCATGTCAGACCAGATCCCTGAACAGCAGGAAATTCCGATTTTCCGCATGCAGAAGATGTACATTAAAGATTTTTCCTTTGAGAGTCCCAACAGTCCCAAGATCTTCCTGGTCCGCGATCAGAATCCCAAGGTGGACTTCAACCTGCAGTTGAAAAATCAGAAACTCGACGACGACCACAGTGAAGTTTCCATTGCCATCACTGCCAAAGTACTGGATAAAAAGAATGATGACTCGGTCATGTTCATCGTTGAAATCGAACATGCTGCCGTTTTCCTGATGAAGAACATTCCCGAGGAACACCACGACCGGGTACTGGCGGTCGACTGTCCGCTCATGCTCTTTCCCTTTACCCGGCAGATCGTCTGTCAGGCGGCGGTGGACGGCGGTTTCATGCCGTTTTTAATGGAGCCCATCAACTTCATTGCCCTGTACGACAATGCCCAGCAACAGGAAAAGGATGCATAACGAACAGACAACCATTTTCAGGAAAAGCACATAAAAAAAGCAGCGGAACCCATGGCCCTTTTTACTGTTCAACACAATAAAGAAGGCGATAACAGATATCTCTTACCCGTCTTCCGGTGTCACCGCCGGTAACAGAAAACAGGCAGCGCCTGCACAACTTCTTTTGAAAAAGTGCAGGCCCGGCCTTTCCTGAGCATACAGACAACAATCAACCGCTGCGGTTGATGACAGACCCGGGGAGATCATCATGCTGTATTCAACAGAACACAAAACTTCACTTGGAACAGTCACTCTGGTCAGCGACGGCGACAGCCTTGTCGGCCTCTGGGCCGACGGCCAGAAATACTTTGCCGCCACCGTGCAGAACAAGGTCCTGACGCCGTCAGACCTGCCTGTCTTTACCCTGGTCAAGCAGTGGCTGGACAGGTACTTTGCCGGAGAAAAACCGGCGATCTCGGAACTGCCGCTGTCTCCCCGGGGAAGTGCCTTCAGAACAGCGGTCTGGGATATGCTGTGTGCCATTCCCTACGGACAGGTGACCACCTATGGTGCCATTGCCAGGGCAATGGCGGCCAAGCTGCACAAGGAAAGGATGTCCAGCCAGGCAGTGGGCGGAGCAGTGGGGCACAACCCCATCTCCATCATTATCCCCTGCCACAGGGTTGTCGGCTCGAACGGCAGCCTGACGGGTTATGCCGGGGGTATCGATAAAAAAATACAGCTTCTGGAACTTGAAGGGGTGGATACTTCGCAGTTTTTCATTCCGAAAAAAGGCACGGCTCTGTAACACCGATGTTTTTTGAATACGGAGAACAGGAAACAGCCTATCTCAAGAAAAAAGATCAGGCCCTGGCCGGGGTCATTGACGAAGTCGGGCACATCCACCGGGAGGTCATACCCGATCTGTTCGCAGCGCTTATCCATGCGATCATCGGCCAGCAGATCTCCACCAAGGCGCATACAACCGTCTGGCAACGCGCCCAGACCATGTTTGCGCCAATAACACCGGAACACATCGTCTCTCTTCCGGTGGACAGGCTGCAAACCTGCGGCATCTCCATGAGAAAGGCCGTGTACATCCATGAAATGGCCGCAACCGTCTTAAACGGCAGCCTTGACCTGGACGAACTGCACGCTCTGGATGATGACGCCGTGTGCAAACGCCTGTGCACAATCCGCGGTATCGGCGTGTGGACGGCGGAGATGCTGATGACCTTTTCCATGCAGCGCCCGGATATCTTAAGCTGGGGCGATCTGGCTATCCAGCGTGGCCTCAGGATGCTCTATCGACATCGGGCCATCACCCCGGCCCTGTTTACAAAGTACAGAAGGCGATACTCCCCGTACTCCACCGTGGCCAGCCTCTATCTCTGGGCTCTGGCCGGGGGCGCCTGCAGCGGATATACTGATCCGGCGCCCGGAAAGAACGCTCTCAAAAAAACCGGATCAACACCGGACAGATAAAAAAAACTGCAGCGAGATGCCATGATTTTTGTTCTGCTTGAAGTGATCATTAAAAAAGAGGGGATGCAACAGTACCTTGCCCTGGCGGCGGCTCTGAGAGACGAACTTGCACAGGCCGAGGGGTTTATCCGCTCAGAACGATTCCAAAGCCTGACCGATGAGCGCAAGCTGCTCAGCCTGTCGGTCTGGGAAAGTGAACAGGCTGTGGAACAGTGGCGGAACACCGCAAAACACCGCTTGAGTCAACAGCAGGGCCGTGCAGCTCTGTTCGACAGCTATACGCTGACCGTTGCCGCAAAGATCAGATCGTACACCAAAGACGATCGCACAGAAACACCCGGAGACTCAAAAGAGTTCTTTGCCGGACCCTCTTCAGACTGAAGCGGAAGAAAGGCTGCGAACAGATCCGGCTACAGACGGGCATCGACTGTGTTTTCTTTGACCTTAACCCTTTTTCAAGGAGTTTCCCATGTCGCACGTTCTCATCATTGGTGCCGGCGGTGTCGGCAGCGTTGTTGCCCATAAGTGCGCCCAGGTGCCGGAGGTCTTCTCCCGTATCACCCTGGCCAGCCGAACCCTGTCCAAATGCGAAGACATCGCCCGATCCGTCAAACAGCGTACCGGCATACGCATTGCCGTGGAACAGGTGAATGCCGACGATGTGACCGCAACCAGCGCTCTCATCAGACAGCTCAGCCCCGACCTGGTTCTCAACGTTGCCCTGCCCTATCAGGACCTGCCGCTGATGGACGCCTGCCTGGCAACCGGCGTTGACTACCTTGATACCGCCAATTACGAACCACCGGACGTGGCCAGGTTCGAGTATAAGTGGCAGTGGGCCTATCAGGACAGCTTTACCGAAAAAGGCATCATGGCTCTGCTTGGTTCCGGTTTTGACCCGGGCGTGACCAACGTGTTCACCGCCTGGGCGGCAAAACATCACTTTGACGAGATCCACCAGCTCGACATCATCGACTGCAACGCCGGAGACCATGGGCAAGCCTTTGCCACCAACTTCAATCCGGAAATCAACATCCGGGAAATCACCCAGCGCGGGCGATACTTTGAACACGGAGAGTGGGTGGAAACCGACCCCCTGTCCTGGTCCATGACCTTTGATTTTCCCGAGGGGATCGGCCCGAAAAAATGCTACCTCATGTTTCACGAAGAGCTGGAATCTCTGGTGCGAAATATTAAAGGGCTTAAACGGGCACGTTTCTGGATGACGTTTTCCGACCAGTACCTCACCCACCTGCGGGTACTGGAAAACGTCGGCATGACCCGGATCGACCCGGTGCTGTATCAGGGGCAGGAGATCGTGCCCATTCGATTTTTAAAAGCGGTTCTGCCCGAACCGGCCTCGCTCGGCCCCCTGACCAAAGGACGAACCTGTATCGGGTGTCTCATGAAAGGGATAAAAGACGGTAAAGAAAAACAGCTCTACATCTACAACATCTGCAGCCATGAAGAGGCCTATCGTGAGGTCGGTTCCCAGGCAATCAGCTACACCACCGGGGTACCGGCAATGATCGGCGCCAAGATGATGTTGCAGGGGTTGTGGAAACGACCCGGTGTCTGGAATATGGAAGAGTTCGATCCAGACCCCTTTATGCATGACCTCAATACCTATGGTCTGCCCTGGACCGTGGTTGAACTGTGAGCACAACCGAAAACAACCGCTATAACGGTCGGCTCGCCTGCCGTTTTAATCCTGCCGAAGTGGCAACCCCGGCCTTTGTGGTTGATGAGGGATTGCTTGCCGACAATCTCACCATCCTGGCCCGGGTCAAAGAGCAGACCGGCTGCAGGATCCTGCTGGCCCTGAAATGTTTCGCCATGTTCAGTGTCTTTCCTCTGCTGCGGCAGGTACTGGACGGGGTGTGCTGCAGTTCACCGCACGAGGCCCGGCTGGGAAGAGAAGAGTTCGGCCGGGAGGTGCACAGTTTTGCCGCGGCCTACTCGGAAGAAGATATCAAACAGCTGGCCGTGACCTCCGATCACCTGATCTTCAACTCCTTTGCCCAGTGGCAACGATTCCGCCGGCCGGCTGAAGCCTCAGCCGGGGCTGCCGGTCGGCATCCGGCATTCGGCCTGCGGATCAACCCGGAACATTCCGAAGGCGCCATTCCGCTGTACGATCCCTGTGCGCCGGGGTCACGGCTCGGCATCCGTCGGGCCGACTTCCGCACCGACCTGCTGGACGGTATCAGCAGTCTGCACTGGCACAACCTCTGTGAACAGGATGCCGACTGCCTGCAACGAACTGTTGATGCGGTTGAACAGCGTTTCGGCGATATCATCCCCCGCATGCGCCACGTCAACTTCGGCGGCGGCCACCATATCACCCGGCCCGGCTATCGGCTTGACCTGCTCATCAATACGATCAATCGTTTTCAAAGGCACTGGAATGTGCAGGTCTATCTTGAACCCGGCGAGGCGGTTGCCCTTAATGCCGGTTACCTGGTGACCACAGTGCTTGATGTGGTGCAGGCTGACCTGCCGATCGTCATCATCGACGCATCCGTACCGGCACACATGCCGGATGTGCTGGAGATGCCGTACCGGCCGCACATCGTCGGATCCGACGAGCCCGGCAAAAAGGCATGGACCTGCCGGATCGGCGGCCTCTCGTGCCTGGCAGGCGATGTTGCCGGGGAATACTCCTTTGACCGGCCCCTGACTTTGGGATCAAAACTGGTGTTCACCGACATGGCCATTTACACCATGGTCAAGACCAACACCTTCAACGGTGTGCAGCTGCCCTCCATAGTGCGCTATCATCCGGACAGTGATCAGCTCAGCCTGGTTCGCCGGTTCGGCTACGAAGACTTCAAGAACCGGCTCAGTTAACCTGCCCTGTGCAGCCTGCCGCACGTGCCCCAAACCACCAGACAAAATATTGACAGATTGCGGCAGGTTGAATAGGGTAGCCTGCACCTTTACAGGCAGATCAGCCGCATTGGATCAACACACACTGAAGGAGCCCAGCCATGGTCGATATGCTCTACACCCCCAGAAGTGAAGTTGACGCCCGCATCGCAGCCTTTCAGGCTACCCTGGACCAGCTGCATCTTGACGGTGCCCTGATCATTCATCACACCAACCTCTTCTACCTCAGCGGCACCTCACAGGCAGCCCACCTGTTTATACCCCGCTCCGGCAAACCGCTGCTCATGGTGCGCAAGAGCTTTGAGCGTGCCTGCCGGGAATCTCCCCTTGAAGATATTGTAGCGGTCAAAAGCCTGAAGATGATCCCGGGGATCCTGAAAGAGCGGGGCTATACCGCTGCTAACATCGGCCTTGAGCTGGATGTTATCCCCTATACCACCTGGCAGTTTTACACAAAGATTTTCAATCACAGCACCTTTACCGACATTGCCGACTCCCTGAAACGTATACGGACCATCAAGTCTGCATACGAGATCGATCTTTTGCAGAGGTCCTGCACTGCTCTTGACGAGGTCTTTGCGGAGGTGCCGGCCTGGCTGCGGGAAGAAATGACTGAAATCGAACTGGCCAGCCTGTTTGAGGCGGGTATACGTCGACGCGGTTACGGCGGCTGCTCCAAGATGCGGGCCTTTAATCAGGATTTTTTCATGGGCCATGTGGTGAGCGGTGCCAGTGGTGCCGTGCCGACCTACTTCGACGGCCCGGTGGGCGGCCACGGCCTGACCCCGGCCAACAACCCCCATGGCGCGGGCTGGCAGGTTATCCGCCGCAATGAAGTTGTGTACATCGACTACACCTGCGTTATCAACGGCTATACCGCTGACGAGACACGAGTATTTGTCATCGGTGATGTTGCCGATCATCTGCGCCGGGCACATGTCGCCAGCCTTGCCATCCAGGCTGAACTGGTGAACATGATCAAACCGGGCGTACCGTGTGAAGCAGTGTACAACAGATCGCTTGAACTGGCTGAACAGGCGGGGCTGGCGGATCACTTCATGGGGATCGGCAGCAGCCGGGTTCGCTTTATCGGCCATGGCCTGGGGCTGGAACTTGACGAATACCCGATCTTTGCCAACGGTATTCAGATGCCGCTGGCCGAAGGCATGACCTTTGCGCTCGAACCGAAATTCGTCTTTGCCGATGGTGCCATCGGCACTGAAAACACCTATGTTCTCAGACACAACGGCCCCCAGGTGTTAACACATGCCGTGGAAACGATCACCCGGGTCTGAACAGAGACGACTGAAAAAAGCTGACCGTAACCGGATCTTTGACACAACAGAAAGAGAGCACAATGCCGGAAGCCATATCGTCTGCCTGTGCACGGTTGCCATCGCAGCAATAGCAAGCTTTTTTTCTTGACTCCCCAGGGGATTTCCGGCAGCCTGTCTATAGAGCTGAACTTTTTTTAACGACCTATCTTCCCGTGTACAATGGTCACTTTTGTGAACAACTTTTTCAGATTACAGTCAAAAAAAGACGCGGCATCCCAACCGGGATCGCACAGAAGCAACGAGACCGTCAGCTCACCTCCTCCTCCGGCAATGCAGGGTGATATCGGTATTATTGCCCTGGAAAACGTCTTTCAACTCTTTGACCTCGCCGCCCTGACAGGCAAGCTTGAAATCGAATCACCCACTGACTGCGGTATCTTTTACTTTCGCAACGGTGCCCTCATTCACGGTCTGCTTCGTATCAACCAGCGAAAAATCGGCCAACTGCTGCTGGAAGCCCAGGTCATTACCCAGGAACAGCTCGACGAATGTCTGCACCTGCACGAGCAGTCCAGCAACCGGCAGCGCTTTGGGCAGCTGCTTATTGAAAAAGGGTATGTCAAACCCGGGTGGCTGGATAAATCTCTGCTGACCCAGGTCAAGGAAGCCTTTTTTGCGACCCTGTCCTGGCAGGAGGGCAGCTTTCGTTTCTATCCCAACCAGCTGCCGGAAAAGGGTGCCACCCAGTTTTATACCCGCATCGATCATCTTCTTCTCGAAGGCATGATGGCCATCGACGAACATGGTGCTCCGGACGGCGGCGATGACGAATAAGTGCAACTTTAAAACCTGCGCCCCCGGACTGTCTTACAGGCGTCGAACACCCGCCTATCTCGCGTTTTTCATCACTTTCTGTTCGATTATCTGATGTTCCTGTAGTATAGAGCTATCACTTTTCCTGTCTGCTCCGGCAACGGCTCATCTGGAAGCATCCCCACCGATCGCAACGCCGACAACCGGTGCATACACGCGCAGTAACCACACCGCGCCGACAATGGCCCAGGGTACCACACGCATATTGCGTTGTTTTGATTCGAATCTTGTACTGATGACGGGAGGATGCACAGATCCAATGGAACAAGACGCCATCTTTGAGCGACTGCTGCAAATCATCACCAATTACCGGCAACAACGAACCACCGACTGCTTTGTCGACTACCTGGAGCCCGACGAACTTCGGCAACGACTCCGACTTGAGGAGGATCGCGGTCGTGGAGACTGGGACGCTCTGTTTTCCTGGGTTGAGGCCTATCTGGCGTATGCTGTAAAAACCACGCATCCCGGCTATGTCAACCGTATGTGGGCCGGCGCCAACCTCCCTTCAGTCATCGGGGAGATCATTGTCGCCTGCACGAACACCTCGGCCTGCACGTACGAAACTGCGCCGGTGTCCACCCTGATGGAAAAGTACATGCTTACCACCATGCTCAGACTGGTCGGCTTTGAGCAGGGGTGCGGCCAGATGACCACCGGTTCGAGCAATGCCAATATGATTGCCATGATGGCCGCCCGCAATACCGCTCTGCCGGACATCAAAAACAAGGGACTGTCCGGCGGACCGCCGCTGTTTGCCTTTGTCAATGCAGATGCGCACTACTCCATGGACCGGGCCGCCAACATTCTCGGAATCGGCACTGATCAGCTGCGTAAAGTCGCTGTGGATGAGCACGGCCGCATGGATACAGTCTCCCTGGAAAGGCAGCTTGCCGATGTTCAGGCTCGGGGCGGCCTGCCGTTTTTCGTGGCCGCCACCGCCGGAACCACGGTCCGCGGTGCGTACGATCGTGTTGAACCTCTGCTGGCGTTACGCCGGAAGTACGGTTTCTGGCTGCATGTTGACGGTGCCTGGGGCGGAGCGGTGATCTTCAGTGACGAACTTCGCCGCCGATTCCTGCCGGATCTTGAACAGGCGGACTCCTTCACCCTCGACTTTCACAAGATGCTGGGCACGGCGCTGATGTGCAATGTACTGCTGTTTAATCGGCATCAGGATGTCTTGCGCAGGGTGTGCAGTGCCGGTGACGAAAGTTACATCTTCCACGGCGGGGAAAACGGCGAAATCAGAGATCTCGGTACCCTGTCCCTGCAGTGCGGTCGCCGTGTTGACAGTCTGAAGTGGTTCCTTGACTGGAAATTTTATGGTCAGGCCGGATTTGCAGAACGCGTCGAGCACTACCTCGATCTCTGCCGGTATGCGGAACAGCAGATTAAACGCTTGCCGGAACTTGAGATGGCGGTCCCCAGAGAATCGTTTAACGTCTGTTTTCGATTCCGCACCCCGAACGGCACTCCGGCAGCCCTGTTCAATCAGAATTTGCGCGAGCAGATGCATCACAGCAAACGCGCCCTGATCGGTACCGGCTTTGTCAACGGTGAACTCGTGCTCCGGCTGTTGATCACAAACGTCAATGTCGACAAGCCTGAAATCGACCGGTTCCTCACCGCTGTGATCGAAACCGGACGAGAACTGCTCCAGCAAAAAAACAGTCTCCAGCACAACAATACAGCGAGGCGGCCATGAGCGACAACGAGTATGCGATGACCCAGAAAGAGGCTGCTGATTTCCTTGATGTTTCTATTAAGTCCATCACTCGCTACCGCAAGCGCGGTCTTCCCTTTAAGATGATACTCAACCCGGCCACCGGCAAACAGGAGGTCCGTTTTCGCCGACCGGATCTGGAAAAATGGAGCGACGGCCGCCGACTGATGGCCACCTATGCCCGGGACGCAGAGCCAACCGCTCCACCGCCCCCTGCCCCTGTTGCCTCACCAGCCGCCGCAGACGACAGCTACCTTGATGAACTGCTGCAGTCCTATAAAAATCAGATCGGCCTGCTTCGTGACCAGCTCGAAGACATGCGCGAACAACTGGCACGGCGTGACCGGCAGATTGACGATCTGATGCGAATGATGGTGGGTTTACAGTTAGAGTATAAACCAATGCCGCTCGCCCCGGATGAGCAACCTCAGGACGACCGCCTGTCCGCAGACCGTCCGTCTGATCTGTACGAAGCCATCGTGCTGCCTGCCGATTTCACATCTCTGCACACAGCTACCCCAGCGTCTCCCCCGCCGGATCGACAGGAAGTATGGCATCCCAAAAAAACGTTCAGCCGTGAACAGCTGGCTGCTTCGGTGCAACGACTCCGGCAAAAGGGGAAAAGCTATGAAGAGATCGCCCGGGCCCTTGATCAGATCCAGGCGGCCCCCCCTTCGGGCCGGCTCGAATGGAGCGCCTCCGAAGTACAGTCCCTCTTACCCCCCCTGGTGGACAACACGCTCGCCATGGACTGATCCGCACAACAGCGGGCACCAATGCCGGGCTCCCGTTTTTCTGCACAACCTTTATTCACGGCTTGACTTCACCGGAAGCGACGGGTACGATGGCTCGCACTGACATTCAGGTGTCCAGATCAACGGATGAAAAGGGAATCCGGTGCAAAACCGGAACGGGCCCGCCGCTGTAACCGGGGACAGATCCCGCACGAACGTCACTGCTCCGTCAGGAATGGGAAGACGCGGGACGAGGTCGATCCGGAAGTCAGAAGACCTGCCTGAATTATGGATCCCGCGTCTGCAGGCACAGGAACGGGACAGGCTCCAGCGGTAAGCACGGGATATCCTGGATCATAAAGAATGATCCGGGATTTTTTTATTTCAGCCTCCCGGTTCAGCCCGGCATGCACCAGTACTGCTGCTCTGGTATGCCTCCAACCGAGAAAACCCATCATGCATGAGAACAAAGCGATTGTCCTGGCCACGTTCGGCACAACAGTGGAAACAGCCCTTTCCGGACTGCTGTCCATTCGTCGGGCCATGACTGAGGCGTTTCCACAGATTCCGGTCAGGATGGCCTTTACAGCCAATCAGATCCGGCAGATCTGGCAGCGTCGTGCCCAGGACCCCATCTATCTGAACACGCATCCGGAAGTTCCCGACGAGATCCTTAAAGTCCAGGGTGTCCTGGCGGCCATAGCCAATCTCCAGGACCGGGGTGTCGACACTTTGATCGTCCAGTCGACCCACATTGTCCCGGCTGAGGAGTTCCACGACCTCGGCGCCTATGTTCGCGGACTGACCTCGATCAGTACCATGAAGCCGAGATGGCGACCTTTTAAAACCATTGCCCTGGGCCGACCGCTTTTGGGCAGCTATCACCTCCAACGCCCCTACGCCGACGACATCCGCCGGGCTGCTGAAGCATTATCCGACGACGCTGCCCTGGCTCGTGACAAAAAAGCCGCCCTCGTCTACATGGGCCACGGCAACCACTTCTTTCCCTCCGGTGGCCTGTATCTTGAATTTGCCGCCCGCATGCGTCAGCTGTATCCCGATGTGCTGACCCTGATTGCCACAGCGGAAGGTTTTCCCGATCTTGACGACATCCTCACCGATCTGTGCCACCATGGGGTTCAGCGGGTGATACTCAAGCCCTTTTTACTGGTTGCCGGTGAACACGCCGCCAACGATCTCGCCGGACCGGAAGAGGACTCCTGGCTGTCAAGGCTTACAGCACAGGGGTTTGAAGTCACGCCTGTGCTTACAGGGTTGAGCCAGTGTCCGGCTCTGGTACAGATATTTATAGACCATGCGGCAGAAGCCGCTGCCGATGCGGGAGTCGAGTTGCACTGATGACCAGACCAACCATGACAGCGTGGCTGCTGCCACTGGTCATAGCCGTGATGGCGGCAATTGCCTTCTCGGCAACCCTCGGTTTTCTCCAGGTCTCAGTTTCAGATGTGGTGGCTGTTCTCTTTGCCAGGCTGAGCGGTCAGGCACCGCCTGCAGATATCGACCCGGTTGCCGCCACGGTGATCACTGATGTCCGTCTGCCCCGCATACTGGCCTCCGTCCTGGTCGGCGGCCTGCTCGGTGTCAGCGGGGCCGTCTTTCAGGCCATTCTGCTCAACCCGCTTGCAGACTCGTACACCCTGGGCATCTCCACAGGAGCAGCCTTTGGAGCCTCGCTCGTCATTGTCTTGCAGATCTTCGGCCTTTCTCTACCCACCAGCGTGACTGTTCCGATCTTTGCCTTCGGCGGCGCCGTGGGCACCCTGGCCGTGGTTCTGTTTTTAGCATCCGGGGATCGACGACTCTCCTCCACAAGTCTTATTCTGGCCGGAGTCATTGTGGCGGCTATCTTGTCGGCAGCCATCGGTTTTCTGAAGTTCCTTGCCGATGAACAGGTCGGCCTGATCGTTTTCTGGCTCATGGGCAGCCTTGCCGGAGCCTCCTGGTCCAGTATCGTCCTGCTGGCACCCGCGGCCCTGTTCGGCACCCTGGTGGCTGTCTACTACAGTCGCGACCTCAACATCATGGCCACCGGCGACCGCACAGCCACTTCCCTCGGGGTGCATGCCGTGCGCATTCGGCTCTCCCTGCTCGTTGTGACCTCACTGATGACCGCGCTTGCTGTTTCGGTCTCCGGTATCATCGGCTTTGTCGGCCTGATCGTTCCGCATATGCTCCGCCACCTGGTCGGTCCGGACAATCGGCTCCTGGTGCCGCTGGCCTTTTTTGCCGGCGGCCTGCTTCTCCTGGTGGCCGACACCTTAACCCGGGCCGTGCTGCCGACGGAGGTGCCGATCGGCGTGTTGACCGCCCTGCTCGGCGGGCCGTTTTTCTGTATCCTTTTTAAGCGAAGGCAACGGGATGGCGCAGCCGTATTCTGATCACCAGCACCATCCGCTCTGGTCGCTGACCAACATCAACTTCAGCTACGGCAACCAGCCGGTGCTGCACAACATCAGTCTGCAGCTCGAACACGGCTACTGTACCGGTATCCTCGGGCCCAATGGCTGCGGCAAGACCACGCTGCTTGATCTTCTTGCCGGGCTGCGCACCCCGAATAGCGGCACCATCACCTTCCGGGGACAGCCGCTGCAGCTCTGGCCCAAAAAACAGCTGGCCCGCCTGCTGTCGCTGGTTCCGCAGGATTTCATGGTCCGGTTCGGCTTCTCGGTGCGTGAGGTTGTCGAGATGGGACTGCATCCCCACCTGCATCGCTTTGCCCTCCCGAGCCAAACTGATCAGATGCTCATTGAGGCAACGCTGCAGGCCACCGGTGTCGCCGCCCTGGCCGATCGCCCGATCACTCAACTCTCGGGCGGTGAAAAACAACGGGTGGCGGTGGCACGTGCCCTTGCGCAACAACCGGAGGTGCTTCTGCTTGATGAGGCAACGTCCAATCTCGACATACACCACAGCCTGGAGATCCTGCATCTTATCCGCAACCGTTTTCACCAGCAGGGGTTGCAGGTGGTGGCGGTGATGCACGACCTGAACCTGGCGGCCTTTTTCTGTGATCAGCTCATCTTTCTCAAAAACGGCAAGGTCGTCTGCCAGGGTCCAACCAACGATGTTCTCACACCGGCCACCATCGAATCCGTGTATAACGTCGAGGCGGAAGTCTCTGTCAGTACCTTTACCAACAGTCGGCAGGTCAGTTTCAGACTGCCGCGCTCTTTGTAACCTCAACACGTTCAGCCCATGCAAACCAGACACCTTGTTACCATCATCCCCTGTTTCCTCCTGCTCCTGCTCCTGCTCCTGCCGGCTTCCCAGGTCTTTGCGACCTCGATTATGGACAGCGATAAACGGACCGTGGTCTTCTCGCAACCATTTAAACGGATCATCTCGCTCTATCCGGCCCACACCACCAATCTGATGGAACTCGGCCTGAACCGGGAGATCATTGCCTGCGGCTTAAACGACAACCAGCTGCCGGGCCGGCCGAAAATCCATTTTTCAGATGACCCGGAACGGTTACTTGCCCTCAAGCCGGACCTGGTCCTCATCCGGCCGATGATCCATCGCGGCTATCCCACCCTTGTCCGCATCCTGGAGAAAAACAATGTCCGGGTGGTCTCGCTGCAACCCACAACCAAAGCGGAACTCTTTGACTACTGGAATGCTCTGGGCCGACTCACCGGTCGTGAACAAGAGGCAACCGCCATGATTGCGACCTTTAACAAACGACTGGCCGCCATACGCACATCCCTGCAAAGCGTGCCGCAGGACAAACGTAAACGAGTCTACTTTGAGGCCATTCATCGCCAGATGAAGACCTTTGCCCCCACCTCAATCGCCATGTTTGTCCTTGAATCGGCAGGCGGCATCAATGTGGCCGCCGATGCCAAACAGGTACGTGAAACAAATATCGCGGCCTACGGCAAGGAGCGGATTCTCGCCAAGGCCGATCATATCGACCTCTACCTTGCCCAGAGCGGCCGGATGAACCCGGTGAGCGTCGATAACATCATCAAAGAACCAGGTTTTGCAGCCATTAAGGCAGTGCGTGAGAATCAGGTATTTCTTGTTGATGAAAACATGGTATCACGACCGACCATGGGGCTGCTGGACGGCATAGCCTTTGTCCGTTCCCTGCTCTATCCGGATTACGGTCAGGAAGGGATTGCCCGTTTATGAACTGTTCTGGCCTGCTCATCGCCGGTACCCATTCAGGGTGCGGCAAAACAACCGTTACCCTTGGCCTGATGGCTGCTTTGGCCCGCCGTGGGTTAAAAGTCCACCCTTTCAAGACCGGCCCCGACTTCATCGACCCTGCGCTGCACCGGATGGTCACCGGCCGGGTGTCACGCAACCTTGATATTCGTATGTGCGGAGAAGCCTTTGTGCGCCACACCTTTGCCCAACACACCTCCCCTGACGGTATCGCGGTGGTTGAGGGCGTCATGGGGCTTTTCGACGGTGGTGAAGGCTCGGCGGCAACGCTTGCAAAGACCCTCGGCCTGCCGGTCCTGCTGGTTGTTGATGCCCGTTCGGCAGCTGAAAGTGTAGCCGCTGTGGTACACGGGTTCAATACGCTGGATCCTGAAATCAGGTTGGCCGGGGTCATCTGCAACCGGGTCGGGTCTGCCAGACACCAGACAATGATCGCCGATGCCATGCACACACACTGCCCGGTCCCGGTGGTCGGGTTTCTGCCGCGTCAGGCAACCATCACCCTGCCCTCCCGTCACCTCGGTCTGTACGTGGATGAAGACCACCCGCTGTCACCCCAGGCTCTTGACCAGCTCGTCAGCCTCATCGAATCTCATCTCGACCTGGGGCTGGTCCTGCGGACTGCCGCAGACTGTGCAGCACAACCTGATACCACCTGGAGCGCCCCCCCACCGGTTACCGACAGGCCCGTACAAATCGGGGTGGCCAGGGATGCAGCCTTTTCATTTTACTATGAGGACAATCTGGATCTCCTCCGGGCCGCCGGTGCAGAACCGGTCTTTTTCAGTCCTCTCAACGATGAGCGACTCCCCTCCGGTATTACAGGACTTTATCTGGGCGGCGGGTATCCGGAGCTCTATGCCCACCGTCTCAGTACAAACAGCAATATGCTCAGGCAGATCCGCCACTTTGCCGAAGCCGGCAGACCGATCTATGCCGAGAGCGGTGGTTTTCTCTACCTCTGCCAATCAATCACCGACCAGGAAGGTGCCACCCATACCCTGACCGGACTCTATCCCTTTGCCGCACAGGTGCACTCTCAACTGCGCCGTCTGGGGTACCGCCAGGTTCAGGTACAGACCGACTGCCTGCTGGCACCACAGGGGACGGAACTGTACGGCCACGAGTTCCACTACTCAAGCATAACAATCAACGATACGACTGCAGACACGGCCTTCCGCTTGCCGGACGGCCGCCGGGAAGGGTATCGTACCTGCTCCGATCACACCCTGGCCGGTTTTGTCCACCTGCACTGGGGCCGCACCCCTGCGGCAGCAAGTCGATTTGTCCGGATATGTCAACAGGTTGACGCCGGCACAGACGCCGGACTCCTGCTGCAGGCTGCAGCTCCCACTCCTCAACCCCTCTAGGTTCTCCATGGTCACACTACAACCAATTGCTCCGCAAGACATTGAGGCTGAAAGTTTTCGCATCATTGAACATGAACTCGGCACCACTGACTGTACACCGGAGGAGTTTGCCGTGGTCCGACGCATCATCCATGCGACCGGTGATTTCAGTTTTGCCGAAACCCTTCGTTTTCATCCCCAGGCCATCAGTGCCGGCCTTGCCGCCATCCGCAGCGGAAAGAACATCCTGGTTGATGTCAACATGGCGGCCAGCGGCGTTTCCACAGGCCTGCTCGCCCGTTTCGGAGGCCGGGTCATCTGCCGGATAGCAGAGGCCGAGACCGCAGCCATGGCCAAAGCCAACACCACCACCCGTTCCGATGCCGCCATAAGCCGGAGTGTGGCCGACAACATCGGCATTGTTGCCGTGGGCAATGCCCCCACCGCACTGCTCAAGGTCATGGAGCTGATCGATCAGGGTCTGTTCAATCCGGATCTGGTGATCGGTGTGCCGGTCGGCTTTGTCAATGCCGCCGAATCCAAGGAGATCCTGGTCCGGCAGCCTTATCCGTTCATCACGACCCTGGGCCGTAAAGGCGGTACACCGGTGGCGGTTGCCGCCGTCAACGCCCTCCTGCGGCTTGCCTGAGGTGACCATGGGCGCTGCAGGCAGAAAAAGACCGCTGCGCAGCGGGTACACGACCGGTGCCTGCGCAGCAGCCGCAGCCAAGGCAGCGGTTCTCGGTCTGTTGGGCACACCCGGACAAACTGCCGTGGAGGTCCCCTTTCCCGACGGCTCCCGGCACAGTTTTGCGCTCTGCCGGGTTGACAGCAGGGCGGACAGCGCACTGGCCACAGTGGTGAAAGATGCGGGCGATGATCCGGATGTTACCAACGGCGCTGAAATCGGGGCGCGGGCCCGCTGGATTGAAGCCGGTCACTTACAGCCGGTCATTCTGATAAGCGGCCCTGGTGTCGGCACTGTCACCAAGCCCGGCCTCCCGGTTCCTGTGGGCCAACCGGCCATTAACCCGGTCCCGCGGCAGATGATCCTTGCCGCAGTGGCGGAGGCCCTGGACGGATCAGACCAGAAGCACTCCCTGGAGGTGGAGATCTTTGTCCGTGACGGAGAGATCCTGGCTGAAAAGACCCTCAACCGGCGACTCGGGGTGATCGGCGGCCTCTCCATTCTCGGCACCACCGGTATTGTCCGCCCGGTATCAGCCAAGGCCTGGACCGACACCATCGAGGCCTCAATGCAGGTGGCGCGGGCAGTCGGTCTGTCTGAGGTGATCCTGTCCACCGGCCGCACCTCGGAAGCAGCGGTCCAGAGACTGTTGCAGTTGCCGGAAGAGGCCCAGGTGATGATGGGCGATTACCTGCACTACTCCTTAAAGGCTGCCCAGCGTCATGGCTTCTCTTGTATCCATCTCGCGGCTATGTGGGCCAAGATGGTGAAGGCTGCTCTGGCTGTACCGCAGACCCATGTTCGCAACGGTGCTCTGGAAACCCGCCATGCCGCCGAACTGCTGGCGCGCCTCGGCCTTGAGAAAAACAGCGCTGATGAGCTGCGCCTTGCCAACACTGCCCGCGAAATCTATGACCGTCTCATGGCACAGGGTCGGGACGATCTGGTTGCCGCCGTCTGCACACAGGCCAAAATCCAGGCAGAGCAGTGGTCCGGCCTGCCGGTGCATGTCTATCTGGTGACGTCTGATCAAGGAGTTGCACATGTCACGCATTGAACTGATTGGTATCAGCGGTACAAGCCTGAGCAGCGAGCAGTGGACCGTTCTCCGCCACTGCTGCGCCATTGCCGCCTCCCGCCGCCATCAGCCCCTTGTTGTCGATATTCCGGTGCTGCTTATTGCTATCAGCCCGGTGGCGACCATGCTCAACCAGGTGGAAGAACTCCTGGCCATGGGTGATGTGGCGGTGCTGGCCAGCGGTGACCCCCTGTTTTTCGGCATCGGCCGCACCCTGCTTGACCGGTTCGGTCCGGATCAGATCCGTGTTCATCCGGCCCTGTCAGCCGCCCAGTTGGCCTGTTCCCGTTTTTGTGTCCCCTGGGACGATCTGACCGTTCTCAGTCTGCACGGCCGCTCAGCGGACAATGTTGTCGGCCAGGTGCTGCGCCATCCCCGAACCCTCCTGTTCACCGACAACCAAAACACCCCTGACCGGATAGCGGCACGGTTGATCAGCGCACTGACAGACTGTGATGATCATGAACGTCTTGCCGCTCTTCACATGCGGGTGGCACAAAACCTGGGCTTGCCCGATGAACAGCTCATCGACGGTAGTTTAGCTGCTATGGCTGAGCGTACCTTCAGCTCTTTGAACATGGTGCTCATTGAACAGCCGGTACCGCCCGTAAAAACCTGCTTCGGGCTTTCTGAAAACGATATTCAACACTCCCGGGGTCTGATTACCAAAGACGAGATCCGTGCTGCTGCCCTGCACCGGTTACAGCTTCCCGCCACCGGTATTTTCTGGGATATCGGCGGCGGTTCCGGGTCGATCTCCCTGGAGGCATCTCGTCTCTGTCCGGATCTTGCCATCTATACCGTTGAAAAAAAGGCAGAGGAACAGGCCAACATCCGCGCCAACATTCGCCGCTACGGCAGCTATTCCATCCGGCCGATCAACGGTGAGGCACCGGAAATACTTGCCGGGCTGCCGGACCCGGATCGAATCTTCATCGGTGGCAGCGGCGGCCAACTGGAAGCGATTCTGGCAACCGCGACTGCCCGGCTCAAACCAGAAGGAAGAATCGTCATCAGTGCCGTGCTCGAACAGACGGCGACCACTGCCATCACCTGTCTGCAGGAGCTGGGCCTGCAGGTGCATACCAGCACGCTGACCGTTACCCGGCAGCAGTATCCCGGCGAGGCAGTGAAGAACCTCAACCCCATAACCCTTATCACAGGTACCACATGAACAACGCTTCCCCTCTTTCCTCATCAAATGGTCACCTGTACCTGGTCGGCGTCGGACCGGGAGATCCGGAGCTCATGACCTGCAAGGCGGTCCGTGTTCTGAGCCGAACCAGGGTATGGGCCGTGCCCTCGGCCAGACAGAACGGAACCAGCAGTGCCCGACAGATCGCGGAACAGATGGTACCGGACACCGACCGCACCATTCTCTCGCTCTGTTTTCCCATGAAAAAGGTCTATCTCGGTCAGGAAACCGACGAACAGCTGCTGGACGCCTGGCGGCAGTCGGCCGAGGAGGTCATGCATCATCTTGACCGCGGCGAGGATGTGGCCTTTCCCACACTGGGCGATGTTACCCTGTACTCCACTGCCTTCTACCTGCTGCCCATGATTCAGGAGCAGCGGCCGCAGACAGAGGTCACGGTGATACCTGGCATCACGGCCATGGCCGCCTGCGCCGCATCGCAGAACAGCCCCCTGGCCCTGGGTGATGATATCCTGACCGTGGTACCCGCTGCCTTTGAAGATGATCGTTTGCGGCATATCCTCCTGACCATGGATGCCGTGGTACTGATGAAGGTGCACCGCCGTATCGATGCCCTGCTTGATCTCCTTGAGGAACTCGGGCTTGTGGACTGCGCAGTACTGACCGAACGCTCCGGTCTTCCCGATGAACGGGTGTATACCGATGTCCGCCGGGCCCGCGGCCAGAAACTGCATTACTTCTCCACCATGGTCATCCGCAAAAAGAAGGTACAGGTTATCTGATGGAAGCAACACATCCGCAATGTAAAGGCACTCGTTATCCCGTGGTTTTCCTCGGCGCAGGTCCCGGAGACCCGGAACTGATCACCCTCAAGGGACGTCGCCTGCTCGATACCGCAGATATCGTGGTGTATGCCGGCAGCCTGGTCAACCCTGCACTGCTCAGCGGCATAGCAGCGGTCTGCCATGACAGTGCAGCACTTGACCTGAAGAAGATCATGCAGCTGCTGGTAGAGGGGCACACCGCCGGTTTGCGAGTGGTACGGCTCCACACCGGTGACCCGGCCATCTACGGTGCCATCCGGGAGCAGATGCAGTGGCTTGATCGGGTACAGATCCCCTATGAGGTGGTGCCCGGCGTCAGCTCCGCCTTTGCCGCAGCCGCGGCGCTGAAAAAAGAACTCACCGTTCCCGAGGTCACCCAGACAGTGATCCTGACCCGTCAGGCCGGGCGCACGCCGGTGCCGGAACGTGAATCGCTGCACCGCCTGGCCCAGGCCCAGGCAACCATGTGCATCTTCCTGAGTGTTTCCATGATGGGGGCGGTGGTTGAAGAGCTGATTGCCGGAGGATATCCAGTGCAGACCCCTGTTGCCGTGGTTGAACGGGCCAGCTGGCCGGATCAGCAGATCCTGCACGGTACTCTGGAGAATATCGCCGATCAGGTGCAGACGTCCAACATCAAAAAAACCGCCATGATCGTGGTCGGCCCGGCCTTAGCCGACGAGATCACTACTGCGTCCAAACTCTATGCCCACACCTTCTCCCACGAGTACCGCTGATTTAGCGACAGACCGACGCTGTGCCGTCCTGGCGATCAGCCGTGGCGGCTGTGAACGCGGGGCTCGCCTGGCCGACCGTCTGCACGGAGACTTCTTTGCCTGCAAAGGACGGCTCGCCGCAGTGATGCAAGAGGTTTGGCATCGCTATCCTGCAATTGTCTGCATCATGGCCACCGGTATTGTCATCCGCACCATTGCCCCGCTCCTGCGCGATAAATACCACGATCCTGCCGTGGTGGTGTGCGATGAGCTGGGCCAGTTTGCCATCTCCCTGCTCTCCGGCCACATCGGCGGTGCCAACGATCTGGCAGAGCGGGTGGCCGGGATCACCGGCGGCCAGGCGGTCATAACCACGGCCTCCGATGTCCTGGGATACACTCCCCTTGACCTCTGGTGCCGGCAGTGGCAACTGACGCCGGTCAGCACCGATGCTCTGACCCGTACCATGGGACGACTGGTCGACCAGGGACACGTCACCCTATGGAGCCGCTATCCTCTGCCACGCCTGCCGGAAGATCTCAGGCAGACATCCGACCGTTCCCGGGCCGACCTGTCCATTGACAGCCGCCTGGAGCCGACCGGGAACGGCACTCTCCTCTTTCCCCGATCCCTGGTGTTTGGTATCGGCTGCAACCGGGGAACACCGGCAGAGGTAATTGCCGCCGCTGTCACGACAACCTGTCAGCAGCACAACCTGGCCCCGCAGGCCATTGCCCGCCTGGCCTCCATCGACCTTAAACAGGACGAGGTCGGGCTGTGCGAGTATGCCCGCCGGCACGACCTGCCCCTTGATTTTTACACCAAAGACCAGCTCAACCAGGTGGAGGGTGTCAGTGTCTCGCCGGCAGTGCAGCGGGCCACCGGCGCCAAGGGTGTCGCTGAACCGGCGGCCCTGCTCAGTGCCGGGGTCGACAGCACCCTCCTGGTTCCAAAAATAAAATGGCCGGCTGTAACCACTGCCGTGGCGGAAATCGCCGATCCACTCATCGTTTCAACACACAAGGAAGCAACAGCACCATGACAACCGCACAACACAGCTCAGAGGGAACACTCACCGTTGTTGGTATCGGTCCCGGTGCCATCGATCTCATGGCCCCCAGGGCGCAAACCGCGCTGGAACAGGCAGAGATTGTGGTCGGATACCGCACCTATCTCGATCTGGTCCGGTCCTGTCTCAACCCAGCAAGTACCGTGCTCTCCTCAGCCATGATGCAGGAGATCGACCGTTGTCGCAAAGCCCTGGAACTTGCTGAAGAGGGAAAGCGGGTGGCGCTGGTCTGCGGCGGCGATCCCGGCATCTACGCTATGGCGGGCCTTGTTTTTGAACTCGCCCGAACCATGAACACCTCGGTACCCATCGACATCATCCCCGGTATTGCCGCCCTGAACGCCTGTGCCGCCATCCTCGGCGCACCGCTGATGCACGATTTCGCCGCCATCAGTCTCTCAGACCTCATGACTCCCTGGGAACTGATCGAACAGCGCCTGGCAGCGGTGGCTCCGGCGGATTTTGTTGTGGTCATCTACAACCCCAAGTCCAAAAAGCGCACTGACCAGATCGTCAGGGCCCGCGACATCCTGCTTGCCTCCCGGGCCCCGGACACTCCGGTGGGCATCGTCAGCGGCGCCACCCGTGAACACGAGACCGTGCGGCTGACCACCCTGGCAGCAATGCTGGATGAAGAGATCGGCATGCAGACCACGGTGATCATCGGGAACTCGCAAACCTTTGTCTGGCGGGATAAGATGATCACACCGCGGGGATACAGCCGCAAGTACGGCCTTTAGGTCGTGTAAACAGCAACAAAAAATATCTGCAGAAGGAGCGGACAATGCCGTATGTCAACATCAAGATCACCAGAGAAGGCGCAACCTCCGAACAGAAGGCAGCTCTCATATCCGGTGTGACCAGGCTGCTGCAGGAGGTGCTCAATAAAAACCCCGCCACCACCGTGGTTGTTATTGATGAGGTGGACACCGACAACTGGGGAATCGGTGGTGAACAGGTGACCCTGATCCGACAGCAATCCCGCCGCTGACCGGGCAGCCCCCCTGTCTGTTTGTTCCGCCTCAGAGCCGGGCAGCAGGCAGGGACCACACTTTCGCACAGCAGGTACATCCGCACGGGCGCTGATCCGGTCCTGCCTGGCTCAACCCGGCAACAATCACGCAGCCGCTCAATACTCTGCCTGCAATCAACCCTGGAACACCCGTACCAATCCTTGACGATCTGCACAATTTATGGAACCCTGTCTGTGTTTCTTACAGACCACTGTCCGTACCTGTTGCAGAATCTGCAGCAGGTGCTTTTAAACGTTCAACACAGGCCGGCACGGCAAGGGGAGGCAGACTATGCGTTTTGTTATTATTGGTGGTGATGCGGCCGGAATGAGTGCCGCCAGTCGAGCCAAGCGCCACAATCCGGACCTGGAGGTCGTTGTCCTTGAAAGGGGTCAGGATGTTTCCTACAGCGCCTGCAACATTCCCTACAATATCGCGGATCCGGACAGAGTCATAGAAGACCTGGTGGTGCGCAGTGCCGCCACCTTTATCAACAAACTCGGGATCGACCTGCGTACCGGGCACCGGGTGGAACGAATAGACCGCACAGCCCGGACAGTGCATGGCCGCACAGCGGAAGGTACCTCTTTCGCTGTTGAGTACGACCAGCTGCTCATCGCCACCGGTGCCAGACCTATCCGGCCGAATATCCCGGGTTGCGACCTGGACGGCGTTCTGGCAGTCAAAAACCTGGTTGACGGCCGGAAGATCAAGACCTTTCTCCGCGACCGGCAGGCCCGTCGGGCCGTTATTATCGGGATGGGGTATATCGCCCTGGAAATGACGGAAGCTCTCACGAAACGGGGGCTCAAGGTCGATCTGATCAAGCCGAGGGCAGGCCTTCTGCCCTGGTTGGATCGGGAGTTGGCCGAACCGGTGAAGGAACACCTGCTGGTAAACGGGGCCGGTCTTTATGACGGTCATGCCATTGAACGGATCATTGCCGTGGATGATCATCTTGAGGTGGTTGCCGACCAGCTGCGCCTTGCCGCGGACCTGGTTATTGTGGCCATTGGTGTGGAGCCGATAGCCTCTCTGGCCAGGGATGCCGGTCTTGAGCTGAGTGTCGGCGGCTCAATTGCCGTTGATCATGGTCTGCGCACCTCGGATCCCCTCATCTTTGCGGCCGGTGACTGTGCCGACAGCTACCACCTGGTCACCGGAAAAAAGGCCTGGATCCCCCTTGCTCTCCGTGCCAACCGCGCCGGCTGGGCCGTGGCCGACAATGTCTGCGGCGGCCGGGTCGCCTTACCCGGCATAGCCGGTACCGCGGTATTCAAGGTGTTTGACATGCAGATCGCCAGAACCGGGCTCACCGTGCACGAGGCCCAGGGGGCAGGGTTCGATCCGGTCAGCGTTGTTATCCGCTCCAGATCGCGGGCCGGAATCTATCCCGGTGCACAGCCCATCCACGTGGCCATGGTGGGTGATCGCACTTCCGGACGCCTGCTCGGTGTGCAGATCACCGGAACCGACCAGGTGGCACATCGTATCAATGCCGCAGCCGTGGCTCTGTTGGCAAAGATGACGGTGACCGATTTTTACCAGAACGATCTGGCCTATGCGCCACCCTTTGGTCCCACCTGGGATCCACTGCTGACAGCGGCCAACCAGCTGATCAAGAAACTGTAGGGGACAGGAGTATTGCCGGCGGCAGAAGGGGATGCTGCAGATGGAAGCAGGTGAGTAATGCGCAGTTCATCGCATCATCACAGCATCCAATGCCACCGGACTTACCCAAAAAGGACCGGATTGCCGTCTGGAGTCGGGCCTAAAAAAGAAACTCTGTACCAAAGCGCCGAGGAGGCCGACCTCCTGATGAGCGCTTGTCGGCTATTGCACAAAAAGTGAAAGTACCGGACCCGGAGTGTTCACTGCCTGTGGAGGAAATGACATGTCTGCATCCAAAAATACGCAACCTGCCCTGAACAGACGGCAACTGCTCAAACTGATCGGACTGGGCAGTGGTGTGCTCACTGTGGGGCCGTTTCTCAGCAGCTGTGCGGTCAACCCGGTTACCGGCCGACAGCAGCTGATGATGATGTCTGAGAGCCAGGAGATTGACACTGATCGTCAACGGGCGCCCTATCAGTTTTCCGAGGATTACGGCGTTCTCCAGGACAACTCGGTGAACGCCTATATCGGCCGGGTCGGCAACGAGCTGGCCACGCGCTCCCACCGGCCCCAGATGCCGTTCTCCTTTCGCGGAGTCAATGCCGCCTATATCAATGCCTATGCCTTCCCCGGCGGTTCCATAGCCGTGACCAGAGGCATGCTGGTTGAACTGGAGAGTGAGGCCGAACTTGCCGCCCTGCTGGGCCATGAGATCGGCCATGTCTGTGCACGCCACTCCGCTCAGCAGGCAAGCAAAGGGATGATTGCCAACCTGCTCATGACCGGGGCAAGTGTGGCCACCGGTGTTGCGGGCTATGGCGGTGCCACCGACCTGGTGCAACAGCTCGGTGGCCTGGGGGCCGGAGCTCTGCTGGCCAGCTACAGCCGTGACAACGAACGGGAGGCCGATGCCCTTGGCATGGAGTACATGGTCAGGGCCGGATACGATGCCGATGGCATGGTGAAACTGATGGAGGTGCTGAATCGGAACCAGCAACGCAACCCCAGTGCCATTGAACTCATGTTCGCCACCCATCCCATGAGTAACGAACGCCTGGCCACGGCCCGGCAGGCGGTGGCCACCACCTATCAGGCATCCCGGACCGGAGTCGTCCAGCGGGAACGCTACCTGGACAACACAGCGGGCCTGCGCCGGATCAAACCGGCGATTCTTGCTCTGCAAAACGGCAGCACCGCCATGGGAAAAAATCAGTTCCCAACAGCCAGAGAACAGTTCACTGCAGCGCTGCAGACCGCTCCCCAGGACTATACCGCCCTGGTGATGATGGCCTCCTGCCAGATGGCGCTCAAAGATGTGACCAGTGCCGAGCAGTACGCCCGCAAGGCCACAGAGGTGTATCCCACCGAGCCAAAGGGGCACAGCCTGCTGGCGGTGAGTCTGATCAACACGAAGAAGTACGACCATGCCCTGCAGTCCTTAAGCGAGTATGACCGCCTGCTGCCGGGCAACCCGCAGGTCATCTTTTATAAAGGCTACTGTTACGAACAGATGGACAAAAAACAGGAAGCCGCCACCCACTATCACAACTATCTGCAGAAAGTCAGCTCCGGCGAGCAGGCCCAGCATGCCTATGCACGCCTGCAGAGCTGGGGCTATGTGCGCTGAACACAGCAGGCAGGAGAAAAGACAGGGCGATACCCGGCCGCGGACAGGCTGTCGTTAAAGTACCGGCAGCCGGCTGTCTGCTCAGTACAGTTGCAGCAGCTTATCCATTTCCTCGGGTTTCATGGTGAAACTGTGCTCAGCAGCGGGAAAGGCACGACTTTCCACATCTTTCTTGTACTGTGCCAAGGCCTTGGCAACAGGCTCGTTGAGCCGGGCGTACTGTTTGACAAACTTGGGGGTAAAACGGTCATAAAGCCCCACAGCGTCATGGATGACCAGAACCTGACCATCACACCCCGGACCGGCACCGATACCAATGGTTGGGATGGTGATCTCCTGCGTGATATGTTCGGCCAGCGGTGCGGGAATCGCCTCCAGCACCACAGAAAAGCAGCCGGCCTCTTCCAGAGCACGGGCATCTGCAATGAGCTTTCCTGCAGCCTGGGCACTCTTGCCCTGCACCTTAAAACCGCCGAGACTGGTGGCTGTCTGCGGCGTCAGTCCGATATGCCCCTGCACCGGAATACCCGCCCGCACAATGGCGGCCACGGTTTCCGCCATCTCCACCCCACCTTCGACCTTGACCGCATCTGCCCCACCTTCCTTCAGAATGCGGGTGGCATTGCTGATCGCCTCGGGTATGGAACTGTTGTACGACCCAAAGGGCATGTCGGTGACCACAAGTGCCCGTTGCACCCCCCGTACCACAGCCCTGGTGTGGTGGATCATCTCTTCCATGGTGACGGAGACCGTGTCAGGATACCCCAACACCACCATACCCAGACTGTCACCCACCAGTACAATGTCGATTCCCGCCTCATCAACCAGTTTGGCCCATGGATAGTCATAGGCCGTCAGCTCGGCAATCGGGGTGCCGTGTTTACGATGTTTAATGTCCGGGATGGTCACTTTGTTCAGATGCATGAAGTCTCCTGGGTTGAGATGAAGGTTTTCAGGTAGATATCCGCTGGGCGGCAGTGGCCTCCAGGGCCTTGATCATCCGGGTAAAGAGCAGATTAACCGGCGTAGGCACGCCGACCTCCTGCCCCCTGGCGACCACGGCGCCGTTGATGACATCGATCTCCGTTGGTCTCCCCCGCAGCACATCCTGAAGCATGGAGGCACGATTGGTGGCCGTCTGCCGGCAGACCTGATGGACACGATCGAGCTGCTGTTCATACTCAAGATCAATACAGAGGGCACGGGCCACAGCCACGGCTTCCGCCACCAGCTCGTCCATCAGCTCTCTGCAGGCCCCTGCTTCAACCAAAGTGCCGTTGGGAACACGCAGCAGTGCGGCGAGCGCGTTAATACCGACGTTAACAATGAGCTTTGACCAGAGCAGGCTATCCACATCATCACTGGTTCGGATCTCCAGACCGGCGCGGTTGAACAACCTGACAACCGCTGCAATCGCAGCGGCCTGCCCCGGCCCGACCGCCAGCACCGTGGCACCGTTTCCGGCATGACGGACCTGCCCGGGCGCCTGCAAAGTGGCTCCCTGTGCGGTGATACCCGCAGCAGCCCGTTGACGGCCGACACAGGCTGCAATCTGCTCCAGATTGCCCAGCCCGTTCTGCAGGGTGAGTACCAGACCTTCAGGGTGCAGGAGCTGTTGCGCTGTGACGGCAGCTGCCCCGGTTGCGCCTGCCTTGGTACAGATCAGAATCAGATCAGCCCGGCGATCGTACTGCTCCGGTCCGGTCAGCACCGGAAGAGCAAGGGAATGCTGCTCACCCTCCATAGTTGTCAGCAGAAGACCGTTCTGCTGAATGGCCCGGGCATGCTCGCTGTTCGTGGTGTACAAAGTGATCCGGGCATGGGGAGCAAGCAGACCGCCGAACAGACTGCCCAGAGCGCCCGCTCCGATAATGACAACTTCCATGCGTCCTGGTTCAGTTTGCATCAGATACTCTCATAGCCTGCAGTCTGGTTCGATCCCGGCAGCGACAGGTTATAAACCATCATCCAAAAAGGTCAACTCGAACCCGTCAACAGAAAATAAAGTGCTGAAATTTGCACAGCCGTTTGCAACAAGGTAAGATATCCCGGTCTGAAACCAATATCTTTTCACCTCTGCCCCGGAGAAACATCTATGCAGCTTTTTATCTGGCGACACAGCAAACACTTTTCCAGCTGGTCCATGCTGGACGAACCCCATATCCACACCAGTAACTACCTGCAGGCTGATGTCACGGTCCTGGCGTCCTCCAGGGAGGAGGCCATGGCACTGCTCGAACAGAACGGCCAATGGCACAAAGAAGAACTGGCCCGCATTGAACCGCAGATCATCTCCCTGAACAAGGCGCAAATTGTGATCAGTCATGTTGATGGACGTGA
Organism: Desulfobulbus oligotrophicus; assembly: GCF_016446285.1. Taxonomy (NCBI): domain Bacteria; kingdom Pseudomonadati; phylum Thermodesulfobacteriota; class Desulfobulbia; order Desulfobulbales; family Desulfobulbaceae; genus Desulfobulbus; species Desulfobulbus oligotrophicus. The sequence goes on from NZ_CP054140.1 coordinate 298,617, forward strand.
AACACCGACCGTCTGAGAGTGCACCCGTGAAGGCGCCGCTGCTTTTCCCTGTGCATTCCAAGGGAAAGAAAGGTATGATGCATATGTTCATAAGCAGGGAAGACAGTAATCACCGTTCTTTATGTCCGCCTTCCAAGGCAGTCGTTGAAAATCCTTTTCACAGGAATGTACCATGGAGCAGCCCGCACATAACCTGATCGCGAAAAAGGTCTGCTGGTATGAATCTCTGGCTATCCTTTTCTGTATCGCTCTGTCATGGTTTGATGAAATTTTCGATATCCCCTACGTGTTGCTGGGTGGCCCGGCAACCCCGATAAACTGGCGGGAGTCTATTTTTGAAAGCATCGTCATCGGCATTGTGGGTGTTGTTATTATCCGCCACACCTACAAACTCCTCACCAAAATAAGCTACCTGGAAAGTATTCTGCCGATCTGTGCCTCCTGCAAGGCTATCCGCCTGGATCAGGAATTCTGGGACAGTGTCAAACAGGTGGTGGAAACCAAGGCTGCCGCCGAATTTACCCATGGTATCTGCCCGAAATGCATTGAAACCTACTATCCGGAACTCAGACGAAAGACCGCTGTAAAAGATACATCCGGCAACGCCGGAACATAGTTCCCGATCCATCTGATCAGACGGAACAACAGCCGCCTCTACCCAGCAGCCCTTGTCCATGCAAACCATCAGAGCAATCTGCCTGGCCGAACGATTTCAATTCGACGCCCTCTGGGATCATTTCTCACAGCAGCCGGAGGCTGTTCGCCTGCGCAACGTCATTGCCCTGACCAAAGGGGAGAATGTTTTTGCCTTTTTATTTGATTACGGGGTCTGTGTACTTTTTCAGTACGGGCGCGATGCTGAACAACGGTTACTTGCGCTGCTGAACAGCTATCTGATCAACCCCTTGACATCTTTTGTTGACGAAGAGCTGAGCTACCGGCAGAACAGCGAAACCGGCATTCGCATCCGTAACGACCTGATCGAGATCAACGATCTCTCCCGGCTGACCTGTCTGTCACTGGCCCATGCCCTGGCGCAGTCAACCAAGCTGGCCTTCTTTGAAGCCTCGATTGAGAAGACCATCAAAAAGACCAAGTACATCCCGGAGACCCTGGCGCAAAAGGGATCCATTGCCCTGTCCCGCGTTCAGCTCGCCAAGGAACGGGGCCGGGTGTATCTGGAAAAATCACACGTCATCCTCCAGTTTAACTTGCTCGATACGCCGGAGTTCATCTGGGAGTATCCGGAACTTGAGCACTATTACCTTGCGCTCTCCCGTTACCTTGAAATCACTCCCCGGGCCACTGTGCTTAAAAACCGATTGGAGGTCATCCAGGAACTCCTGGAAATGATGGCAGATGAACAGAAACACCGGCACTCAAGTATGCTGGAATGGATCATCATCATCCTCATTGCCATTGAAATTCTCCTCTTTCTTGTCAACTGACACCGTCGGACAGGCAAGAGCACACGCTGCCTGCCTTTTCCTTTGCCGTCCGGCTAGAGGATGGTTATGCTAGACACGACAGCAGCCCCTCTCTTTCAAACCCCTTCTGTTGCCTGGAGATTGCCATGAAAATTTTACTCACCGGTGGATCTGGTTTTGTAGGGACCGCAATCAGTCGAAAGCTTCTGGATCTTGGTCATGAGATCACCATCATCGGCAGCAGCGGCCGTTGTCTTCTGGCTCCACACCCTCAGCTGACCTATGTGACCGCCGACACCACCCGCCCCGGGAACTGGCAGCAACATGTTCCGGAACAGGATGCGCTCATCAACCTCACCGGCCGATCGGTTTTCAACCTGTGGACCAAGCGCACCAAAAAAGCCATTTATGACAGCCGCATTCTGACCACCAGAAACCTGGTGGCAGCCTTACCAAACACGAGCAAGGCGGTCCTGCTCAGCACCTCGGCGGCCGGATACTACGGTGACGGCGGTGAAGAAGAAAAACCTGAAACCAGCCCAGTAGGTGCAGGTTTTCTTGCCGAAGTCTGTCAAGACTGGGAGGCCGAGGCCAACAGGGCGGCCGACAAAGGCGTCAGGGTGGCGGTGATGCGTTTTGGTGTTGTGCTCGGCAAAAACGGCGGAGCCCTGGCCACGATGAAACTCCCCTTCCAGCTGGGTCTGGGCGGACCGATCGGCAACGGCCGGCAGTGGTTCCCCTGGATTCACCTGGACGATCTGGCAGGGGCTGCGATCTTCCTTCTCACCGCCGAAGAGTGTCACGGTGCCTTTAACTTCACAGCACCACACACTGTCCGGCAAAAAGAATTTGCCCGTGAACTGGGCCGCGTGCTTCATCGGCCGGCTTTTCTGCCTACACCCGCCTTTGTTATGCAACTGGTACTGGGCGAATTCGGCCGCTCTCTGCTGCAGGGACAAAAAACCGTCCCCCATGCCCTGATCAACAGCGGCTATCAGTTCACCTATCCGGATCTGCACACAGCTCTGGTGGAGGCGATCGGTGTCTGACACCAGGTTCACAGCGAGCTCGCTCTTCCCCTGCACCGCTGCTGAGCTGTATGCCTGGCACAGTCGCCCCGGCGCCCTGGAGCGGCTGATCCCACCCTGGGAAAAAACCAGGGTCATGGTCCGGGAAGGCGGCATTGATCCCGGCGGCAGGGTGACAATGGAAATGCATGCCGGACCGATCCCCTACCTTTGGCACGCCCGGCATGTGAAAAATACCCCGGGCGTGATGTTTCAGGATATCCAGGAGCGCGGCCCCTTTGCCCGCTGGACCCATACCCACTTTTTTACCGACACAGCAAACGGTGCTCTGCTGGAAGACCGTATCGACTACGCCCTGCCCGGCTCGTTTCTTGTCCCGGCCTTTGCCGTAAAAATGGTTGATCGCACGCTGCAGCGCATCTTCCGGTACCGCCACGATACACTCCACGCCGACATCGAGCTCCACCGCCGCTGCAGTACCAAACCGCAGCGCATACTGATCAGCGGAGCCAGCGGGATACTGGGCTCTGCCCTGCGCCCTCTCCTGGTCACCGGCGGCCACGATGTCTGGACCCTGGTACGACGCCGACCAGACCGGAGCAAACAGGAGATCTACTGGGACCCGCCGTCCGGCCACCTTAACCTGGCAGGACTGCCGCCCTTTGACAGCGTCATTCACCTGGCCGGCGACAACATCGGCGGCGGACGCTGGACCATGGCCAAAAAGAGACAGGTCATTGACAGCCGGGTCCAGGGAACCGGCCTCATCGCCCGCACCATTGCACAACTGCCCACCCCTCCCAAAGTGCTGCTCACTGCCTCGGCAGTCGGTTTTTATGGTAACTGTTTTGACTGCTGCATGCGTGAGGAGGATCAGGCCGGCAACGACTTCATCTCTGATGTCTGTAACCTGTGGGAACAGGCGGCCCAACCGGCCGAAGACCGCGGCATACGCACGGTCATCATGCGTATCGGTGTGGTGCTCACTCCCCGGGGCGGTGCCCTGGAAAGACTGCTCAGCACAGCCCCCATCGGGTTTCCCCGCCGTTTTGGCGATGGCGATCAGTTTATCAGCTGGATCGGCATCAACGACATGATCAGTGCCATCCTGCATGCCCTGTGCACTGACTCGCTCCACGGTCCCGTCAATATCGCCGCCCCTTATCCGGCCACCAACAGCGAACTTCTGCACACCCTGGCGCGGGTTCTGCGCCGACCACTGCTGCCGCCGATACCGGCAGGCATGCTCAGAACCATGTACGGTCAGATGGCGGAAGAAGTGTTGCTGGGCGGTTGTCGCGTTGCCACGGACAAACTGCAGCAGTCCGGCTACCGGTTCCGGCATGCTGATCTGGAACAGACCCTGCGCCATCTTCTCGGCCGATGTACATAATCCCTACAGGAGTTCACTGTGAGCTGGAAATTCAAAACCATCCTCTTGGTCATGATGTCTTCCGCACTGGCCTGCGGTTTTCTTCATCACCTTGTGCCGCCGACTGTTCTCAACTTTGAACGATTGCACATCTTTCTCTTTAACCTGTGCACCGGCGGCACCCTGCTCATCTACTTCACCGAAGGCTGCCCCGCCCTGTCGCGACGCGGCACACTTTTTCTCGGCCTTGCCCTGGCCTTTGCGTTCTGTGCCTTTTTTCAGTGGTATCTGCCGACCATCTTCATTCCCCTTGTCCTTGCTTACCTGATTGAGATGACACGTATTGAGCATTTCGGCAGCCGGTTTCCCAAAGGACTGTTCACGTTGCAGGACTCTGTTCCCAAAAAATTCCATCAGGCGGCCCTCCTCTGTCTGTCCCTGGGGTTACTGCTGTCCAGCCCGGTCATCCTCAACTCTGTCTACCTGCACTGGTTCACCATTGAAAAACTGAAACTTGACACCTTTTTTCTGGGCTTTTCCTTCCCTGTTTCCCTGATCTCCATGTCTGTGATCTTCACGCTGATGAAACAGGAGACCCGCCCGATAACCGCTGTCTTAAAAGAGATCTCCTTCTGGAGCATCAACCTCGGGGTTATTATTTTCTTCGGTTTTATCCTGGCCAATCTGTTTGCAGCGCAGGTGACCATCTCAAGCCTGCTGTTTCTGACCGTGGCTTTTATCCTGTACCTCTACTGGCATGAGGGCATTCAGCTGCAGCAGAAAGCCTTTCTCACATCCGGCATCCTCTTTTTACTGATCACCTCCCTCACCGGCATTCTCTACATCCTGCTCAGTTTTTCCCCGTATTACACGTCGGACATCAGTCATCCCCTTCTGCGGCTGCATGCCTTTACCGCGCTGTACGGATGGAATCTGAGCGGCCTCGCCGTTATCAGCCGTCACGGTGATTTCCCGCTCCAGCTCCATTCCAAAACCGTTATCCTCCTCCACTGGCTGACCGTTCTCATCCTGTGTCCCCTTGGCTACTTTCAACCAGTCTTTGCCATACTGGCGGTTCTGGCCTATACATGGCTGCTTTTCCGGGTCTTTTTTAATCAGGGAATTGTGGATCAGGAACTGACCGCTCTGCAGGACACGCACCTGTACCCTGCCCAGAAAACCGCAGGCTCGTGCCGGGAGGAACACCTTTAAGGACTCGCATCACCCGCTGCAGCTGCCGGGACAGCCTGCGCAATGCACAAACATTCGAAAAACAGGGCGTTCTGGAGTAAGGTACAGGCTAACCGGCCTGCTCAGGCAACCTTTACCTGCTCTGCTGAAACGTTGTAGCACTGCCGTCTGTCAGGCAGGAACACCGGTACAGCCGGCTGAGGCAGGGGATTATTCTCACCTCCGGCCACCCGGGGAACAGTCCCTGCCATCCGGCTGCAGACCTGTTGCAACAATCGTCTTGTACGTCAACACCAGACCAACCAACCCCTTTATTTCTTTTCATCATGCCGACCAAACAGAACAACATCACGCCCTCTCCCCTTGATCAGGCAGCGGCCTGGTTGCATGCTGCGCAAAACGTTGCCGCCCTGACCGGTGCCGGTATCTCTGTGGGGAGCGGCATCCCCGACTTCCGCAGCTCCGGTGGTTTATGGACCGTGTTTTCACCGGAGGAGTATGCCACCATCGAGGTCTTTCATCGTGACCCGAAAAAGGCCTGGGAACTGTACCGGGTACTCGGCAGAACCCTGACCGGCAAGCAGCCCAATGCCGCGCACCGGGCCCTGGCAGATCTCGAAAACCTTGACCTCCTGCACGGCATCATCACCCAGAACATCGACAACCTCCATCAACAGGCCGGCAGTCGCAGGGTCTTTGAAATTCACGGTGACCATCAGCACCTGCAGTGTCTGCAGTGCGGCAACCTGGTACCGGTGACGCCGGAGCACTATCACACGGCAGAGATACCGCTCTGCCCCCTCTGCACCTTTCCGCTGAAACCAAATGTGGTTCTCTTTGGCGAGGATGTACGGGAACTGGATGCGATCCACACCTTTATCGCTGCCTGTGATCTGCTACTGGTCATCGGCACATCGGCTCAGGTCTATCCGGCGGCCGCGCTGCCGTCCATGGTATATCAGCAAGGTGGCCGCATCATAGAATGCAACCACGAACGCTCGCTGCCCGCCTCTTTGTATACAGCGTCTTCCCGCAGGGCCGCCCTTTTTCTGCAGGGCGACGTGGTTCGCACCCTGCCGCAACTGGCGCAGACCTGTCGGCAACAGTAAATAGGGAAGAGGCGACTTATCATCCTTGCCTTTTCAATTAAACAGATGTATACATTCTTTTTTCAGTTCTCTGCACTCTCTGCACACGTTCTGATGTTTCCAAACAGTCGCCCGGCCCTTTCGACCAGGCACTCTTTATTGTAACAATCTCATTACCTTAACCAGTCCGCCCCTACTCTTTGCCGTAAAATCCAAACAAACAGATTGGATGTGCCGGTCAGGCTCTCCCTGTTCATGAACAGGGGTATCTGTCAGCAGACAACGGGATCAATCCCGCACGGCAGGACTGTCCCTGGATTATCACGATATACCCGCTTGTTATGGAGGAACCCGATGACCACAGAACCGCTCACCTGGTTTGGCCTGCACCCCGACCTTGTCCACACGATCACTGCACTCGGCTTTACCGAACCCACCCCCATTCAGCAGGCTGCACTTCCCCTGCTGCTGCAGGGCCGCGACATGATCGGCCAGGCCCAGACCGGTACCGGCAAAACCGCAGCATTCGGCCTGCCGCTATTGCAGCGGATCGTCCCTGCACAGGCCGAAGTCCAGGCACTGGTGCTTACCCCCACCCGTGAGCTGGCCATCCAGGTTGCAGAAGCGCTCAGCAGCTATGGAACCCGGCTTGGCACCTCTGTGCTTGCCGTCTACGGTGGTCAGTCCTACCAGCAGCAGTTTCGCAGCCTGCGCCGCGGGGTCCAGGTGATCGTCGGTACACCGGGTCGCCTGCTCGACCTGATCAATCAGGGGTATGTGACGTTGAACAGTGTCCAGACCGTGGTTCTCGATGAGGCTGACGAGATGCTCAGCATGGGATTTATTGAAGATATCGAGCTGATTCTTGGTCATGTACCGACCAGCCGACAGACCATGCTCTTCTCCGCCACCATCTCCAAACGGGTACAGGAACTCTCAGCACGCTATCTGCAGCAGCCGGAGACCGTGTCCATCACGCCCAAACAACTGACCGGTGCCACCATCAGCCAGCGCTACTATCTGGTCAACCAGTACGACAAGGTCGCGGCCCTCACCAGGTTACTGGAGATGGAAGACGTTGACAGTGCCCTGATCTTTGTCCGCACCCGCTTGGCCACCGGTGAACTGGCCAATCAACTGACCACCCGCGGTTTTCCGGCAGAACCGCTCAACGGCGATCTCAGCCAGGATGCACGTATCCAGGTCCTGACCCGGTACCGGAACGGTCAGATCAAGATCCTGGTTGCCACTGATGTAGCGGCCCGCGGTCTGGACATTGACGATATCTCTCATGTGTTCAACTTTGACCTTCCTGAAGATCCGGAAATCTACGTGCACCGGGTCGGACGAACCGGACGGGCCGGACGGCAGGGTACTGCCATCTCACTCCTCACGCCCAAAGACCGCTGGATGCTCCGCCGCATTGAACAGTACACCCATTTTAAACTGAACAGATCGGAACTGCCGACGATTCAGCAGATAGAGAACCATCGCCAGGCCCTTTTGATGGAACAGCTTGAGATGTGGATTCGCCGCGGTCGCTGTCGTCAGGAGCGTGAGATTGTGGACACCCTGGTGCTGGCCGGTAATCAGGCCGAGGACATTGCCGCTGCCGCCCTGAAGATGGCACGAATTGATGAGAAGAAACGACCCATTGATCCGATCACACCGATCAAGGAAGAACAGTTCAACCCGCGTGAACGAAGAAGCGAACGTTCTGTCCGCCGCAGCGGCGCCACCACGCCCGGTCGTCGACGTGGTTCAAGCCGGGACAAGGACATGGTGTCGATAAAGCTCGATATCGGTCAGGCTGACGGCATTGGTGTCAATCATGTGGTCGCCTCGATCGCCCATTACTCGGGCATCACCTCTTCTCTGCTGGGCAAGATTCGCCTGGAAACGCACCATACCATGGTCGATGTTCCGGAAAACCTGGTTGGCCGCCTTCTTGCCAAAAACGGGGCCTATCGTATCGGTCGTCGGGTCTTTACCCTGGAAAGGGCCTGAAGCATCATACGCTCAACCGTCCTGAGGCAGCCGGTAACCGTAAAAAAACCGGGGACAGGTGCATTACCGTACCGCGCCGGCATCCTGCACTACAAACACCGGACAGTACCATTCGCACATTGCGGGTAGAGGGTAACAAAAGCTGCTTGAATTTTGTCGTTTCATCGGGTAGCCTTGCCACGATTTTTCATCCCACTCTCTACAACAGGAACATCTGTGACTGATACACCCCAGCAACCCAAGAAATCTGTTATCCGCGAAAACATCGAGGCGATCCTGATCGCCATTTTACTTGCCCTGTTTATCCGCACCTTCATCATTCAGGCCTTTAAAATTCCCTCCGGCTCCATGTTGCCGACCCTGCAGATCGGGGATCATCTCCTGGTGAGCAAATTCATATACGGGATCAAACTCCCCTTCTCCGGCTCGACCCTGATCCCCATCAGCGACCCCAAACCCAATGATATCGTGGTCTTCCAGTATCCGAAAAACCCGGACCTTGATTATATCAAACGGGTTATCGGTGTTGCCGGCGATACTGTTGAGATCCGCGACAAAAAGGTCTTTGTCAACGGTGAGCCGTTTAATGATCAGTACGGCGTTTTTCTCGATCCGGTCATACACCCGGCCACTCTTGATCCCCGTGACAACTTCGGTCCGGTCACGGTGCCGGCCGGAAAAATTTTCACCATAGGCGACAACCGGGATAACTCCTATGACGGTCGTTTCTGGGGATTTGTTGATCTCAAGGCGGTACGGGGCAAAGCCTGGATCATCTACTGGTCCTGGGATGTCCAGACCCCTCTGTTCTCTCTGGACAGACTCAGCTCTATCCGCTGGAGCAGACTGGGCAATATCATCCATTAACCGCAGATAACAGCATGGCAACCGGTCCTTCCTTTGCACATCGCCATATCCTGGGCATGGAGCAGCTCTCGCAGGAGGATATCAACACCATCCTCAGTACGGCTGATTCCTTTAAAGAGATATCTGTCCGGTCCATCAAAAAGGTACCGACACTCCGCGGCCTGACCGTCATCAACCTGTTTTTCGAACCATCCACCCGCACCCGTCTCTCCTTTGAGGTTGCGGCGAAACGGATGAGTGCCGACACCTTCAACATCAACGCCTCCTCCAGCAGTACGGTCAAAGGTGAGACCCTGCCGGACACTGCCCGCAATATCTCTGCCATGCATCCGGATATCATTGTCATCCGTCACAGCTGCGCAGGCACCCCGCTTTTATTGACCCGGTATGTCCGGGCCGCGGTCATCAATGCTGGAGACGGCGCCCATGAACATCCGTCCCAGGCCCTTCTTGATCTCATGACAGTCAACGAGCACCGGGGCACATTGAGCGGGCTTAAAGTAGCTATTATCGGTGATATTACCCACAGCCGGGTAGCCCGATCCAATATCATCGGTTTTACCCGCATGGGTTCAGAGGTCTCTGTTTACGGGCCGGCCACACTTATTCCGAAAGGGATCGAACAGATGGGGGCCACGCGCAGTCCGTCGCTTGAAGAGGCGGTGCGCGATGCTGATGTGGTCATGGCCCTGCGTATCCAGCGCGAACGGCAAAACGACCCTCTCCTCCCCTCGTTGCGAGAGTACTCGCGCGAGTTCGGTATCTCCCGGTCCATCCTCTCCCTGGCTAAACCGGATGCCCTGGTCATGCACCCCGGTCCGGTTAATCGCGGCGTTGAACTGAGCCCTGATGTTGCCGACGGTCCCCGGTCAGTCATCCTTGATCAGGTAACCAACGGGGTGGCGGTACGGATGGCGTTGCTGTATCTGGTTATGGGAACCTCCTGACACATGACCGTCCCTCACGACCACCACTCTTGTCTTCCAGAGGTTTGTTGCCGATGAACACCACCTGGCATTTCATCAACGGCAGAATCATTGATCCGGCAAACGGAACAGATCGTATTGGTAACCTGCTTGTTATCGATGGTCGCCTTGCTGCACCTGATCACCCTGTTCCGGCCGGTACACCGGAGATTGATGTCTCCGGCTGCTGGCTTGTGCCGGGATTAACCGACATGCATGTGCACCTGCGCGAGCCGGGCGAAGAGTACAAGGAGGACATCCTTTCCGGTTGCCTGGCAGCGGCAAGCGGCGGTTTCACCGGTCTTGCCTGCATGCCCAACACCCGCCCGGTTAACGACTGTGCCGCTGTCACCGCCACGATCATAACCCGTGCCCAGCAGGCAGCAGCAAGGGTATATCCGGTAGCGGCGATCAGCCTGGGAAGCGAGGGCAGGCAGCTGGCGGAATTTGGTGAGTTACGTGCAGCCGGCGTGGTGGCGGTCAGCGATGACGGCCGACCGGTTGTTGACAGTCAGTTGATGCGAAGGGCGCTGGAGTACGCCTCCAACTTCAACCTCCCGGTCATCTCTCACAGTGAAGACCCGGCCTTAAGTAGCGGCGTGATGAATGAGGGTCCGGTCTCCACCCGGCTCGGGCTGAAGGGTATTCCCGCTGCAGCCGAGGCCATCATGGTCTATCGGGAGATTGCCCTGGCCGAATTCACGGGCACCGGAATTCACATCGCTCACGTCAGCACAGCCATGGCCGTTGATCTCATTCGGGCGGCCAAAACACGGGGAGTACAGGTAACAGCTGAAACCGCGCCGCACTACTTTACGTTAACCGACGATGCTGTGGCAGGGTTTGACACAAACACCAAGATGAACCCGCCTCTCCGTACCGAGCAGGACCGGCAGGCCCTGCAGGAGGCACTGGCCGACGGCACCATTGATGCCATTGCCACCGACCATGCGCCGCACTCCATCCTGGAAAAAGAGGTCGAGTTTGATCAGGCAGCCAACGGCATCATCGGCCTGGAAACCGCACTGCCCCTTTCCCTGGCCCTTGTCCGCAATCAGGTGATTGACGAAAGACGACTGATAGAGCTGCTGGCCGTCAATCCGGCAAGGATTCTAGGCATTGAAGCCGGGCATCTCAGTGTTGGTATGGTGGCGGATATCACGGTCATTGATCCGCAGCAACAGTTTGTCTACACCGCTGACCAGATTGTCTCCAAAAGCCGAAACACCCCGTTTCTCGGCTGGTCTTTACAGGGACGCGCCATGCTCACCATGGTCGGCGGCGCCATCCGTTACAACCGACTCTCCGCAACGCTCTCCTGACGGTCACCCGCCCGCATAGGCTACCGGATCCTCCAGCCCGGCCTCGGCAAACCCCCGCAGTCTGAGCCGGCAGCTGTCGCAACGACCGCAGGCCAGGCTTCCGATCGGATCGTAACAGCTGTGTGTCAGGCTGTAGTCCACGCCCAGCTTCACCCCGGTTTCGATGATCTCTTTTTTACTCATGAACATGAGCGGTGCGTGAAAATGAAAACGCGTTCCCGTGACACCGGCCCTGGTTCCTACCTGCGCCATCTGTGCAAACGCAGCGAGAAACTCCGGCCGACAGTCCGGATAACCGCTGTAATCAACAGCATTGATCCCTAAAAAGATATCTGCGGCACCAATGACTTCGGCCCAGGAAAGCGCGTGGGCCAGAAACAGGATGTTACGACCGGGAACATAGGTGACCGGTATGGTTGCATCGCTGCTGTCCAGACTCCGATCCTTTGGTACGGCAATGGCATCAGTTAAAGCGGAACCGCCGATGGCATCCAGGTCGATCCGCAGCACCAGATGCCGTTCCACTCCATAACCACCACTGATGGCCCGGGCGCGTTCCAGTTCAACGGCCTGGCGCTGACCGTACTGAAAACTCAGGCAGTTGCAGGTAAATCCCTGCGCAAGCGCCATGGCAAGAACTGTGGTGGAATCGAGGCCACCGCTGAGAAGGACGACGGCTTGACGTTGAGACATGGTCAGGTCCTCATATCGGGATCAAGAACAAAGGGAAGTTGACGCTGCAGAACAATCTCCTGCGGCTGCACATCCGCCTGATAGGCTAAAAAACGGACTCCCTGCTTCGCAGCCCAGGCAACGGTCTCAGCATACACCGGATCAACAGCAGCGGCAGCCGTGCACCGGTCCGCATCCCCGCGCTGCACACAAAACAGCACCGCTGCTGTGTTTCCTTCTTCAACAAGGCGGACCAGCTCATGCAGGTGCCTGGTGCCGCGAGTGGTGACGGCATCGGGGAAAAAAGCCACCCCCTGTTCAGCCAGCGAACAGTTCTTCACTTCTAAAAAAACCGTTCCCTGATCAGTCTCCAGACGAAAGTCTAAACGGCTGCCGGCTGAAACCACAACCTCAGGGACAATCGAGTGGATCCGGCCGAAATCAGTGATCACACCCTGTTCCAGCCCTTCACGTACCAGACCGTTGGTTCGCCCGGTATGAATGCCGATCCACACTCCCTGTTCAAATACCATCTCCAGACTCCAGGCATACTTGCGCCTGATATTGTCTGAGTGGCTGATCACCACCGGACTGCCGGGTGTTGAACAACCGCGCATGGATCCCGAATTCGGGCAATGGACGGTCAGGACCTGTCCATCTTCCAGACGAACATCGGCAAGAAAACGCTTATAGCGCTTCAGTAAAGTACCAGTTTGACAACGAGCAGGCAGCAGCATGACAGGTCTACGGGAACATGGCAAAAAAAGGAGAAAGAGAAGACGTTATCTTCTGTGCACAGACGATAACACTGGATCCGGGCAGAGGATCCTTTCTTCAATAGTATCTTTTTCTATTATGATTTATAGTACGCATTTGAAAAAACAGTTTGCAATCCGGAGCAGCAAGCAGGCAGCCTGCAAACTCTCCGGCATATAATACGTTCTCTCCTCTAATCCAACCGTAAAGGAGTGTCCCTATGAAACTCGGCATCAATGGTCTTGGACGAATCGGTAAACTTTCTCTGTGGAACCATGTCTCCAAACAATTCTTTTCAGAAATCATCGTCAACCTCGGCCGCAATGTCGGTGGGGGTCTGGAGGATATCGCAGCAGCCGTTGAAAGAGATTCCACCTATGGACGGCTCGGTATGTTTCTCCACGGCAATAAAGGCGGCAGGGTTATTGAAAACCTGAACGAGGAAAAGGGCAGCATGACCATCAACGGTGTACCGGTCACCTTTCTGCGGACAGCACGTAACCCTAAAGATATCAACTGGCAAAACAACCAGGTTCGCCTGGTGGTTGACACCACTGGTGCCTTTAAAGATCCGACAGCCGACCCGGATGAGGGTAGAGGTTCTGTGCGCGGTCATCTCCTGGCCGGTGCAGAAAAAGTCATGGTCTCCGCCCCGTTTAAAATCCAGGCCAAGGGTCTGGACATGCCGGAAGATGCAGTCACCATGGTCATGGGCATCAATGACGATGACTATGATCCGGCCAGACACAACATCATCTCAGCAGCCTCCTGCACCACCACCTGTCTGTCGTACATGATCAAACCGCTGCTCGATCACTTTGGTGCCGGACGTATTCTGTCGGCGTCCATGGTCACGGTCCACGCCGCCACCGGTTCGCAGGAGGTGCTTGACCGGCTGCCGGCGGCAGGCGCATCAGACCTCCGTAAAAACCGTTCCATCTTAAACAACATCATCCTCACCACCACCGGTGCCGCCAATGCCCTTGCCCTTGTTATCCCGGAGATGAAGTCCATCGGTTTCATTGCCGAATCGGTACGCATCCCGACTTCAACCGGCTCGCTGATTGTTCTTGTCATCAACCTGCAGGACGAGCTGGACAACCCCATTAAGCGGAACCTGCTCCACTCGATCTATGAGGAGTACTCCCAGACCAGTCCTTACCTGGTGTTCTCCAAAGAACAAAACGTTTCCTCTGATATTATCGGCATGCCGAGGGCGGCTGTGGTCATCGAATCAACCGAGATTCATACCCGCACCGCCACAATCAAGGTCAACCTCCAGAATCTGAAAAACTTCCGGTGCGAGGCCGATGCCTCACCCATTCTGGACGTGCCCTTCACCCAGGCAGCTATTTACGGATGGTATGATAATGAGCTGGGCAGCTATACCAACATGCTGGGCGAGTTGACGATTAAAGTTGCTGAACGCATGGTGTGATCATCCGTACCATGAACCGGGCGGATCTACCGGCGGTCATCCACATCGAGCAGCAGGCGATTGCCTCACCCTGGACGCCTGCTCAGCTGCAGGAGGAACTCGACGCTCCCAACAGTCTGGCACTGGTGGCAATGGCTGGTAAACAGCTCTGCGGTTACGCCTTCTATCGCACCTGTCCCCCGGAAAGTGAGCTGCTCCACATGGTGGTCGACCCGCAGCACCAACGGCAACAGATAGGGACCACACTGCTGCGACAGGGGCTTGACCGCCTGCTTTCGCTTGGCTGTACCGACTGTTTTCTGGAGGTACGATCATCCAACCAGGGGGCCCGGCTTCTGTATACGCATGCAGGTTTTCGTCAGACAGGAATACGCAGACAGTACTACCAGCAGCCGGATGAAGACGCCCTGGTTCTTACAATGTCCCTTGTCAACAGATCAGGAGATAGACAATGAAAACACTGCATGATCTCGAACTTGCAGGAAAAAAAGTACTTGTTCGAGTTGACTTCAACGTCCCCATGAACGAAGAGGGCCAGATAACCGACGACCTGCGGATTCGCTCGGTGCTGCCCACACTGCAGTATCTGACAGCTGCAAAGGCACGGGTGATCATCTGCACACACATGGGCAGACCAAAGGGGCAGCGTGTGGAAAAGTACTCACTTGCTCCGGTGGCACACCACCTCTCACAACTGCTCGGCAAGCCGATACCCCTGGCTTCCGACTGCATAGGGCCGGAAGTACAGGCCGCTGTTGGAACCCTGGCCGACGGTGACATTCTTCTTCTTGAAAACCTTCGCTTTCATGCCCAGGAAGAACAGAACGATCCGGAATTTTCCCGCCAGCTGGCTTCCCTGGCCGATGTCTATATCAACGATGCCTTTGCTGTTTCCCATCGCGCCCATGCCTCGGTTGAAGGGGTGACCCATTATGTTCAGGAAAAGGCCGCCGGGTTCCTTTTACAAAAAGAGATCGAGTACTTTCATCGTTCCATTGATAACCCGCAACGGCCGCTGGTGGCCATTGTCGGGGGCGCCAAGGTTTCCGGCAAACTTGAAGCCCTGCAGAATATGCTCAATAAAGTCGACAAGATGATCATTGGCGGGGCCATGGCCAACACCTTTCTGAAAAGTCAGGGGTATGCCATGGGTGCCTCCAAAGTTGAAGACGACCTGCTGACAACAGCAGACGACCTGCTGCGCAAGGCCAGGGAAAAGGGCATCAAGGTGTATCTGCCGGTCGATGTGATTGCTGCTGACAGGTTTGCACCGGATGCGATATGCAAACAGGTGACCATTCAAGACATTCCTGAGGGCTGGATGGCGCTTGACATCGGCCCGGCCTCGGTCATCTGTTTCAACGAGGCACTGGACGGGGCCAAGACCATTGTCTGGAACGGCCCCATGGGCGCCTTTGAGATGAATGCCTTTGCACGGGGAACCATGGCGCTTGCCCACACCGTAGCTGCATCGCATGCACTGAGCGTTACCGGTGGCGGTGACTCCAATGCCGCCATCACCCTGTCCGGTGAGGCAGCCAACATCTCCTACATGTCCACCGGTGGAGGCGCCTTTCTTGAACTGATGGAGGGTAAAAAGCTGCCCGGCGTCAAGGCGTTAGAATAAGGGCAGTTACCCAAACGTACCTCCTCGTGTCTACCTCTTGTCTATCTATTATCCAGGGAGTTACCTATGAGTAGACGTCCACTTATCGCCGGCAACTGGAAGATGCATTTAACTGTGGCAGAGGCTGTGCAGCTGGCAAAGGCACTTGCTGAAACCGCCCGCAACTGCCCGGATCGCGATGTGCTTATTGCCCCGCCTTTCACAGCTCTGGCTGCAGTCTGTACCGCTGTTGCCAAGAGTACGCTGCTGGTTGCCGCCCAGAACGTTGCCTGGGAAGTGCAGGGAGCCTTTACCGGTGAGATTTCCCCGACCATGTTGACTGATCTTGGTATTGCCTGGGCAATCGTCGGTCACTCTGAACGGCGACAGATCTTTGGTGAAAGCAGTGCAATGATCAACCGCCGCATCCACGGTGCCCTGGGCAACGCACTCCATCCCATTCTCTGCATCGGTGAAACCCTGGCAGAACGGGAAAGTGAACAGACCTTCACGGTTTTGCAGCAGCAGATCCAAGAGGGGCTGGACCAGGTAACTGCTGAGCAGATGCGCACCATCGTGCTTGCCTATGAACCGGTCTGGGCCATCGGTACCGGGAAAACCGCCACTAAAGAGCAGGCCCAGGAGGTACACGCCTTTATCCGCGGGTTACTCACAGCCATGTATGAAAAAGCTGTTGCCGACTCCACCAGAATACTGTATGGTGGTTCGGTTAAGCCTGATAATATAGACGACCTGATGCAACAAGCGGATATTGACGGTGTCCTGGTCGGTGGCGCAGCTCTTCAAGTCGAATCCTTTAGCCGAATTATTTGTTTCCAATGACAACCCTAATCATCGTTGCCCATGTTATTGTCTGTTTTTTCCTGATCGGGATAGTCCTGTTGCAGCATGGAAAAGGTGCAGATGTGGGTGCAACGTTCGGTGGATCCGGTCAGTCACTGTTCGGTGCTGAAGGGCCTCTCCCGCTGCTCAATAAAATCACCACCCTGGCAGCCATTGTGTTCATGGCCACCTCGGTGGCTCTGGCCTATTTTTCCGCACATAAAACAACCGGCTCGGTCATGAGCAATGTTCAGACCCAGGAAGTACAGGCACCAGCCCAGGAAACACCGGCTGCAGTGCCGACCCCGGCAGCAGGCCAGCCAACAGAAGAATCGAAAAAAACAGAGGGACAACCAGCACAACAGTAGTCTTTATATCTCTTGCCGAAGTGGTGGAACTGGTAGACACACTATCTTGAGGGGGTAGCGGCCAACGGTCGTGCGAGTTCGAGTCTCGCCTTCGGCACCATTCAAAAGAAGGGCTAACTTGCAAAATATCAGCAAGTTAGCCCTTCTTGTTTTTATAGTCCGCATAAGCTATAATTGCCTCCAGTTATCAGGAAATCGCACAGAATAGCAAAAAAGTGCGACCAAAAGTGCGACCAAGAAAATAGTCGCATTACGACGGAGGCTGAATGGCAACTGTTAAGGCTCGCAAGAGGAAGAAGGGAACAGTCTATTGCGCAGAAGTCAGGCTAAAAGGACATCCTCGCTTGTCCCAAACCTTTGATCGCAAATCTGAAGCTGTCAGGTGGGCTGAAGAGGCTGAAATAGCCTTGCGAAATGGCAGTTACGTGGCAAACAAATTGCCAAGTGAGATACATTTTGAAGATGCCTTGGCCAAATACCTGATGGAGGTTTCAGCCAACAAAGCACCATCAACTCATCGACGGGAGATTCACCAGTCAAAGTCCTTGGATTTTTTTTACGGGCGACGACTCAACGAAATAACCCCCACCCTGGCGGCCCAATTTCGTGAAAAACGCTTGATTGAAGTCATGCCAGCGACGGTAATAAAAGATCTAAATCTATTGTCGCATATTTTTTCTACCGCGATCCGGGAATGGGGGGCTGAAGTTACCAATCCTGTGTCAATAATCAGAAAACCAAAAACACCCCCAGGCCGTCTTCGTTTTTTAACGGAAGGCGAGATCAATAAGTTATTAGAGGAAAGCAAGAAAAGCCATCGATCAAATCTCTTTAATTACATTTTACTCCAGCTTCATACCGGGATGAGGCCAAGCGAGGGTGCTTCTCTTACATGGGGCCAAGTCGATCTTGATGGAAGAGTTCTTGACCTTCAACAAACGAAGACTGACCCGAGAAGAGTTCCCTTAACTATTCCAGCGATAGAGACGTTATCTGAACTCATTCCAAAAGAAAATTTCTCCTGCTCTGATTATGTTTTTTTACCCAAAAATCCAAAAATGACATACAAGCAGAGGCCAAACCAGTTCTTTAGAGAAAGCTTTGAAGCTGCTGTTAAAAGAGCCGCAATCGAAAATTTCCACATGCACGATTTACGACATACAGCGGCAAGTTATATGATCATGAACGGTGTAGATCTTCGAACCGTTGCGGATATTTTAGGACATAAAACTATATCGATGACAATGCGTTACACCCACCTTCTTGATGACCATAAATTAAGAGCGATCGACCGAATCGAACAATTAGGTCAATAGTTTTATTTCACGGAATTTGTCAACTTACTCCCCGCCTTGAACTTCACTACCTTCTTGGCAGGGATGGTGATCGTCTCTCCCGATTGCGGATTTCGTCCTTCACGGGCGGCTCGGTCAGCAGTGGAGAAGGTACCAAACCCGGCCAAGGCAACCTTGTCGCCGCTCTTCATCGCCTCTGCAATGGCAGAGAAGACGCTGTTCACCACCTGCTCGGCGGCTGATTTACTCAAGTCGCTTTCCTTAGAGGTGGCTCCACTTGTCTGAACAAGATCTTCTAATTTTTAAGTGAAATCTCTGTCCATAGTTAGGCTGCCTGTTGGACCGCCGGCAGCATCGCGGTATACGCCTCGTTAGGCGTTTTTCTCTTTATTTTGGAGTGTGGTCGACAGCGGTTGTACCAGTCGAAATAACGTATGATCGATCTGCGGGCCTCGACGACTGAGTCATAGGCATGGAGATACACTTCTTCGTACTTGACTGACTTCCACAATCGTTCCACAAACACGTTGTCCCGCCAGCCGCCCCGGCCATCCATGCTGAGCTTGCATCCGCGGTCTTTGACCGCCCGGACAAATTCCTCGGCAGTGAACTGGCTCCCCTGGTCGGTGTTAATGATCTCAGGCGTACCATGGCGGGTGAACGCCTCCTGCAGAACATCGACAGCATGGCAGGCCTCCAGGGTGATGGCGATCTTGGCCGCCAGCACTTTCCGGCTGGCCCAGTCAACCACGGCTGTGAGATAAACAAAGCCTTTGGCCATCGGGATATAGGTCGTATCCAGCGCCCAGACCTGATTGGCTCGGTCAATCCTCATCCCCCGCATGAGATAGGGATATACCTTGTGACCAAGGTGTTTCTTGCTGGTTCCCGGTTTCCGGTACAGCGCCTCGATGCCCATGCGTTTCATCAGCGTACCCACATGCCTGCGGCCAACTTTAATGCCCGCTCGATCAACCTGATCACGCAACATGCGGGCGCCCATGAACGGGCGCTCCAGATGCAACTCGTCCAGGCGGCGCATCAACTCCAAATCGGCCTTCGCAACGGGCCTGGGACGATAATAGAGGCTGCTGCGACTGATGCCAACCAACTTGGCCTGTCTTGTCACAGGGAGTTTGTGAGTGCGGTCAATTATCGCTTTGCGCTCAGCAGTCCCACCCTGGTGAGCGCGCTTTCTAAAAAATCGTTTTCCAGCGTTAATTGCCCGATCTTGGCGTGCAGTGCCTTCAGGTCAACTTCCGGCTTAGCCGGGGATTTATCGAAAATATTTGAGGCGCCCTCGCTTAATTGTCGTTTCCAGGTGGTGATCTGGTTGGGGTGGACCTCGAACTGCTGGGCTAATTCAGCCAATGTTTTGTCACCGGCTATCGCAGCCAAGGCCACTTTTGCTTTAAATGCTGCTGAATGTTTCCGCCTCGTTCTTTTTGCCATTTTCTGCTCCATGTTGTGCCCATCGTTGGGCGTTAGTGGTAGCAGATTTTCCACTTAAGAGCTTGTCCAAATTTCCGAGACCACTTCTCTTGGCGACCTTGTCTATCAACTCGGTTTTGTTCATAAACACTCCATTGGAAGGGGAAGTTGATAATATCTTGTCTGCCTCGTGCCATAGCAAACCTCGCCCACCAAGGCAAGGTGCAATTGCCTTGGCGGGTCATGGCTCGGTTGAAACCGTATCCTCTGCGTCACGCGAAGCCTCTTCATTCTTCTCCTGGGCTTTGAGCAACTCCAGATAGTCTTTGATTTCGTCAGGGGGATAGTAGCGGAACTTGACCTTCCGACTGAGCCGTGCGGTGAAATCAGAAAACGCCATCACGATTTCTTGGCCCTCCTTCATCAAGGCAACACCTTCTTCATAGGTGATGCCGCCCATCTCCCCCAGCCGGCCCTTGAAATTGGCATAGGCCATGTCAAACTGCCGCAGGATGCTGAACATGGTGGAGCCTATCGGCGAGTTGACCCGCATGACCCGCGAGCCTTTTTCCTTCACCAGATTGATTTTTTTCTCCTCAATCTCCTGCCAAGAGGGGCGCTGTTTTTTCTCTTCGCGTTCCATGGTTGAACCTCCAGTGCTGGTTAAGCAGAAATACGTTGTAAGTTGCGCTTGATCCGGTGGCGATGCCAGCAGTCAAGCAGATAGACCGATCCGTAAGGAAACACCGCCGCCAGCACCATGAGCAGACTGCTCTTGGTGGCCAGGGGCACCAGGTGCGGCTTGATGGCGAAAAAACCGTGGTAGATATCGTGGGCCTTTGCGCCAAACTGGCTGGCCAGCCGGCCGATGTTCTCCGGGGTGCTCAAACGAAACAGGACCAGATAGATGACATAGACCAGGAAGGCCTTGAGCAGCAGCGAGAGCGCCCGGCCGGAGAGCAGCGAGTTGACAGCCTTGCGGGTAATATTGCCGACAAAGTAGCGACTGATGTAGCTGCACATCAGGGTGTTGATGATCAGGGGCAAATAAGGGATGCAGCCAAAAAGCAGATGGCTGAACCAGTCGAGATGGAGAAAGACAAAGGGGAACAAGTAGAAGTGGAACACCGGGAACAGCAGCAGCAGAGCGATCCCCTCGTTGAAGCCGCTCTTCAGGCCGATCTTGAAGAAATCGATGGTCCGCTCCAGGGTGAGAAACTCGGCTGGTATGTTCTGGCCCTTGCTCTCGATCACATAGAACTGCTGAATCTCGGAGATGGCGCTGAGCAGGTTGACCGGCTTGTAGATCCGGCCTCCATCGGTGGTGATGATCTGGGCATTGGTTTCGTTTGCCCCTTTGGCTTCCCGTTCCTTGGCCATCAGCTCACCTGGTCACTGCCGGTATAGGGACTGACATCGAGGATGTCGCGGAGCAATTCCGGTTTTGTCCGTTCCATCTCGGCAATGGAACCAAAGGCCTCGGCATGAAAGGGAGTGTAGTATCCCCGCATCTTTGTGTTGAACTTCCTGGTCACCAGGAAGTAGCCGCCGAAATAGCTGGCCTTGATCAAATGGGTGGCAATCACCTCATGCTCTTTACGAAGATGCTGAACAACACTAAACAGCACCTGGCGCATGGTGGGATCATCCTGGGCCATGGTGGCGATCTCCATGCAGCCGCCTTCTTGGGCCTGTTTGCGGGCCACCTCTTCCAGCACCTTGACCTGGAAATAGACCAGACCATCGGCCGTGGAGAAGGCCAAAAACCGCCGGCCTTCAACCCGGTTGATGTAGGGCTTGAGCATGGCCAGGTAGCCGGCGGCATCGAACCAGCCGGAGATGTCCATCCGCTGGGGCGGTGCGATCTCTTCCCGGCTTGGTGCAGGATCAATGGTTTCCCCGTAGATGTCCGCCTGCACCCGCTGCACCGCTTCCCGGGATGACTGTTTTGGCGGCTTCTCTTTCGCTTTCTCTTGGTGCGACTCCTTGATTTCCTCGGTTGCCTCCACACCCACCCATCGCTCCAGTTCCTGCTGCCGGGCCTGCTGATCAGCTTTCTTGAGAGTCTTGCCCAATAGACCCTCGGTCAGCTTGTGGTGCATTTTGATGGCCCGGAGAATGTCCTCCTTGCGGGCGAGTTCCTTAAACCCGGGAATGGCGGAAATGATGGCGCCGGCAGCCAGGGGATGCTCGCCCAGGGCATAGAGGGAGCCCCGCGCTGATTTGAGTTTGCCCAGATCATGGCCCAGGGCGGCCACCATGGTATCCGGGATCACATGCCAGGCCTGATGACCCGAGAGCAGCTTGACTACCTGCTCAGCCACATTGAGGCTATGATCAAGCAGTGTGGTCTTGCCCAGGATCTGGTAGGTGTTCTGTTCCCAGGCAGCTTCCACATCACCCCGGACATCGACCACCGAAGGGCACTGTCCTTCACGGTCGAGGAGGCGAAGGATCTCCAAGCAAACCGCCCGTTGCCCGGGGGCCTGCTTGAAGAAGGACCAGGTTCGCAACTGGCCGGCAAAGGAACGGGAGCGGGGCTGCACCAGTTCAGATTTCTCGATGCCTTCGGCAATCACCAACTCGTTGCGCCAGAGGTGGGCCAGCTCCGAGATATGCTTCACCCCCTCTATCCGGGTGAACGGCTTGGGTCGGACCCACCGCTGCGAGAGCGCACTCAGCGTCATTTGCTCCAGGAATGAGGGTTCTTGCTCCTCACTCCGCAGCACCAGTACGCCGGCAACGCCCACCAACACCAAGGCCACCCCCAGGATGATCGTCGGCCAGATGCCCAGCATCAGCCGCTCTTAGTTTGCTTTTTGATGATCGTCTCTGCTGCCAGGTCCGGAAAGATCACCTTGAGCCTGCCCGTTTCAACGTCGGCGGTCACCCCCTTGTAGGTCCCGGAGTAGGTGATGAGGAAGAGTTCACGGGGCTTCATCTTGAGGATTTCGCTCGGCTTGATCCGCACCTCCTCGGTCTCGCGAATAGCAATGTTGCCACCCAGCGAGATGATGGGCGAAAATCGCTTCTCTTCCCCCAGATGCTCGGAAACATAATTGGCGGTGCTGGGATCAGGCACCCGCATGAACATCTTGGTGTTGCAGTTGTCGAGGATAGTGTTGGCCCGATCCTCGCCCACCTCGGCATACAATTGGCTGATCGACTGGCAGTAGCCGTGGATAAACACCCCGGCCCCGCCGGCCTTGGCAAAGAGGTCCTCGATGCCCTGGTAGAGGACCGACTGGGCCTCGTCGATATGGAGCACCAGCGAGGGGGTCACATTCCTTCCCGAAGAATAGACTCGGCCAACAAAGGCCTGGATCATGGAGATGATGACCTTGCCGGCGGTATAGGCGGCCCGCTTGGTGAGCAGTGATCCCAACTGCACCACCAGAATGATGCCCTTGCCCTCTTCCAACCGCTGAATGAAGCGATTCTCGTCGGCCTTGCCGATGATCTTGCCGACATTGCCTGAGGTCAGCTCGGTGAGCGCCACCCGCAATGAACTGGCCACCTTGGAGTAGTAGTCTGCCGGCGTAGAGAGGATCTTCTGGATGTCCAGGGAGAGCTGCTTGGCCTCCGGGCTGTCGATATAATCGATCTTCTCCTTGAGCTGTTCCAGGTCCTGGTGACTGATGTGGTTTTTGATATCATTGAGATTGAACGAGGGTTTTGTTCCGGCCTGCTCGGCCAACATGATCAGGGCCTGGACCACCACCAGGCTGACCTCGTAGGCCACACCGAAGAAGTAGGGTTCCCGGCCGATGGCCACCCCGGCAGTGATATGGGCCACCAATTCCTCGGGCATGTAGTAGGAGGACAATGGATCAAGGATGGCGCTGTACTGGGGAAAAATCGGGGTGATCAGCATCAGGTCATCGAGCCGGTCGGTCTCATGAGCCAGTTGGGTGATCTTGGAGAACAGGTCGATGTCACCCTTGGGATCGATGGCCACCACCGAATACCCCTTGCAGATGTCCTGCTCGATGATGTGCTCCATGATCCGCGTCTTGCCGACCCGGGTGGTGCCGAAGCACCAGAAATGTCCTTTGCGGTGGCTATCGGGAACACCCAGTTCCATGACTGTCTGCGGATAATCAAGATGCACCCCGGTGCCGATATGGGTCCAGCGTTCCTTAGGCTCTGATGAATCTTTCGACTTCATGACAAGGCCTTGACGATCCGGACCTCGATTCGTTCCTGGAGTTCCCGGTCCACGGCAATGATCACCTCACGCGGCAACCTTCTTGTGGTCAGGACAATACTCTTGTGGCCGACGTAGCGTTTCAGGCAGCGGAAGTGAAATCGGTCTGCCCTATCACCCAGATAATGGCGGAGCAGATTCTCGGTCAGGGTCTTCGAGACTCGGTCAAGGACGACTTTCGTTCGCGGGGTATCATTGACCAGCACCGGTTCGACCCGGCGCAGGTGGAAGGCCCGGCGTTGACCAGGCTGTAATCGGCCAGCATGTCGTTCATGCAAGCCGATCCGGTTGAGGGGACAGGTGGCGATGATGGGCTCGTCTGGGATGATCTCGATTTCCACCAGGAGATGGTCACCGACCCTGTTGCAAACGACCTCGCCCCAGAGCAATCGCCGCTCAAATCCTTTGAGCAGGCGGACCTGCTTGATGACTGCGGCCATGGCCAGGTGGTTTTCCAGAATGGCCTTGAACTGATTGCGGGAGAGGACGGCGGGAAGGTCGAGGATCTGTTGAACAGGAAGACCGTTCAGTTTGCTATAGGTCACAACCTCCAGTTGCATTCCTTCCCGCAGGAAGACCATGACTTCCTGCCGGTACCACTGGGAAAGCTGGCGAGCAAAAGCGGATTCTACTTCCTGGATGACTTCGGCGGTGGAAAGGGTGTATCGGCTGGCTAAAGACAGAATGATGGACTGCATGCGTAATCATCTCCCTGGGCTGAATGGAAAAGGCGACCGTTCCAATCGGTCTCTCTTCTTTTTTCCGGGGTGATGACATCGCACTTGCAGCGTGACATCGTTTTGGAGGTAGTTGAGGGAGAAAACAGGGGGCGTTTCAGGGATGCCTGAAAAGAATATTAACCTGACAACGCCGGGGGGTGATGCATTCAATGCACTGTCTTTAAAGCAAATTTTACTATCGGCTTCATCTGAAAAAAGTCTCTTTCTGCAATGGACTTCGTTTTTCCCGACAATGCGATTTGGTAAGAGAAAATCGGTGGTTTGGAATCCCCTGGACTCACAGCGGAGCTCCGGTGTTCTCTTTTCTCATCACCAATGCATGGGACGATGGGCTGGCATGGTGCCACGAGAATTAACCATCGTTGCCTTGCTGTGCCCTCAACGGGTTCGATTTCGGGTCTCGGCCGGCTGCCGGCGGAGCAACGCCACCAATGGTAGGGGGCCTATTACAAAGGCCATCTCTCTAATCGTTCAAAGCGTCAATTGTACACAGGATAGTTCTCTATCCGTCTAGCAGGCTGTTGAAAAAGTAAACATTATGCAACGAGGGTTCATTGTTTGCCTTCGATAGCTCTTTGACAGTGAGCACTTGACCGTTTTTCGTCATGATGCGTTGCCGGTTTTTATTCTCTGAGGCACATGAAGCCGTTCTGATGAGGATTTCCCCCTCACCCAAAGGGAGCTACCCCCAGATTGCGCATGCGGACCATGTTGTAGGCAGCAGCAGGGAGCGAAGCAGTTGCCCAAGTGGTATCGATGGTCGTCCTGTCCTTGAGTAGAGTTCCCGAAACACGGGGGAGAGTTCTTTCAGCGCCTTGTCAGCCATGATTCGGACAGGACGTAAGGGGGGATGCGTTTGTGGAACCCGGGAGTCGGGAGAGAGAGAGCTGAACAATTTCTGTTGCTGAATGTCAGGCCCGCGCATCTTTCCACCTGTTTACTTGTTATTCGAATTGGTTGGATAACACACGGTATCCTTTTGCATGTCCCGATGTTTGCGAGTTTTTCAACAGCCTGCTAGTGGATCAATCATCTCCTCAGCCAGATTTTCCGTGAACATTTGCGTTCTTAATCTTGACATTTTTCAAAATGTATTATTACATTGAGCAAAAAGTTAAAAACATTGAGGCCGCAAGATGCACAATCCAGACACATTGACACCCCGGCAGCATGATTTTCTTGTTTACCTCCAGGAGCGGATGCAACGTGGGAAAAAGATGCCCACCCTGCGTGAGGCCGCCAAGGAACAGGGCATCAGCCATGCGGCCGTGGCCAGCCTGTTCCGGGCGCTGCAGGACAAGGGGTTCCTTAAACGCAATGGCCGCTACAGTCGCACCGTCGTGTTACAAGGCGAAACTGCTCCCAAACTGACCTCGATGAGCCGGATGGTGCCCATCATCGGCGAGGTGGCGGCCGGCCTGCCGCTCTATGCCCAGCAGGAATGGGCCGGAAGCCTATTGGTCGATGGTACGGTCTTTCGGGGGGAGCACCTGTTTGCCCTGCGTGTCCAGGGGGATTCGATGAAGAAGGTCGGCATCCTCGACAATGACCTGGCCATCTGTGAGCCGAGGCAGTTCGCTGCCAATGGCGAGATCGTGGTCGCCCTGATTAACAACGAGGAGGCCACGGTCAAACGGTTCTTCTATAAAGGGGACCACATCGATCTCCAGCCGGAGAACGATGACTTTTCGGTCATGTCCTTTTCTCTGGGCGAAGTCCTGATCCAGGGCAAGGTCATCGGCATCCAGCGCGGACCCGAGCAATTGGCAGCTCTCTAGCAGGCCTCCCTATGGCAGTGGATTCCCCGGTCTATGTCGGCACCTGCGGATTTTCCTACCCGGAATGGATCGAAGCCGGTATCTACCCGCCCGGCACTAAATCCGCCCGGATGCTGGAACTGTACCGCAACCTGTTCCCGGTGGTGGAACTCAACTATACCTGGTACCAGATGGTCCGGACTGAGACCATGGAACGGATGCTGGCCGGCGATGGCGCAGGGCTGCTCTACTGCGCCAAACTCACCCGCACCATGACGCATGAGGTCGAGGACAATTGGCGATCCCAAGCGGAACTCTACCGGCATGGCATTCAGCCTTTGCTCACCAGCGGCCGGCTGCTCAGCGTGCTGGTGCAGCTTCCTCCTTTTTTTCATCGGACCACCAAGAACCGCTCTTACCTGGCCAGCCTCCTCGACGCCCTCCAGCCCTTGCCGCTGGCCGTGGAGTTCCGCCACCATTCCTGGGCACAGGACAGTGTTTTCAAGGGGCTGGAACAGCGCCGCATCACGCTGGTGAGTGTCGACGCTCCCTCGCTGCCCTATCTGTTCCCGTCTCTTGACGTGGTCACCAACCCGGAACTGTTCTATCTCCGCCTCCATGGCCGCAACAGCCGGGGCTGGCGCTCTAGGTCCAAACAGCAGCAGTTCAATTACGACTATACCGAAGAGGACCTGGCCCAGTGGAGCCGGGATCGTGTCCCACGGATGCGGAAGGCCTGCAACACCGGCGTTATCCTCTTCAACAACCATGTTGCAGGGCAAGCGGTGCGCAACGCCCGGACCATGGCCCGGATGATTTCTTGATGTGCCTGCTCAATGGAACGCCGGATCATCCATCTCAACATCGCCGACTTCAGCGTGGCGGTGGAGCGGGTTCTCGACACGACCCTTAAAGGGAAACCGCTGATCATCGCTGAACCTTCTCCCCGCGCCGTAGTCTTCGACATGAGCGACGAGGCCTATGCCGACGGCGTCCGCAAGGGCATGCTGCTCGCCATGGCCCGTCGCCGCTGTCGTTCCGCCCTGGTCCTGGCTCCCCGCCCGGAACAGTATTCCAAAGCCCTGAACCGCTGCCTGGAGCACGCCCTGCACTATACCCCCCTGGTGGAACGCTCCTGCGGCAACGGCCACTTGTTCCTCGATGTCACCGGTACCCACCGGCTGTTCGGCCCGGCGCCGGACATCGGCTGGCGGCTGCGCAACACCCTGCGCCGAGACCTGGGGCTGGATCCCATCTGGTCAATCGGTTCAAACAAGCTGGTGGCCAAGGTGGCCAGCCGGTTGGTGAAGCCACGGGGGGAGTACATCGTCGGCGGAGGCGAAGAGACACCTTTCCTCGCTCCGTTGCCCCTGGGCCTGCTACCAGGAATCCCCCCCGCCGACCTGCTCCGGCTGCAGCATGTCAATATCCACAGAGTGCATCAGGCGACCGCGCTCTCGTCGCAGGAGTTGAGTGTGCTGTGCGATCACCGGGCACACCACATCTACCATCTTGTCCGGGGGATCGATCCCAGCCCGGTCCAGCCAGCCGGCCCTCCAGGTTCCGCCTATACGCACCTGCACATTTTTTCCCCTGATACCAACCAGGAACCTGTGGTGCGGGCCGCCCTCGCCACCCTGGCCCAACTGGCTGGACATGGATTGCGCCAACGCCATCTGGGCTGCCGCCGGGTGGCGGTAACCCTGCTCTATTCCGACGGGGTCGTGACAACCCGCCAGGCTGTGACCAAGACACCGGAGGGCGATGACCCGGCGCTCCAGCAACTGGCCCTCACCGCCCTCTATCGCGGCTGGCATCGGCGGGTCCGGCTGCGGCAGATCACCATCGCCTGTTCCCTGATCCAGCACCCGGTGGAGCAACTGTCCCTCTTTGCGACTGCCGATCCAGGGCTGCACAAGAACAAGCGACTCAGTGAAGCCTTTGACGCCATTCGAGCCCTCTACGGCCAGGACAAGATCCTGCGCGGCTGCCGGCAGCCACTCCAAGAGCGGACGGCGGCATCACTCCAATGATCGCGCTTGGCCTCCATTCCCATTTTTCGCTCATGCAGGGCACGGCCGGCCCCAGGGCGCTGTGCCGCGATGTCAGAGAGAAGGGCTATGGCACCCTGGCTCTGACCGATACCGACAATCTCTATGGGCTATGGCCTTATCTTGCCGCCTGTGAGCAAGAAGGGATCAGGCCGATCATCGGCTCTGAGATCCGGGCCGGGTCCTACCGCCTGTTCTGCCTGGCAAAGGACCTAGATGGCTACCGCAACCTGTGCCGCCTCCTCACCGCCCGCCATTGCGAACCGGGGTTTGATCTTGCCTCTTCGTTGTCGACCCGGCATTCCGGACTGGTGTGCCTGACTCCAGACCGGGACCTGCTCCGACACTGCCGGGAGATCGGGGCCGAGACTTACGCAGCGATCTGCGGACAGCCTAACCAGCACAACAGCGAACTGCGCCGCCTGGCTCGCAGCCTGGGCCTGTCCGCCGCTGCCGTGCAGGACAGTTTTTTCCTCTCCCCTGATGATGCTCCCGTGCACCGCTTGCTACGGGCCATTGATCGCAACAGCTCCCTCTGTCGGCTGCCGCAACACGAGATGCTCACCATGTCCTCATCATTCCCGGCAGCGGATGAATGGCGGCAACGGTTCAACCTGTGGCCCGAATGCCTGTCTGCCGCAGGCCGGATCGCGGAGCGATGCGCCCTGCGCACCCCCTTTGCCGGCCTGATCATGCCCCCCTGGCCGGCAGAGGATCCTGACGCGCAACTCCGCACCTTGGCCTATGCCGGAGCCCGGAACCGTTACGATACGCCGCTTGCCCCGGCTGTAACCGCCCGCTTGGAGCATGAACTGGCGATCATCGCCTCTATGCGGTTCTCCTCCTATTTCTTGGTGGTACACGAAATTGTCGGCCCGGTGGCCCGCACCTGCGGCCGGGGTTCCGGCGCGGCCTCCCTGGTGGCCTACTGCCTGGGAATCACCAATGTCTGCCCCATCCGCCATAATCTCTATTTCGAACGCTTCCTCAATCCCGGCCGCACGGATCCGCCGGACATCGATATCGATTTCGCCTGGGACGAGCGGGATCAGATTCTGGCCTCGGTGCTCAACCGATTCGGCTGCCACGCTGCCATGGTAGCGAATCACGTGACCCTGCAGCCACGGATGGCCATCCGGGAAACGGCCAAGGTCTTCGGCATCCCCGGTGGCGAGATCAGCCGAATCACCAAAAAAATACCCTGGATCTGGCGGACGGACACAGCGGAAGACGGGTACCTTGAACAGCTGCAGCGCCTGCCTCAGTTGCGTGGGGCCGATCTCTCCGACCCCTGGCCGGAAATCCTCCGCCTGGCGGCCCGGATCAGCGGCGTGCCGCGCTGTCTTTCGGTTCATCCTGGCGGGGTCATCATTACCCCCGGCCCGATGTGCGATCATGCGCCGGTGCAGCGGGCCGCCAAAGGCGTGCCGATCATCCAGTGGGAAAAGGACGGGGCCGAAGAGGCCGGCTTGGTCAAGATCGACCTGCTCGGTAACCGCAGCCTGGGAGTGATCCGCGATGCCATCGATCAGGTCCGAAGAAACGGCTCCACCATGGATGAACGGCGTTGGATCCCCGAGGACGATCCGGCTACCCAGGACATGGTCGCCAGAGGTCGGACCATGGGCTGCTTCTACATTGAAAGCCCGGCCACCCGCCTCCTGCAGCAGCGGTCCCGGCACGGAGATTTCGAGCATGTGGTGCTCCACTCCTCGATCATCCGGCCTGCTGCCAACGAGTTCATCCGCGAATACCTGCGCCGCCTGCATGGCGGGGCGTGGGAGCCGCTCCATCCCCTGGTGGGTGGGGTGCTCGACGAGACCTACGGTATTATGGTGTATCAGGAGGACGTGTCACGGGTGGCAGTGGCGTTCGGTTTTTCCCATGCCGATGCCGACCGGCTGCGCAAGATCATGTCGAAAAAAGACAAGGAGCGGCAACTCAGGGATTATCGGGAGCGATTTTTCCAAGCTGCGGCGGAACGTGGTGTGAATAAGGAGGCTACCGGTCGCATCTGGGCCATGATGATGAGCTTCGACGGCTATTCCTTCTGCAAGCCCCATTCGGCGAGTTACGCCCGGGTTTCTTTCCAGTCGGCCTATCTCAAGGCCCATTATCCAGCCGAGTTCATGGCCGCGGTCATCTCCAACCAGGGCGGGTTTTATTCGACTTTCGCCTATGTCTCCGAAGCTCGCCGGTTGGGGTTGACCATCCTGCGGCCCGATGCCAACGCGAGTGAAGTGAGCTGGCAGGGACAGGGAAAGTATCTCCGGGTCGGCCTGATGGCCGTTGCCGGGCTTGGCAGCGCCACTGCGGCACGGGTTGTCACCGAAGCACGCCGGCGCCCCTTTGTCTCGGTCTTTGATTTTTTGGGCCGGGTGCAGCCTTCGGTTGATGAATCGGAAGCACTTGTCCACGCCGGGGTCCTGGATGGCTTTCAGTCGATCGCGACTGCTAACAGGGGGGTGTTGATTTGGCTGCTGGCCTCCTGGCGGAAGAGCACCAAGCAAACGGGTTCACTCTTCCCCCTTGATCCGGCACCACCACGGCTCCCCCCGGAAGACCGGTTGCAACGATTGCGCAACGAATACCGGGTACTGGGATTTCTGTGCGAGCACCACCCCGTCACCCTCTTTGCTCCCCAGAGGCGACAGGCTGGCGCCCTGACCGCCCGTGAACTACTCAGTCTCCCGGATCGTTTCATCAGTCAACGCCGGCCGGTTCGCTTTCTTGGCTGGCTGATCACCGGCAAGATCGTCGGCACCAAAAAGGGTGACCTTATGGAGTTCCTCAGCTTCGAAGATGAAACCAACCTGGTGGAGTGCACCTTGTTCGCCAGGGAATATGAGCGGTATTGCCATCTGCTGGACAGAAGAGGACCCTTGTTGCTCGATGGGTATCTGGAGGAAGATTTTGGGGCAAGGACTTTAACAATTCAACAGATCGCTGTGCCGCCAAGGGCCATCATTCAAGGGGGATAGACATAACATTAGCTTCTCCAGACACAAGTTTCTACGCCACTGCATTCACTGGCTCCTTATTTAAAGAATCAGTATCTAAAATCGCTTGCCTTGCCGTGTCATTCTCCGATATATTTTCAAGTGGTATGGGCGATTAACTCAGTGGGAGAGTGCCACTTTCACACGGTGGAAGTCACAGGTTCAAATCCTGTATCGCCCACCAATTGTATCAGTTGGAACTTCCAGAATCTTCGAGCCACATCATTCGTACTGGCACAACAGAGCAATTAGGTTGTCATTTACAGAAGACGAAGTATTATATCTCTACATTTCCGACTCATTTTCAATGAGATATCCCTTCCCAGGGCTTAGCTGAATACGGTATTCGTATTCTTGAATTTCAGGTAGCAAGCTGCGCTATCTTTCCCCCAAATCAGAGGCGTTTAATCGCAAAGGCGAACGTTTTTCTTTGACTTAGGAGAATCGCGCATGCATCCCTGCAAACGAATCAATCGATTCGTTTCCCCTTCATTCATTTTTCCCGTTGAACCGATAGCTCTTTCTCCGTCTTTTCGACCCCGCATTCTCTCTGCGCGTCCTTCGAACGACTGATTTTATCGGCCTTTCAATACACATCCAACCCCGCTCATCCATCGGGAGCTGTTACGTCATGCTCCCGGCGGAGCCATGTCGTCTTGCTCCCCAAAATTCATAGGAGGCAACACCATGGCATCATTGCAGGAACAGATCCAATCCATCAACGAACGCTTGCGAACATTTGGCATCGAAGCGATTCAGGAAATCAAAATGACCGACAAGGGAGGCAACGTGATCGGTCAGATCAAGTACGGCTTTCGGCCCCAGTACGTCTTTGACAGTGTCAACGAGGTGCTCGGACCGGAGAATTGGCGGTACGAACTGACCAAGGAGGAGATTTTCGAGTCCCAGGCGGTCGCCGAGGTTCGATTGTATGTGAAGATCGACGGTGACTGGCTCTGCAAAGGCTCACACAAGGGACAGATGCAGATCGTCAAAGGCAATGTCGGCGATGCCCAGAAAGGGGCCATCACCGATGCCATCCAGAAATGCATGTCACTGTTGTCCATCGGCAGCGATGCCTACAAGGGACTGTTGAAGAACGTCTACCTTCAGGGAACGCAACGAACACAGCCACCTGCAACGCAATCCAACCCTCAACTGAAAACTAAACCGGCATCCACAACCAGCCAACCCGCTGAACCACCTGCCAACCCGAGCGATCCCTCGGCAACCCTGCCCAAAATCGCCGGCGTCAGCTTCGAGCATCGTCAAGGGGTGATCATCGCCATCGGCGACCATCTCTTCGATAAGAAGGAACTGCTCAAGGCCGCAGGCTTTCAATGGGATAAGACCGGCAGAACCTGGATGAAGCAAGCAGCGTAACCAGCTCAACCCTACCCAACCAAAGGGGGAGTGATACCATTCCCTCGGCGGGAATCCGTGTATCCTCCCTCATTTTTTTCAGGAGGATACCACCATGTCAGACCAGTTAATGCACACCCTGCAGGCCGCTCTGCAGCAACTTGCCATCCAACAGACCGAGGCAACGCTCGGTGATCGAAGCACCTATCTCGGAGCTTCCGACATCGGCGCCTGCCCACGAAAGACCATTCTCAGAAAACTCCATACCCCGGAGGCCGACCTGGTCACCCTGCTGCGGCAGCGGCGCGGTCACATGGCCGAGGAAGTGGTTGCCGCTGCCTTCATGATTGCCGGATTCAGCAACTTCCAACGACAAACTGAGGTTCGACATACGGGCGCTGTCCCGGTCATGGCCCATCTCGATTTTGTCTTCGTCTCGGAAGTGCGTAAGACCATGGCAGTCCTGGAAGTGAAAGCACCGGAGAACATCCCCGAACACCCCTACGGTGCCTGGGAGACCCAACTCTATCTGCAAATGGGCCTGCTGGCCGACAGCTTCCCCGATTACACCGTGGAGAAAGGCGCCATTCTGGCCGTCAACTTCGGTGCTCAGGGAATGCGTTTGTTCGGTGGCTACACCCCCCAAGACACCATCTATCACGGCCTGATCGACCGGGCCACCACCATCTGGAACCAATATCAGGCCTACAGCGCAGGCGATTTGACGACTCCCGCCATGGAGGCAGGACCGCTTTGCGGTTACTGCCCCTTCCTTATGGACTGCCCCAAGTTCGAGGCTCAGGAGGTGCGCGAGCTGACCGAGAGTGTCGAGATCCTGCTGGAACTGCAACACCAGCAAAAGGACCTGGAGGCCGAGGTCAGTTGTCGCAAGAACAACCTGCTGGCCATCGTTGACCAGCGTGGTCCAGTCAAGGCCTACGGTCATCTGCTGCGCAAGGCGGTTCGGACCAGGAAGTCCTTGGATACGGACCAGCTCAACCAGTTCCTTCGGGGCTACGGTCACTCGCTCAATGATTTTCAGAAGAGCAGTTCCTACGCCTTCCTGGCAATCAAGAAAGCGGCCTGAATTTTCCCTGGCAACCTCAACCCGGGAGATCCCATGCACTCGCATCCTGAACCAAACGTGGCAACCGGTCCGGCTGACCACCCCCTGCCGCGTGTTCTTATTCATGTGGAGGGCGGTTTGATCCAAGCGGTGTACGCATCGGCAGAACTGGACATCCAGGTTTATGACCTCGATGTTCCTTCTTTTGTCACCCCGCTTGAGATCGATCAGATCCGAATGATTGCTGCCCAGTTCGAGCAGCAACGCCAGGGCTTACGGCAACTCTACTGATTGTTTCGATTCACCTGTACCCATCATCAGGGCACTCGACATTTCCCCGTGGTGGGGAAAGGTCTGCCCCATTTTCTTCAAGGAGAACCACCATGTTGAACAAGACCATGCTGATCGGCAATTTAGGCGCGGACGTTGACACCCGCTACACCAAGACCCAGGTCGCCGTGGCCACCTTCCGCATCGCCACCACCGAACGGTGGAAGGATAACGAAGGCAAGCTGCAGGAGTCGACCGAATGGCATCGTATCGTTGCCTTCGGCCGCCTGGCCGAGATCTGCTCCGAGTACCTCTCGAAAGGCTCCAAGGTCTACCTGGAAGGCCGTTTGCAGACCCGCAAATGGCAGGACACGGAAGGTGTCACCCGCTTCACCACGGAGATCATAGCCCGTGAGATGAAAATGCTGGGCGGCGGCGAACGAACCGATATTCCGGCCCCAACGGAAGACGGCCAGGATCCGCCTCTCTCCGACGACGTGCCGTTCTGATTGCGACACATTGCTGCCACACAACTCCTCAGGCCTGAACTCCACATCCGTGGGGTTCGGGCCCTATCATTCCGACCATCAGGAGAATCACATGAACCACCTACCCAACCAACAGGAACATCAACATGCAGAACCATCGTTCTGCACGCCTTTTCCCTGGACCATCGCATCCCATCCGGACACCGAAGGTGGATATGTCATCCGTGAGGCCCACCATGAGCAACAGACATGGTGCGACCAGGGCTATGATATCTCCATTGAGGAAGGTGACTGCCGCAGTCTGCTGGTAGCCCGGCATGAAGCCGGCAACATCCGACTGCTCCAAGCCGCCCCGGACCTGTTTGTTGCTTTGCGAGATCTGGTGACATCCAACGGTACAGTCACTGCGGCTCGCACCATGCTGGAACACATTTTCCCTGATTGGCAACAACTGGAGATCCATGACAGCCAGGGAGAACGACCATGACACGACGCACCGAATCCGCCCGACAGGCACTTGATCAGTATTGCCTGAGCAAAGGCGAACCACTGGATACGCTTGAAACCGGAATCATCGATCTGTTGACCGACCTGCTGCACCTGGCCCGATTAGAGGGCCTGGATGCCTTCAAACTTGGTCAAACTGCACTTACCCATTTTGTGGTTGAGATCGAAATGGCACGCATGCCCTAACCAAACAGGAGAACACCATGGCACGACTGGGTTCACAGGCCAAGGCCGGCTTTTATCCGACACCGGAGAGCGTCTGCGGCCAACTCAAACAACTGCTCGATATTGAAGACGGCGCCCGCATTCTCGACCCCTGCTGCGGCCAAGGACAAACCCTTGCCGCACTGGCACAAGGTTCCGGCGCCATCACCTATGGTATTGAACTGGATCATGATCGGGCCACCGAGGCACGGCAACGAATTGACCATCTGCTCTGGGGCGACGCCCTGGTGGAGATGCGGATCTCGCCCGGCGCCTTTGGCCTGCTTTATCTCAATCCACCCTATGACTACAGTCTGGAACCGGAGGCTCAGGCCCAGCGACTGGAAGCGCTCTTTCTCAAACGCTTCCAGGAGACCCTGCACAAGGACGGCCGGCTGGTGCTGGTTGTCCCCTATACAGTGCTGGCCGCCTGTGCGCCGATTTTGGCCCGGCATTTTAACGACCTTCAGGTCTACGCCTTTCCGGAAGAGGAATTTCACATCTTTCACCAGTGTCTGGTACTGGGGCGGAAACGCTCGCTGGTGACTAAGGCCAAGGCGGCCAAGGCGGAGCAGGAGTTAAACTGCATCGCCGGCGTGGCGCCGGAGATCTTTCTGGCCACGGCTCCGCAGTTGGCAAGCTGTACGGAACGGCTGGCAATACCTGCGCCCAAACATCCCTGCACCTTCCGGTGCAGCCGGATCGATCCCCGGGAAGCGATCCCCCTGGTCCGCAAGAGCGGGCTGTTGGCGGATCTGCTCACCCACGATCTGGCGCCCGGACAGTGCCACTCCATCCGGCCCTTGGCGCCGTTGAAAAACGGGCACCTGGCCCTGATGCTCGCCGGCGGTTACATGAACGGCGAGATCGAGATGGACGGTCACCGGCTGGTGATCAAGGGCGTTGTCCACAAGACGGAAAAAATCCATTCCATCGCCGAGAACAACAGCGGTGACACCATGGTCACCACCCGTGACCTGTATCAGCCAACGGTCAAGGCCATCGACATGGCGAAGGCCGAGATGCTGATCATCCGCTGAATTTTTTGAATTTCATCGCACCAACCCATAGGGGGAGTCTTCCCCGGTGGGGATGTCTCCCTCTTTTTTTCAGGAGGCATCATGCACGATTATCTCACCATCCGCAGCAACGGCTTTGTCACCTACTGCGACGGCCTTATCGCCAGCATCGAGGCGGATCAGGCGCGGGCTTATCTGCTCAGTCTGGTCGGTAGCCCGGCCCAGATCCAGGCAACCTCGGCCCACTTCTACAACGGCGGCTTCAGCCGGATCTCCGGGATCGAACCCACTCCGTTGGAGTTGGGACGCACCCCGGGAACCATCCGCTCCATCCGGGCGCGGAAGATCGGCGATGTGGTCAACAAGGTGCTGATCAGCGCCGAACAGTTCGAACGCAAAGCCCAACATGCCGAAACCGCCTGCTCGGTCATCGTCTTTGGCGAGGACATGCCAGCAGTCAAACAGCAGGCCTATCACCGTTTGGACAACAGTACCACCATGCCGCTGAAACCCCAGTGGCATGACTGGTTATGGGACGAGGTCTTGCAACCGGAGCGGCTCTACTCCTTTGGTAATCTGCAACTGCGGCAGGCCTGGAAGATCAGTTGGCAGGAGGAGGAGTTGGAAGAACGGATACTGGAAGGGATCCGGCAAGGCTATCTCGGTTAATCAAACACACAACAACCCGATCAGGGGAGGCATCCGCTCCCCTGAAGGGGATCGTCTGCCTTCCCCATGGAGAACAGACGATGGACATCCCTTTAAGCGACTTTCTTGACCAGTGGGGCGAAGTGCTCAAGTCCCAGGTCATCACCACCATGCACCCGGTCTATCAGCCCAAGGCGGAGGATCAGTGGGATGCACAGGCCCGCGAACAACTGGGCCAACTCAAGCGTACCCCGTTTGAGGCCCAGATCCGATGCGGCATCCTGCCGATTGCCCGAACGCTCTACAAGGAGGACCGCAAAGGCGCCTTCCTGGTGGGCGAGATGGGAGCGGGTAAGACGATCATGAGCCTGGCAGTGGCCGCGCTCGATCCCAAGCCGGCCAAACGCATCCTCATTCAGTGCCCCGGTCATCTGGTGCGCAAGTGGATCCGGGAGGCGGAAGCAACCCTTGCCGGCTGCACCTGCATCAACCTCAACGGCCGGGATATGACCTTATTACTCGATCATAAACAGAAACCTGCACAACCACGGGGCACCGAGATCTGGGTGCTGGGCAAGGAGCGGGCCAAGCTGCACTACCAGCGCAAACCCGGCCTCATGGTCCGGCAAGGGGCAACCTGCTGCCCGGACTGCGGTGCTCAGGTCTTTATGCATCTGAGCGACCCGGCCCCGGTCTGCGAACATTGCCAGGCCCGGATGTGGTCAGCCGACGGTGAACGCAACCGGCGCTATGCCAAGGCCGAGTTCATCAAACGCTATCTCCCCAAAGGCTTCTTTGATCTGGTCATCCTTGACGAGGTGCATGAACTCAAGGGAGGCGGCACTGCCCAGGGTCAGGCGATGTCCTGCCTGATCGCCCGTTCCCGCAAGGTGCTTGCACTGACCGGAACCCTCATGGGTGGGTTTGCGCGTGATTTATTCTACCTCCTCTGGCGGATGTTTCCCCGGCAGATGGTGCAGGCCGGTTTCGAATACGGCCGTACCCTCGGTTTTGCCGAACGCTATGGGGTGGTGGAGCGCACCTACAAGGCCGATGATCTGGGCCCGGACTGGAATCAGGCCAGCATCGGCCGCAAGACCGGCAAGGCCCGGATCAAAGAGGCGCCGGGGATTTCCCCCCTGCTGCTTCCGGATCTGCTCCTGGAGCGTTCCGCCTTTGTCCGGCTGAACGACGTCAGCCAGGCCCTGCCCGATTATGAAGAAATCATCGTCACCACTCCGATGGATGACGCGCTCCAAACCCATTATTTCGAGCTCTCCAACACCCTGGTCGCTGCCACCCGCAAGGCGCTGGCCTGCGGCGACATGCGACTGTTGGGCAAGATGCTGCAAAGCCTCTTGGCCTATCCGGATGGCTGCCGCTTCGGCGAACGGGTCTATCTCGAACGCGGCGGCGTGGAGGAACTGATCGCCTCGGCTCCGGCCCTGGAGATCAACCTCCTGGCCAAGGAAAAGCGGTTATTGGAGATCCTGACGACCGAACGCAAGCAGGGCCGCAAGGTGGCGGTCTTTCTTGAACACACCGGCACCCGTGACCTGGTGCCCACCCTGGTGGACAAGCTACACCACCATGGTTTTGTCCCTTTGGTACTCCGGGGGCAGGCGGTCAAACCGGAACAGCGGGAAGACTGGCTCAAAGAAAACCTCGCCACCGGCCAGTACGACTGCCTGCTCTGCAACCCCAACCTGGTGAAGACCGGTCTGGATCTGCTCGACTTCCCGACCATCGTCTTTTTCCAGTGCGGCTATTCGGTGTTCACCCTCAGACAGGCCAGCCGCCGTAGTTGGCGGATTGGCCAAAACCTGCCGGTCCGGGTCTTCTACCTGGCCTATGCCGAAACCATGCAGGACAAGGCGCTCAGCCTCATGGCCCAGAAGATGGAGACCTCGCTCGCGGTTGAAGGCGAACTCTCGGGTCAAGGCTTGGCAGCCCTTTCCGAATCGGAGAACAGCATGTTCTACGAGCTGGCCAAGGCCCTCACCGGCCGGCAGCCGGTGGAGGATGTCAACACCGCCTGGAGCAGGTATCGCCAGCGGGAACTTGCCTCGGTGCTCGATCTCGATGAGCCCGAAAGTGTGACCGCCACCGAGGAGACCCGGGTGACCACCACGACCACCATCAGTTCCCCCGATGGGCAGACCGCCATGGTCCGCCACGAATTGGTGATCAGGGGTCGGGTCTATCTCCGGGGCAACACAGCGGTGGCCTATGTGGACGGCAACCGCTTCCGGATGCAAGCCGGGGTAATCTATTGGCAGGATCGTCGGATCGGCAGCTATGACCGTCAGGGTCATGGTGAGATCAACCGCAAACCCATTCGTCTCTACAAGCCGCCCCACCTTGGCCATTTCGTCTTGGCCGAGGTCCGCCAGGCTGCTTGAACACTTTTTGAACTCAAAACCCTGACGGGGCACACTGCCCCAATGGGCTGTTGTGCCTCGTCCATAGGAGGCACACATGCTCTACATCAAAGATCTCTGCGGCGTCTATCAGCCCGCACCCAAGGAGACCATCCTCTCTGAAGCTCGTAAGCTCAGCGGTTATCAATTCCGGCGTGGGACTGCGATTCTGTCGCCCACCGCTGCCAAGGAGGCCATCGGGCTCAAGCTCACCGGCCTGGAGCATGAGGTGTTCGGTTGCCTGTTTCTCAACAGCCGGCACCAGGTATTGGCCTGGCGGGAGATGTTTCATGGCTCGATCAATCGCAACTCGGTCCATCCCCGCGAGGTGGTCAAGGAGGCACTGGCGCTCAATGCAGCGTCGGTCATCATTGCCCATAACCACCCCTCCGGCGGCATCCAGCCCAGTAAGGAAGACCTGGAACTCACCCGCACCCTGACCGAGATCCTCAAGGTGATCGACGTACGGGTGCTCGATCATCTGATCGTAGGCGATGAGATCCTCTCCCTTTCTGAAACCGGTCATCACAGCGCATGACACCCATTGGGGACGACCCGATGGGTGTCCCCTGCACTCAAAGGAGCAAAACCATGAACGATCAAAAAATATCCATCTACGAAGAAATCACCACCAAGATCATCACCGCCTTGGAAGACGGCGTCAATCCCTGGGCCAAACCTTGGCAAACGGTTCATTACGGACCGTTTCGTAATGCGCTCACCAATCGGCCCTACCGAGGGATGAACGTGCTACTGCTGAATCTGATGGCCCTGGCCCGAGGGCATGTCGATCCCCGCTGGCTCACCTTTCGCAACGCTGAGCAGTTGGGCGGCCATGTGCGCAAGGGTGAAAAAGGGGCATCCATTGTCTTCTGGAAGTTCCTGCCCGCCAGGGACCGGGACGGCGATGCGGCACCCGATGCCCTCACCGATGACCAACAGGAGCGCAAGCTGATCCCCTTTGCCCGCAGCTATACGGTGTTCAACGTGGAGCAGTGCGAGGGGCTGGACCTACCGCCGTTGGTTAAAGAAGAAGCACCAGATGCGGATGAATGCAACCAACTGGCGGAGCAGATCCTGGCCCTGCCGATTCTGAAGCATGGCGGTAACAAGGCTTGCTATCTGCCGGGTCCGGATATGGTGCTACTGCCGCATCGGTCCAGCTTCGAGCATAGTGATTTCTATTTCAGCACTGGATACCACGAGATTTGCCACTGGTCAGGTCATCGTGACCGGTTGAACCGGGTGTTCGGCACCCGTTTCGGTGATCTCGACTATGCCTTCGAGGAACTGGTGGCCGAGATCGGTGCGGCCTTCCTCGGTGCCCACACCGGCATCCCCTTTGAGACCATGCGTCATCCGGAGTATATCCACCACTGGTTGCAGATCCTCCAGGGTGACAGCAAGGCTATCTTCACCGCCGCTGCCAAGGCCCAGCAGGCCGCTGACTTTGTCCTCGACAAGACCGGGATTATGTGTGTTCAAGAAGAACCGCTGCCGGCGGCAGCATAGGAAACAACGCTCAAGAAACGAAGAAAACCCAGCAACGCAAACGGCTGCTCCGACCATAACGGTTGGGCAGCCGTTTTTTGTTTCCGTCTTAACGGGTCAAGAAAGGCAAGAAACAGGGCCTTCGGCAAGAAAGAAGAAACGGCGTGATGGAAGAAACGAAGAAACAGGTTGCTGAAGACAAGGTCTCCTGGAGATATCATGAAAAACGGTGGGCCTCAGGTACACGAGCGCAGTGAGTGTCCATCTACAGATCATGGTTGGTCACCCGACTCGGGTTCCCAGTAAGGGAGCGTGGATTTCCCTGGTTTGTCAATAATGAACGCTACACTTTGTGCAGCCCTAGTCACCGCCACATATAACTTCGCTGCCGGGATCGGATCCAGGTATGTGCCGGTCTGCACGAAATACGTGATGCCAGAGGTCGGTGCGATCAAAACTCGATTGAAGGTCATCCCCTTCGCGAGTCGGAAATTTATGTACTCAAGGTCGAAAGCCTTCCCAGAGTTAGCACTGTCCCGCAGGCACTGCGGACGGAATCGCCTCAAATACTCGCCGACATGTGCGTGACGGAGGAGGAATACGCCGTCATGCCCGGTTACTTTCTCATTCACCGACTTTGTACATGGAAATGACCAACTGGCGTCGAAGATTGTGTCAGAGAACTCTGCGATCTTGGGATGGCAACGCCACGTGGTTGTATTCTCGGTGATCGACAGCACGCCGAGCGCCTCGCGTTCCCGAAACCAATTCACGGCCTCAGCATATGCGTACTTTTTGTTCTTGCCGCTTCGTGGATTTGTGGAGAGCACTGCCTGTCGGATATCCCCGACCATCCGTACCTCCGCCGCCGAGCTGAGAAGTACATCTACAATTTCCCAATCGTGGCCACTCAGGTCTTGAACTTCGTCGATGAGAATTTCGTCGTAAATACACTCAATCCTGCGCAAGAGCGCGCCCTTGCTGGCTCCGACCAATTCATGCGCCAAGCGTCCCAGCTCGGATCTGTAGACACACCCGTGCGCGTCAAGAAAACGATTTCGACCCTTGGCCATCCGGTGTGGTTCGCCTTCAAAGTTAAAGCCGCAAACCCTCTCGCCGGCGAACATAAAGGGCAAAAATGGCCGCGCAAACTCGCGCAGCAGAAAAGTAAACCAACCCATGACGACAATGTTTGGGCGATCACCCGCGTACTTCGCAAGACGGCTGCGCAATTCGGACTGGTTGGCTTGCGTGTACGTTAAGACCAGTGCACGTCGATCGTGTGGTAGTGAGGCACAGTGTTCGACGATGCCCTGCGTCTTGCGAGACCCAGCAACTGCGAGCATGATGAAGTTAGCCATGGATAAACGTCGCCGCGTCGTCCATATACTTTGGAGGAATTATTTGCTGTTGAGCGCTGGCGATGCGAAGTGCTGTCTCCGTCTTTTCTCGCTTCATCCATACTGCCAAGTTGGCCGCA
Organism: Desulfobulbus oligotrophicus; assembly: GCF_016446285.1. Taxonomy (NCBI): domain Bacteria; kingdom Pseudomonadati; phylum Thermodesulfobacteriota; class Desulfobulbia; order Desulfobulbales; family Desulfobulbaceae; genus Desulfobulbus; species Desulfobulbus oligotrophicus. The sequence continues at coordinate 341,002 of NZ_CP054140.1, forward strand.
TCGCTAACGCCAAGAACCCTCCTGAGCACCTCCTCTTCATTATGGTAGAGCAACTGCGGTTCGAGGGTGTGCCCACGAGACGGGACGCCAATGAAGAGTTCGCGTCTCCCTGCGACCAACCATGTCTGAAGTGAGGTACGCAAATCATCCGGTTCAGCGCCGTCATTGTCCCGAATGGCTGCTACAGTCTTGTCGAGCGCAGCACACAGCTCCAAGCAACGGCCTAGCGACAGTCCGCGCATACTGAGCACATCGATGCCCAGCGCCATCGGGCGCTTTCCGTATTTGTCTTCAAAGATACGCTCAAAAAGGATCTCGTCGGAAGGGCCTTCGACTAGCACGATCTTGTTCGCCAAGACCATTCGAAGTGTGTCGTATCCGGGAAGTTTCTGAAAATAGCCGACCGTGCCTGAATCCAATTCTGACAGCTTGCGGGGGATATCGCCTCCGAGCAACTGGAGGAAGTCTAGCCCGAGGCGATTGAGCACGAATGAACTGTGGGTTGTAACAAATAGTTGCTGATGTTCGCCGGCAAGCGACTCGATGCGAGAGAGGAGAGTCGTGAGGCTCGTATGGGACAGATGGTTTTCGGGCTCCTCGACCATGACGAAGGACGCGCGCTCGGAATGACGGCTCATGGCTAGAGAAATCTTGATTGCCGCCTGCTGACCCTGCCCTGACATCGAAAACGGCACGTTGCTAACGTGTGGTATTATCGCCCCTTCCCAGGATGTTCGCGTGCTTTGATCCATCTCGAGGGTGATCGGCTGGTTATGCAGACCTGCGTGCGTTTTAGTCATTCGATCGTTGACACTCTTCAAAGCACCAGCGGACATTGACGCCTTGATTTCGCGATATGCGACGGATATCGCGGCGCGTTCGTCTGGCTGAAGGCCATCGTTTAGAATGTGTCTCATGTGGTAGTCGACACCGCTAGATGATCGAACCGTCCGCGAGTCTATTATCGCTGTCGCTAACTGCTTTGGCCGACTTGTAATGACGCAATCGGCGAACGAGCGCCAATCGATCATGTAGTACTCAACAGGCAGGATATTTGACGCCCTCTTTATCCATTCTTCAAGTTCAGCACCATAGTCAGGGTTTGGCAGCACGCGCATCGTTATGCCTGGGCATGCGTTAGTTGGCACTTCGCTATTGATCGCACCGCATAACTGCTGCAGTTCATTACGATTATCAAGGTACAGTTCAATGCGAATCTCAGGCCACGGAGCTCGTTTACCAGCGGCCCGATTCCGGACGAAGTCCTTGATTAGTTCAGTGTTGAACCAATACGGGTTGAGCTCTTCGGTGGCTGTACGCCCATTAATGCGCCCAGTCAAGGCAAGGGCGATTGCCTCCATCAAAGTTGACTTGCCGCTCTCATTGGCGCCAACAATGAGATTAAGGCGTTGATTTGGCTCGAAGATGAGATTCTTGTATATCCGGTAGCCTTGAATCTTTACTTTTGTAATCAAGGTATACCTCCAATGTCTAGATCCACTACTTGAATCTGAAGTTAATAGTTATGGGGCAAAACCGGCCCAAGTGATGTTCGACCAACTTTCCGAACATTTGACCAGCAGGAGCCAACAAAAAAATAATATAATATCAAAATGATGTCTGGTTGAGAAACAAGGATTCCGCCTAAATGACAAAGTCAAAAGACAAACCGCTCTTTTCTGCCGAGCGGTGAGCTGCGTTTCGGAGTCTAGTCCCTCGACGAGCTGCTCGAGATCCGCTGTGGTCATGGGTTTTATCCGAGCTCCTTCCGCATCATCGCTTTTCGCGTTGTTGCTCCTGGTTACTCCACCAATTCATGGACAAAGACACCCTTCTCCGTCCCAAGAGCACGGGCGGCCTGTGCAACCATCGAGTGATGGGTAAAGACCAACACCTGAGTTTTCTGCGCAAAGTCGGCGAGGACCTCGAGACAGGCCTTGCTGCGCTTGTCATCGAAACCGACCATGATGTCATCGACCACGAAAGGCACAGGATCCTGATGGTCCCGTTGCAGTTCCATGGTGGCGAGTCGCAAGGCCAGGAAGAGCTGGTCACGGGTGCCATCGCTCATGCCATCGACACTCACCTCGGCCTTGTCGGCGCGAACGCCGAGTAGCACTGGCTTGCCGTTGTCATCGACCTCATCGCGAAGGCGCGAAAAGGAGCCCAGGGTGAGCTTTGCGAACAACTCGCCGGCTCGCCTGAGAACCGGCGTTTGATTATTCTGGCGGTGGCGTTCCATCTGCTCCTCGAGAATGAGGCGAGCTATAGTGAGCCGCAGATACTGCTCCGCATTGGGGACGATACCGGCTAGCAACTGCTCGGCTCGTTCCGCGGCCTCGGCAGCTTTCGACGAGCCATCCAGAGCCTGGATCTGGACGAGCAGAGCCTGCCTCTGGTCCCGCTTGGCATCTCGCCGGCTCGCCAGGTCGGACAGTCTGGCATCGAGCTGCGACAGATCGTCGCCCACCTGGTCCACGTCTAATTCTTGGGCTTCTTTTTCCAACTCATCGATGCTGTGCCCCTCACCTGACTGATGGAGCTGCTGCTGAAGAGTCTCGAGACGAGAGATCAGCTGGCGTTTCTGGCACGAGTGCTCCTCGACTGGAGCCAACTCCTCATCGGACGAAACTCCTGCTTCGATCCGCAGGGCGGCAAGATTCTGCTCGGCAAGCAGGATGTCCTGGTGAGCCTCGGCGACCTCCTCTTCCAGCTCGCTAATCTGAGCTCGAAGTTTCTGCAAGCTGGCGGCATCGGCCTGAGCCTTGCCAAGTCGCTTGACCAGACTCTGGGTTAATTCCGCTGGAGTTTGTTTTCCCACCTCGAGGCAAATCCGCTGCACAAGCTGGGCCACTGCTGCAGTAAAGCGCTCCTCGTCTTTGTCCATGCCATAGATTCGCTTGTGGGCGGTGTCGGCATCTTTGAGCTCCCTGAACAGCTCCTCGAGCTTCTCAATTGTCGCGAGGGCAAGCTCAGGATGAGGTTTTGTCCCAAGCCCCAGCCCTTCGACAGCCTCGGCCCAAGTTGCTCCCCAGCTTTGCAGGTCGTCATCGGCAAGGCGCAGAGTATCCGTCGCACCCTTGAGCTGTACCTCGAGCTTTTGCAACGAAGCCTTGAGTTCACCTTTACGCCTAATTGCAGTTTCCTGCTGGCTGACGAACTGCTCGCATCGGGCAAGGAGCGACTCGAGTTCGTCCGCCTTAGATTCTTGCTGCTGGCCGAGCTTCTCAAGTTCGGCAGAGAGTGCCTCGATGTGTGAAGTCAGAATGGCTTCCAGCGACCGGACTTCTGCCCTTGCCCTGTCAAGCTGTTCAGCCTTCTGCAGAAGCTGCTCCACACGCTGCAGCCACTCCTTCATTTCCTTGGGAGTACCGACCTTGTCTGCGATCCCGCTCCACACAGCTTGCCAGGCGTTCTCGAGCTGGGCACGGGCGGTTACCAATTCACTCAGCTTGCCGTTGAGCCCGGAAAGAACCTCTGTCCTGGTTTGGATTTGGGTCTCCAGCGATGCCCGTTCGTGAACTCTCTGGGCATCATGTCGAAGCCTGTCACCGACGTCGTCGGCTGCCAACACGGCCTGCTCGTAGGCGTCTGGGAGATTCTTGCTCCCCGCGTACTTCACAGCAGCATCCCCCGGGTCCACCACCCCGTCCACGTACGTACCTCGAATGAGCCTCCATCCCTGCTCCCGGTGACCGCGGGCTGCAAGGAGATCTTCGAGGGAGGGGACTTCGCTTGAGCGAAGCAATATCTTCAGACTCTCCTGGTGATGGTCTAGCTCCTGTTCGGCCTCGACCTTCCGACGGGTGGTCTCGCGAGTCTGCTCGTCCAGTTGATCGAACTTTTTCTCGAAACTATCCAAAACAGCCTTCTCAGGCATGGCTCGCCTGGCCAGCGCTTCGAGAGTGCCGTCGAACCTGCCCAAACGGGACAGCTCGACGGAGCAAGCATCTTCCTGCTGATCCGCCGCATCGCGGGCCTTGCGGAGCATCTGCGCCAGATCACCTGACTTGCGGGCAGCCAGGACAGCGGCCTTGAGCGAGGCCACGTCCTTGCCAGCTCCGGGCACGGCCTCGAGTTGCTGCAGAAGACTGGTCTTTTCATCGGCCAGCTCGCGCTGCTTGGCCACGATCTGGCTAGCCTTTTGCTTCAAAAGGCTCCATTCCTGCGCAAGCCCAACGATCAATTTCTTTTTGTTGAGAAGTGGTTTCATGGTCTCGACGGATTCGAGGTCGAGGTCTGGGCGGATGCTCGTGAGCATGGCTTGGGCCGCGTTGCGGTGCTCGCGACGCTTGGCATCCTGTACTGGTTTGTCTTTGACCGACTTTTGAAAAGCGCCAAGCTGAAGCTGCAGATCCTCGATGGCCTCTTGATTCTCTAGCAATCCCTGAGGAACTTCAAGCCCTTCAGCCTCCTGTCTCACCCTGTCGAGCTTGGAGCTCGCCTTCTGTAGCCGCTCCCTGGCCAGGGACCGCTTATCCAGGGATGCTTGTCGACGGGAAGCGAAGTCTTCGGGGAGCAGCACCACGTCACCCAGGGCGGCCTGGCGATCGAGCAAATCGCGGCGCTCGGCCAGGGGACCAGTCACCCTTCTGAAGCGCTCGAGCTTGCTCTTGCTGCGTCGTGCCTCGGCGATCTCTTCGTCGATATTGGCAACGATCTCCTCTGCTTCCTTCAAAGACTTCTGAAGTTCCTTCCACTCCCTCACAGAGACCGATTCGTGCTTTTCCTCTCGCCTGGCTTCCTTCAGCTTCACGGCGGCGTCGTTGATGATCTGGTTCTGGCCCCTGGATTTGAACAGTTTGTCCGCTTCGGAAGCCAGTTCGCCGAGCAGGTCGGTCTTCCCCTGGGTGCCCAGCGCGGCACCGAACAGGGACTTTCCGAGATCGCCGCTCTGTTCGAGGATGGCCTGGCCACCCTGCACGAGCCCAGCGTGATCGATGCCGTGAAGCTGAGAGAAGAGTTTCTCATCAAGCCCCGGCAACAGCCTGCTCAAAGTATCGTCGCCAATGGGCTGTTCGGTATCGGCACTGAGCAGGGTACCCTTGTTGCCCTTGCGCCTCACGCAGGCGATTTCCTTACCGTCCGAGGTCTCGAGTACACCGCCCACCCGAAGCTGCTTGTGGTCGTGAACAAAATTATCCGTAGAACGGGCGTCGATGCCAAATAGCCAGGCCTTGAGCGCCCGCAGTGTTGAGCTCTTGCCCGCCTCGTTGGGGCCATGAACCACGTGCAGACCGGGCTTGCCGTCGCTCAGGTCGAGGGACTTTTTCGTGAATGGACCAAAGGCCAGCAAGTCGAGGCGCTTAATTTTCATGATTCACTCCCTGTCTCCAGAAGTTTGCCAAGGAGCAACTCCTTAGCTTCTTGGATAAGCCTCGCAATGACCTCCTGGTCGTCAATTCGCAGCCCGTCCTCCGCGAGAAACACCTCTGCAGGGAGCTTTTCCCTGAAAGCGGTCAGGACTGTGTCGAGACCTCGCACTGCGCTTGGCACCTCCTTGACCTCCATAATGCTCTTCGCCAGCCCTCCCAGGGCTCCGTCTCCCGTGAGCACTGCCTCCCGGTCCAGCTTACTGATGGTGGCCACCACCACTTTTTCGATCCACAGACCCTCTCCATGCACTTCGGCGAAAAGCTCCATGAGCTTCTGCCGCAACCATTGGGTCCTACCTTGGAGTTCTGCGTGAACCGGACTTGATCCCACGAAGCGTATCCGGGTGGCAACAATACGATCTTCGGCACTATCAAGAACCTCCTGCAGGGCCTTGCTGGCGCTATCCAGCACGCCCTGCATGCTGCTCACTGTGCCAAGGTCCACATCACAGTTTGCCCAGCGAACCACGTCCAGCGTCCGATGCTCGACGCTTTTGACCCGACCGTCCTCGACGGAAACCAGGCAGCAACCCTTGGGGCCGGTCTCACGAACATGACGCCCTTGAAGGCTACCAGGAAAGACAATCCAAGGTTCTGTCGAAACCTCCTCGCGTGCGTGTACGTGGCCGAGAGCCCAATACTGGTAATCCCTGGCCCGCAGATCGTCGAGTTTGCACGGGGCGTAGGCCGCATGGCCCTCGCGGCCATCGAGGCTCGTGTGCAAGAGGCCGATGTTGAACATCCCTGGCTTTGCCGCGGGGAAGCCAACGGCAAGGTTCTCTTCGACGTGCTGCTGGCTAAAACTTTGGCCGTGTATGGCGACCTCGAGGTCGTCAAGAAATTCTGTTTGGGGTTTGTTCGCCGGAAACAGGGTCAGGTTCTTCGGTTTCTCTAACGCTTTGGTGAGCTTGCTCTGGGCGTCGTGATTACCGAGGACGCCAAAGACCCGGATGCCTGCCCGGTCCAGCTCGCCCAGCTTCGTTGCCAAGAAGATCGCGGTGCTGAAGTCCTGCCAGGTGCCGTCGTAAAGGTCGCCTGCGAGTAGCACGAAGGCCACTTTCTCTTCGATGGCCAGTTCCACCAAGTTGTTGAAGGCCGCGCGGGTGGCGCCTCGGAGATCGTTGACGGGTGCTTCTTCATACCTGGCCAGCCCCCGCAAGGGACTGTCGAGGTGTAGGTCGGCGGCGTGCAGGAATTTCATATTGGGCTCCGTTTTATTACTTGATTACGTCCATATCTGGTCTCGCACATATCAACCATGAGCCAGCCTGCCTGCATTTCCGCGGTTCGTTTGGCCCTCAAGAGCAGTCTGGCCGAGAATATTCTTCGGAACAAACCCTGTGATGCTCCGCTGGATGGCCCATTCGATAGTTTTCGGGTCCCTCGCCGCCTCGGTGCAGAGAAATCTCGGGTCTGGTATTTTGCCAACGCGAGCGAGATCAAGCCGATCCCCGTCAAAACAGGTTTGCACCGTGCTGTCGACGTGAGTTTTGGCTTGGGTGTGCAGGCTGCACGCCGTGAAGAGCAGGTCGAACTCGTCATCCGGCAGTTGGTAGTATTTTCCCCGGTACAACTTGGCCAGTTGCGCGCCTCGAGGACCATGTTCCAGATCCTGTCCTTCGGAGAACCTTCGGCTATCATGAAACACCGCAAAGAGCCGTACCACCTGTTTGTTCGCACCTGTGGATTCCGCTAGATGGAGGCCATTTTCGTAGACCCTGGCCCAATGGCTGACGCCGTGGATACCGTTCCAATCCACCTGGAACTGATACTGCACCGCTGTGATGAGTTCGTTTGAGACAATATTGACCATGGAAATCAGACCTGTTGAAGGATGTTGATGGCAATTGGTTAACCAGTCCTGGGGATCTTCCCCTGGTGAAGATGTTTCAGAGAAGTTGCGCCACAAAATAGATGCCTGCGATTGGCAGTATAAATAAAGCCACCATACCCAGGCAGCCTGGATGATTGCCCGGCCTCGTACTCTCCCTTTTCATTTCCTCAAAAAGGATGCAATCCAAGGCAGGGTCGTCATCGAGTAGCCCGTTTGGCTCCTCATACTCATCGTTCATCGAATCCTCCGTGGCAGTTTTGGAATGGCAACCTATCAATTCCCGGTGAAATCATGCTGGGGGTCTGCCGATAACATTTCCCGGTTCAGTGCCCTTCAAATACGCGCTGCGGCCATCATCGCCCATTGCTATCCAGGAGCATGGTCGTGTCGGGCCTCCAAAGAGTGATTCTATCACACAACAATCTTTCCAGAAAAGCTGCCCATCAGTTTTCTCGGTTGGCTCAAACCCCAAGGCAGTCCACTCTTCCAAGAGGGACTTGATATCCAAGGGGTTCATGGCGCCGTCCCGGAAGAGGTGGGCATCGAACCAGACCCGACCGCCGATCAATTGCCGGTGATCCTTCAGGCACTGCTCCCAACCTTCCGGATATTTTTCCCTGATAACAGAAATCGGCACAACAAAATCGATGAATTCAAGGGCGATGGCCATAATCCCTCCCTAACCCGTTATGCAATGCTCAAAATCAGACGCCCGCTTTTTCCTGCGCGTCATAATCTGACTCCTCATAACACATATCCACCTTTTTCCCGCGTCTGAAGGAAGCCAGGTTGGTGGACAGGGAACACAAGGCTTCGCTTAACCCTGCTGCATTGTTGGCATATTTCATGGCTCTGTCCCGCCTTATGCCAATATCGGCGGCGACGCTGACCGCATCGATATTCGCGCCAAGAAAAACAAACTCCCAGGAATACACTTCCTGCTGGTCCCTGATCATCGATTTGATTGTGCTCAAGGAAAACTCCTTGGAGGCGTTTTCTTCGCCATCGGTTTGAATCAGGAAAATAACCTTTTCGGGTCGATCCGATTCGGCCATGGCGCTTAAGCGTTTGCCGGTAGACAGAATAGCTTTGCCAACCGCGTCGAATAAAGCCGTCATGCCACGGGGCACATAGGTGGTCTCGTCCAGATGGCTGACCTCCTGGATGTTGATCGCTTCGCAGTCAACCTCGTAACGGTCGTCAAACTGAACAAGGGTAAAGGTTGCCTCCTCTTCAACTTGTTTTTGTTCATCGACAAAGGTATTGAAGGCTCCGATGACTTCGCTGGTCAGCACTCCCATGGAACCGGATCTATCGAGCACCACGGTGATGTCGCTATAGTTGTATTTCATGCCACCCTCCAGATTCAAATTGTTTTTGGAACTTGCCTGGACAAACGATGCCATGGCCGGTAGGACAAAAAGCAACCCGTGTTGATTTGCTGCCTGCCGATGAGCATTCACCAAGTGCTGGTTCCTGGTTGCGATCAAGCGTTCGTTGCCCTCGATCACTGCGGCTCTCGCTCTCCCGGCCCGATCAGTTGATCCCGGCATCATCTACATCCGCTTTCAATAATGATGTGGTCGCATGTGAGAAGGCACTATCCGTGCCAGATGTGTCACTTCGTTTACATTTACCCCTAACGCTATAAATTTATGTGAAAAATACCCATGCATTCGCCGGCTGCGCGAGTAGTTGCCGCCATAACTCCGAGCTCATCTTTCAAACGTGAAGCACAAAAAAATTGTTATTTCGCAAGAATCTTTGTAGTTCTTGGTGGCTATGAACAATCGACTTCTATTTTGCTGGTTAGGGGCCACAGATCTGAGGGCTGCAAGTGGGCAGGCGGATATTGGGTTGGGGCCAGTCGGCCAGGCTGCACGCTCCAGAGACTACCAGGAAATCATACTGCTGAATAATTGGAACAGGTCTGAGGCCGAGAACTATGTTAACTGGCTGCAAGGCCTGACCTCTTCTCCCATTTCGCTGATCCATGTTGAGCTGTCCGGGCCAACAAAATTCGGTGAAATCTATCAGGCAGCCTCGAAAGCGGTTTCTGCAAAGATTGGTGAGGGTGCCGAGGCGCAATTGGTGTTTCACCTGAGTCCAGGAACCCCGGCTATGGCTGCGGTCTGGATACTGCTGGCCAAGGCCAGGTTCTCAGCCGAACTCATCGAGTCCTCAAAAGACCATGGTGTTCGCGCCGCCTCTGTGCCTTTTGATATTGCCGCCGATTTCCTCCCTGATCTTTTTAGAAAACCGGACAAGCATCTTGAGCGCCTCGCCTCTGGTCTCCCTGAGACCGCTCCAGAATTCGACGATATCATCCACCGTAGCGAGGTGATGCAGCGGATTATTCTCAAAGCTCGCCGTGTAGCGCCACGCTCCATTCCTGTGTTGATCGAAGGCGAATCCGGAACCGGCAAGGAGCTGTTCGCTCGTGCCATTCACGACGCCGGTCCTCGCAAGCATAAACCTTTCGTGGCCATCAACTGCGGGGCTATCCCCTCTGAGTTGGTCGAATCCGAACTGTTTGGTCACGAAAAAGGAGCCTTTACCGGAGCCGTCACTGCACGTGTCGGCCATTTTGAGGCCGCGCACACCGGCACCATTTTTCTTGATGAGATCGGTGAGTTGCCAAAAGAAATGCAGGTCAAATTGCTCCGCACTCTGCAAGAAGGCGAGGTCAGACGGATTGGCGCAGCCCAGCCCAGGAATGTTGATGTGCGCATTATTGCAGCCACCAATCGAAATCTTATCGACGAGGTAGCCGCCGGCTCCTTCCGCGAGGATCTTTTCTTCCGACTGGCAGTAGCAGTAATCAACCTGCCACCTTTAAGGGAGCGCGAAGGCGATCTCAGTCTGTTGATCGATCGTTTCCTGGAGAGAATCAATCGGGAAAGTGAAAGTGAGCCCGGATATAAACACAAAAAAATTTCTGCATCAGCAAGAAATCTTCTCTTGAGACATCCCTGGCCGGGCAATATCCGCGAGTTGCAGAATACGCTCACCAGGGCGGCGGTATGGTCAATGGATGAAGAACTGGTCGAGCAGGATATCCGTGAGGCCTTGCTGCCTGTTCCGGCGAAAGGCCGGATGACTGGCGAAGAAACCATTCTCAACCGCCCATTCACGCTTGGTTTCAGCCTGCCGGAGGTGATGAAGACCGTAGCTGTCCACTACCTCGAAAGAGGCCTCGCCGAACACGATGGCAATAAAACAATCGCTGCGAAAACCCTAGGTCTGCCGAGCTACCAAACCTTGACCAACTGGCTCAAGAAATACGGTCTCGAATAAGTTGGCACGACCGTTGCTTTGAAGGAGGGCATGAAGATCATGGACTCGATAAATTTTGAGATGCTGCGCAAGCAATGGCCAGAGCTGGCCACTTTGGGCGGCTTTGCCGAGCTGTATGTCCGCACCGATGCTTCGAGCGCGCTGATCAAACTGCGCACCTTTGCCGAGCAGATGGTGGCCGGCATCTATCAGTTCCACAATCTTGCCCTGCCGTATCAGCAAAACCTCTTCGATCTGCTCGCCGAGGAACCCTTCAAGCAAGCCGTACCCAAGGTGGTTCTGGACAAACTGCATCAAATTCGGCTGGACGGCAACAAAGCGGCGCACGGCAAGCCGGTGGACAGTCCGGCCGCCCTGGCCTGCCTGCGTGAGGCGTGGGGTCTTGGCTGGTGGTATTTTGCCACCTATGGCGGCGGCAAAGCCGACGAATGTTTTGCCTTTCAGGAGCCTCCCGAAGACATCAAGGCCAAACTCAAGAAGGAGAAGAAAGCGGCCCTGGAGAAGCTCGCCGCCCAGGAGGCGCAACTTCAAGAATTGCTCCAGCAGGTCGATGCCCTACGCGCCCAGGCAAAAGCCGCCGAGAAATCCGAGGCCGAACTGCATGCGCTCAAGACCGCCGGCCAGGCTGCCGCCGACGCCCTCAAGTTTGATGAGGCAACCACCAGAAAGCGCCTCATCGACAAACAACTGATCGCTGTTGGCTGGAATATCGATCCCAACGGCGGCAACACCGCTGAAGTGTCCCTGGAGGAGGCTGTTGCCCATCAACCCACCACCACCGGCACGGGTTATGCCGATTATGTCCTCTGGGATGATACCGGCAAGCCGCTGGCAGTCATCGAGGCCAAAAAAACCTCCGCCAGCCCCGAGAACGGCCGCACCCAGGCGAAGCTCTATGCGGATGGGCTGGAAAAGAAGCACGGTCAGCGACCGGTGATCTTCTACACCAATGGCTTTGATATCACCATCTGGGACGACGCCCAAGGGTATCCTCCCCGCCAGATATTCGGCTTTTACTCCAAGGACAGCCTGCAATACCTGATCCGCCAGCGCCAGACCAAGCAACCCCTCGCCAAGGTGGAGCCGAAAAAAGAAATCATCGGCACCCGCATGTACCAGATTCAGGCCATCCAAGCGGTCTGCGAACGCTTCAGCGCCAAGCAGCGCAAGGCCCTCATTGTCCAGGCCACCGGCACTGGCAAGACCAGGGTCGCAACCGCCATCATTGATGCACTGGTCCGCGCAAACTGGGGCATCCGGGTGCTTTTTCTCTGCGATCGCCTAGAACTACGTAAGCAGGCCAAGAACACCATCACCGATTTCATCAAGGAGCCATGGACCTACGTCACTTCGCAAACCGCGCAGGACAGGACCAAGCGGCTGTATTTCGCCACCTATCCGGCAATGATGAAGATTTTTCAGACCTTTGACACCGGTTTTTTTGATCTGATCATCGCCGACGAGTCGCACCGCTCCATCTACAACCGCTACAGCGACCTGTTCAAATGGTTCGACAGCCTGCAGGTCGGCTTGACTGCCACACCGGTGGACAAGATCAACCGCAACACATTCCGGTTGTTCAACTGCCAGGATAAGTACCCCACCGTCTACTACCCGCTGGAGCAGGCAATCAAAGAACACTACTTGGTCCCCTACGAGGTGTACACCCACACCACCGGCTTTTTACGCGATGGAATCAAATTCAACCAACTCTCCGAAGACCAGCGGGAAGAGCTGGAGGATGCCGGCGAGAATCCGGAGCTGTTTAACTTCGATCCCCAGGATATCGACAAGAAGATCTTCAACCGCGATACCAACCGCCAAATCATCCGCAACCTGATGGAGCACGGTATCCGCGACGGGATGGGCCAGTTACCCGGTAAGACCATCATCTTTGCCCGCAACCACAACCATGCCGTGCTGCTGGCCCAGGTGTTCGACGAGCTGTATCCCCAATACGGCGGCACCTTCTGCCAGGTGATCGACAATTACGACCCGCGTGCCGAGCAGTTGATCGATGACTTCAAGGATCCGGCCAATCCGCTGACCATCGCTGTTTCCGTGGATATGCTCGACACCGGCATCGACGTGCCCGAGGTGGTCAATCTTGTCTTTGCCAAGCCGATCTTTTCCTGGGTCAAATTCTGGCAGATGATCGGCCGGGGCACCCGCCTCTGCGAAAATCTGTTCGGACCGGGCAAGGATAAGAAAAATTTCCGCATCTTCGACCACTGGGGCAACTTCGAGCGCTTCGAGATCGACCGTCCCGAAGCCGACCCGGCTCCGTCCAAGTCAATCATGCAACTGGTTTTCGAGGCGCGAATCAGTCTCGCGGAAACCGCTCTGGCCAAAGGCGAGCTGGACACCGTCCGCGATACCGTCGAGCTGATCCGCAAAGACCTCAACGCCCTACCTGAGGAGACCATCGCTGTGCGGGAGCGGTGGCGGGAGAGAAGCGGCCTGCTTGCCCAGGGCGTGCTCGACCAGTTTGCCCCTGCCACGGTGGCCGCGCTCCGCAACGAGATGGCGCCGCTCATGCAGTGGGTCTATACCCGCGACCATAGCGATGCCTATGCCTTTGACCTGCTGACCGTCAATGCCCAGGTGGAATTGCTGCGTCAGTCCGGGCGTTTTACCGACTGCAAGGATCAGATCCAGGAACGGGTGAACGGATTGCTTAAACATCTCAATCCGGTACAGGCCAAGATTGATCTGATCAAGCAGGTAGCGTCCAGCGAGTTTTGGGATATGATTAATGTTGCCACGCTGGAGACACTGCGACAGGAGCTGCGGGGCATCATGCACCACCGGCAGAAACCGACCGTGAATCCGTTGCCGCCCAAGACAATTGACGTTGCCGATGGCGAAGTGGAACTGAACCGCCGCACCAGCAACGTCAAGTCCATCGACATGCAGCTTTACCGCCAACTGGTGGAAGAGACCCTGGAGCAGTTGTTCGTCACCAACCCGGCCCTGCAGAAGATCAGGCGGGGCGAGCCGGTTTCGCAGCAGGATCTGAACTCGCTCGTCTCCCTGGTCCTGACCCAGAATCCGGACGTCAATCTGGAGTTGCTGCGCGAATTTTTTCCGGATTCGACTCCGCCGCTGGATTTCATCATCCGCACCATCATCGGTATGGAGCCCGAGGCCGTGGAAGAGCGCTTTGCCGCCTTTGCCCGCAGGTTTGCGGATAACTCCCGCCAAACCCTGTTCCTGCGCCTGCTCAAGAACCACATCCAGAAATACGGGGCGATCACGGTGGAAAAACTCTACGAGGAACCCTTTACCACCATCGCCAGCGACGGCCTCGACGGCGTATTTACCAGCGAAGACCAGGTGGACGAACTGATCACCATCCTTGAAACCTTTCAACCCAAAACAGGAGCACCAACGGCATGATTACCGGCCAACTGAAAAGCGATATCGACAAACTCTGGGACGATTTCTGGAGCGGCGGCATCGCCAACCCGCTCTCGGTCATCGAGCAGATCTCCTTTCTCATGTTCGCCCGCCTGCTCGACATCCGGGAGATTCGGGAAGAGAAGAAGGCCAGTCGCACCGGCAAACCCTTCCGTCGCCTGTTTAGCGACAAACCCCTTGCCGACGAGGTGCGCGGCAAAATGCTGGGCGACCTGGTTAAAACTGAACAGGATCTGCGCTGGTCCCATTTCAAGCATCTGAACGGCGAGGATATGCTCCGGGTGGTTCGTGACGGCGTCTTTCCCCATTTCAAGACCGTGGCTGTCGATGGCGCCCGATTCGGCGAATACATGAAGGATGCCCAGTTGCTGATCCAGAAAACCAACCTGCTGGTCACCGCGGTCAATACCATCGACCAGTTGCCGCTCACCAAAGGCGACACCAAGGGCGATCTGTACGAATACATGCTGGGCAAACTCACCACTGCCGGCATTGCCGGGCAGTTCCGCACCCCGCGCCATATCATCGCCAAAATGGTGGAAATGCTGGCCCCCAAGCCGGATGAAATTATTGGCGACCCTGCCTGCGGTACGGGCGGTTTCCTGGTGCAGACCATGCACTACCTGCTGAAAACCAACACCACCCCGGGCATGGAATATCAGGACGAGGATGGCAGCCTGGTCTACCCTGGCGACCGATTGGAACCGTTCCGGGCGCATATCCAGTCCGGACTGCTGCACGGCTTTGACTTTGACGCCACCATGCTGCGCATCGCCGCCATGAACCTGCTGCTGCACAACATCGAGGCCCCGAATATCCACTACATGGATACCCTCTCCAACCGCTTCCCTGAAGGTTTCCCGGCCGAGGCGGAAGGATTTTTTGACATTATCCTGGCCAATCCACCCTTCAAGGGCAGCCTGGACTATGAGGATGTTCATCCGGTTCTCCTGAAAAAGGTCAAAACCAAGAAGACCGAACTGCTCTTTGTGACCCTGATCCTCAAGATGCTCAAAATTGGTGGCCGTTCCGCCACCATTGTGCCGGAGGGCGTGCTGTTCGGCTCTTCCAAGGCGCACCAGGCCCTGCGCCGGATGCTGGTGGACGACAACCAGTTGGAGGCGGTTATTTCCCTGCCTTCAGGCGTGTTTAAGCCCTATGCCGGCGTTTCCACGGCAGTCATTGTTTTTACCAAGGGCGGGCGAACAGATCAGGTCTTTTTCTACGATGTCCAGGCCGATGGCTTTTCCCTGGATGATAAACGCATTGAGGTTGCAGAAAACGACCTGCCGGATTTGCTCGAACGCTGGCAGCAGCGCAACCCCAAACAGGACACTGACCGCACCCAAAGGCATTTTTTTGTGGCTGCTGATGATATACGGGCCAACAAGTACGACCTCTCTATCAACCGCTACAAGGAAACAGTCTACCAGGAGGAGCAGTATGAACCGCCCAGGGAGATTCTGGCGCGAATGATGGACTTGGAGAAGGAGATCATGGCGGACATGGAAGAGCTGCGGGGGATGTTGGGATGATGAAGTACGTTCCTTTGAGTGAAGTAGTTCATGTTGCAATGGGTTCCGCTCCACCTGGTGAATCGTATAATGAAAACGGTCGAGGTGTTCCAATGATTGCGGGTGCTGGTGACTATGGAGCACAATATCCTCAGCCCAAAAAATGGACGACAGCTCCGTCTCGTGTAACTGAAATTGGCGATCTGATTGTATGCGTCAGAGCAACAATTGGAGATTTGAATTGGGCGGACAAAATTTATTGTCTTGGTCGTGGTGTCGCAGGGTTAAGAGCAAAAAAAGGAAAAGTCGATATCAAATATGCGGCACATTATATCAATTCAAAAAAGGAAGAATTGTCCAAGTTGGGTACAGGATCAACATTTCTTGCGATCCGCAGGAATGATTTAGAAGAATTTCCTATCCCCCTCCCCCCGTTGGCGGAGCAGAAGCGGATTGCGGCCATCCTGGACAAGGCCGACGCCATCCGCCGCAAACGGCAAGCCGCCATTGAACTCGCCGACGACTTCCTCCGCGCCACCTTCCTCGACATGTTCGGAGACCCCGTTTCCAACCCTAAGGGGTGGGGTGTAAAAAAATTCGCTGAAATTGGAACGCTCGACCGTGGTATCTCAAAACATCGCCCTCGAAATGCCCCTGAGCTTCTCGGGGGGCCATACCCATTGATCCAAACCGGGGATGTGGCAAACTCGAATGGATATATCAGCAATTACAAAAGCACATATTCAGAGATTGGCTTGAAGCAGAGCAAATTGTGGCCATCTGGCACCTTATGCATAACCATCGCGGCAAATATTGCTAAAACAGGAATTTTGACTTTTGATGCATGTTTTCCTGATAGTGTGGTTGGTTTTTTTCCGAATGGTCTCTCGACCACAGTGTATGTTCAACATTGGCTTGGATTTCTTCAGAAAATTCTGGAAGAGAGCGCCCCTGAATCAGCTCAAAAAAACATTAATCTGGAAATCTTAAGAAACCTTAACACCCCTTTACCTCCGGTCGATTTACAGCGAGAATTTGCCGAGCGTGTTGCTATTGTTCAGGTATTACTGGCAAAACAAAACACAGAAATACTTGAGCTGGAGAATCTATTCAATTCCCTCAACCAACGCGCCTTTCGTGGAGAACTATAACAGCTAACCCTGATATCTTTATGCCCTATACGGCCAGCCAAACTGACAACCTCAATCTCCATGTCATCACCTGTGCCGGCTCTGGCAATACCCAGGTGATGGCGGCACGGGTGGCTCATTCGCTCAAGACCAAAGCAACGGAAGGGTTCACCCTGACGAGCATCGTGGCCTTCACATTCACCCAGAAGGCCGCCGCCGAACGTAAGGATCAGCCCCACTATTGCTGACCTGAACTGTTGGCATCGACTCCATCAAGATCTGAACGATATCCGCCTTGAAACCTTTCGCTGCTGCTTTCCCCCAGCTCTCCGCTCCACACCTCTGCACCGGGCCGATTGGCGAGCGCCCTTCGTCCGCAAGATTTCTTGCGTTACACAAATAATTTTATCACCTGCGTAACGCTCTTTGGCTGAAGCCGTTCCAATCATCATCTGCAATTCTCGGCCGTTCAATACCGGCGGTACGAGCCTTCACAAACAACTTTGCCCAGCTTGAATACCATCCCCACAGAGTCGGCCTCGCAACGATCGCTCGGCCAGATCATCCTGTTTTTTTGAGAAAAATATTCTCACCATCAGTTTACAAACAAAAAGGAACAGGTACAATTGAAGTAGTTTGAGCAGTTGGCATGCAGCCTGCAATTAAAGGGCATGACAACAACACATACCTTCCCAACCACTTCTCGTTTCATACGGCCAATTGGCATGGAATCATTCCTGGACCCATCAAAGACTGCATCGAAGAAAGAAATCGACGATGTGTTTGATGCCAATGAACTAGCCTTTCTCTTCGCCAATCATCAATCCATTCTCACGAAACGTCAACACTTCGAAATCGATGAGCATGAGGCGCGCAAGATTGCTGGTCAGCAGGATCGTCCTTCACTTGATCAATCTGCAGGTTTGGCTCGTTCTGGTGATTGCCCGAGTAAAGGACATTCCATAGATGAAGGCTTGGATCAGGCTGAAATCAGTAAGAGTGTCACAGAACCAGGGGTAAATGTTGACCTTGAGGATGTGGTGGAGAAAGTTGAAGATAACGAACTCTTCGTCGATGATTCAGCATGCGCCCAAAGTGAGGAGGAGGAACTTGAGGATCTCCAGTTAGACCAATATCTCGATGAGGAGGAGCTGTTCGAGCTGGAGGGCGAGCAACTTGAGATTATTTCTGCTGTTGAGGAAGAGTTTGATGTTGAAAGCTTGGTGCCGGAAACAAGTAAAGAATTCTTGGAGAATGAGCCCGGGTCGGATGCAACCGAAGAAGAGGATGCCGTTGATTGGGCGTTGCTGCTTGATGCGGAAGACGAATTTGATCCTGAACTGCTCGGCCTGCTCGATGAAACCGAAGTCGAAACAGGAGGCCAGCTGACCGATGAGGAGCGCGCCCTGCAAATGGCCTCCTTCCTTGGCGATCAATGTGAACTCGACCGGGAAGAAGTATCGCTTATCGCAGAAATTTTTACGGTCAACGGCTGGGCCGCCTGCAAAACGGCGATTCTCCGCGAGCTTGCTGAAGGGACGTCTGTGGAGGAATTGTACCTGGCCTCGCAAGTGAAAGAGATATGGAAGGAGCATTATGAGTTCTACAGCGGCCAAGCAAGTAACTATCGCGTTCTGACCTGGCCGACGGCGCTTTGCATCATCAGGTCTTTCGCTGGATACCCTGATCCGGAAGAGGTCGAGCAGATGTTGGTCCGTCTACATGACCATTGGCGATACGACGACATCCAGCGGAGAATTTCAAAGACATTTAACGAATATATCATTGGAAAATTCAGCCATGGCGCGGAAGTCTCCGAATTTTACAGAGAAGCAATAGTCGACAGGCATTCGTTTTTGGTTGACCTGGAACTGCTCCCTCCAAGCAGCGAGGATATTCCGGAACTCACCTTTGATAAACGTGGTCATATTCTAAAAAAAGTTAGAAATTTATACAGATAATAACTGAAGGTGCTTCATAATGCCAAGGGCGAGACTAACACCAATTGCCGGTTGCTGGGTCAGGAAAAAAGGCAATAACGAGGTTGGCAGGGTTGTTGAATCCGATCTGAAAAATGATCCATCAAGCTGCCGGGTGCAATGGCTGCAAAACCGTCAGAAGGAGTGTGTTTCTCGGCAGCAGCTGGTTTGCGGATTTCCTTTGGGTGTGGAGGTACAGGATGCTCCGCCCTCGAGAACCCGGCGGTCGCTGGGGGAAGGGGTAATCCTGGAAACGAGGCGGATTGGCCGACGCGAGCAGGTGTTGGTTGACTTTCTTGAGCGCGGAGAAAGGCATTGGCTTCCCTTTGAGAACCTACGGGCAATTAAAGGGGTCTGGCAACGATTTGAGTTGTCCCAGACAGGGGAAGCCGGCAATGCCGAACGGTTTCGCCTGCGTAGCCTGGCGCACGCCATTGAAATGTGGCACGAGAATACCGGCGCCTTATCCCGGCTTGATATCGATCCGCTGCCGCACCAGATTCATCTGGTGCACCATATTCTCGCCTCCGGTAATCTCAACTGGATGATCGCCGATGACGTGGGCCTCGGCAAAACCATTGAGGTCGGCATGCTGCTCTCCGCCTTGATCCGGCGGGGAACGCACCGGAAAATTTTGTTGGTGGTGCCGTCCGGGCTGGTCAATCAATGGAAGGAAGAACTGCACCACAAATTCGCGCTCAGCGATTTTCAGATCTATGGAGAAGATTTTGAAATCCATGATGCCCGGCACTGGAAATTGTATGATTTTGTGATTGGATCGCTGGACTTGTTGAAATCAGAGAATCATCTGCCCAAACTGTTGCAGGCCGATAATTGGGATCTGATTGTCTTTGATGAGGCGCATCGGTTGAGCCGCATGCAATACGGCATGAAATTTCAAAGCTCGGAACGCTTCCGGCTCGCCGCCGCACTGAGGAAAAAATCGGATGCCCTGCTTTTACTGACCGCCACCCCGCACCAAGGAAAAAACGACAAGTTCCAGGGCTTGCTGGAGTTGATCAGGCCGAGCTTCAAAAACCACATCCGCAACTTATCACTGCATCCTGAAATTCTTCGGGAGATGGTGATCAGAAACAACAAGTCGGACGCGACCGATGCAGAAGGAAATTTCATTTTTCAGGGAAAAACCACCTCATCGATAGCTGTGGATCAAAATGAAGCAGAGCGCTCCTTTGACAGACATTTAAAAAAATATCTGCAGGAAGGGTATAACTCCCAGGGCAGAGGATCGGAGATCAGAGACCGGGCGATCGGTTTCGTTATGGCGACCTACCGGAAATTGGCTGCCTCAAGCATTGCATCCATTGAGAGGGCGCTGAGAAAACGGCTTGAACGGCTGCTGGGTGATATCGCCGCCGAGGCCTCATCGATGGTTGATATCGAAGCGGTGGACGAGCGGTTCGTCGGGGAATGGGAAGAAACTGATTATGGGCCAAGATTGGAGTTTTTCCATGGCGAAATCGATCTGCTCAATGATCTGCTGCGACAGGCGGAACTTGTCTTCAACCACGACAGCAAACTTTCAGTCTTGCTCAACCAGCTGATCCCAGCCATTCGCGGGGAGAATCTCAAGGAAAAGGTGGTGATCTTCACGGAATACCGTGGGACACAGGATTATCTGTCGCGAGCGCTCTCGGAACGGTACGGCGAGCAATCCGTGGCTGTCATTCACGGAGGGCAGGACAGAAGCGAACGGGAACAGGCGATTATCCAGTTCGAGGACGAGGGCGGACAGTTTCTCGTTTCCACCGAGGCGGGGGGAGAAGGGATCAACCTGCAGCGGCAATGCCATGTAATGGTGAACTACGATCTGCCCTGGAATCCGATGCGCTTGGTGCAAAGAGTCGGACGCCTCTACAGATATGGGCAGCAAAAGAAGGTCTTAGTTTTCAATGTCAGCGTGTCGGAGTCAATGGATGGCAGCATTCTTAACATCCTCTACAATAGAATAGAAAATGTCGTTTCCGATATGTCGGTCCTGGGCGGAGAATACCGTCCCGGATTTGAGGCTGAAATCCTGGGAGAGCTGGTTGAGGTACTCGATGTTGCTGATATCATAAACAAGTCAAACCAGGAACCGATCGTCCGCACTCAAGAAAAAATTGAGGAAGCATTGAAAGTAGCACGGCTGGCTGTCGAGAAACAACGAGAATTGATGCAGTACGCTGCCGGCTACGACCCGCATGAAGGCGCAGGTGAATTATCGATAGGACTTGAGCATGTCCAAGCATTTCTTGAAGGGGTTTTTGCCGCATTTCACATTGAGATACTAGAGAGGACTCATCAAGGAAAAGTGATGCGAATAAAGCTGCCGCAAGAAATAGCTGAGGAGATCGGAATATTGGGATTGCAGATGCAAATAACCCTGGACAGAACTATTGCATCACGCCGCCGGGAAATTTTGATGATGGACCTTGATGCCCCGCTTTTTAATTATCTTTTGAAAAAGGTGAAAAAATACTCGTTCGATGGGCGGGTGGCAAATCTGCAAGGATTGGAATCTGACGCCGTAATTACTACAATGCTTCGATGGCAAAATGATCAAGGGGTACGGATGCGCCAAGAGTTTGCGGCTTTTCTTATCACGGATGGAAGTTGCACAAGGAACCCGAAAGCATTTTCCGAGTGGTTGAAACAACCGGCGCTCGACGGGCATTCACCTGACGTCGAAAGGGGCAAAGTGAAAAAATACTACCAAATTGCCGTCGAAGCTATGGACGCTAGACTCGATGAAATGAGCAACAGGGATTTGCATCCCGAAAACAGACAACTGGTCACCGGCGGCTTTGTCGCTTGAAATAAACCAATAACGTTCGAGGTCCTCTAGTGAGGAAAGGAAAAGGGAATGGCCAGCCAGAAATATTCCGTCAATCAGCACCTAATCGAGACCCTAATGGCCTGGGTCAAGTCCGGCGAAATTGCCATCCCGGAGATTCAGCGTCCATTTGTCTGGGATGCCACCCAGGTTCGGGATCTGCTCGACAGCCTCTATCAAGGGTATCCGGTCGGCTACATCATTGTTTGGAAAAATCCGGATGTGCAGTTGAAGGATGGATCGCTTTCAGGGGGCAAGAAGATCCTCATTGACGGACAACAACGGATTACCGCACTGTCGGCGGCCCTTGTGGGCAACGAGGTGATAAACAAGGAATATCGAAAAGTTCGCATACGCATTGCCTTCAACCCCAAAGAGGAACGGTTTGAAGTGAGTAATCCGGCTATCGTGCGCGATAAGTCCTGGATTCCCGACATTGCGCCGATCATGCAGGGGGAAATTGGCTTGCTCAAACTGGTACGCCAATACACCGAGGCCAATTCTGAGATGGACGAGGACCATCTGGAGAGAGTGTTAACTCAATTAATTGGCATTACCAAAAAACAGATTGGCATGATCGAGTTGGCCGCTGAACTTGACATCGAAATGGTCACCGAAATTTTCATCCGCATCAATCGTGAAGGGGTGACATTGAGTCAGGCCGACTTCGCCATGAGCAAGATTGCAGCCAACGAAATCTATGGCGGCAACCTCCTCCGCAAGGCTATCGACTATTTCTGCCACCTAGCAGTAGCGCCTGAGTTCTATTTCTTTATCAAGGAGAACGATCCAGAATTTACTGCCACCGACTTCTTCAAAAAAATGGAGTGGCTGCGCAACGAAAATGAGGATCTTTACGACCCGACCTATAGCGATATGCTACGTGTGGCCTTTGTAGCCCATTTTGCACGTGGAAAGTTAGGCGATCTGGTAGGCCTGCTCTCGGGACGCGACTTTGTGACCCGTACTTATAAGGATGAGATTGCTGAACAATCCTTTGCACGCTTGAAGGATGGCGTCATGGCGTTCATGAAAGAGAACCATTTCAAACGGTTCCTGATGATCCTGAAGTCAGCAGGTTTCGTGGATAGTTCTCAGCTCCAAAACCGGCAAGGTCCACTCAACTTTGCCTATGCACTTTATCTCAAGCTGCGCCGGGACGACTACCCAGCAGACAAGATCGAACACTACGTCCGGCGATGGTTCGTGCTCTCGATTCTCACAGGTCGTTACTCCGGTCCACTGGAAACTTTGTTTGAAAAGGATATTCGGAGCATTGACCAGGGTGATTTCGGCGCATTCCTGGTGAATATTGAAGCGGCTGAGCTTTCTGATACCTTCTGGAACGTGGGCCTTGTCCAGGCCATGAATACCTCGAGCAGCAATCATCCTGCATACAAGGCGTTCCTTGCTGCCCAGGTGAAGAACAATCACCGAGGTTTTCTCTCCCGGAACATTACCGTGCGTTCCATGCTTGAGCATCGGGGTGATGTGCATCACATTTTCCCCAAGAATTACCTGCAACGTGAGTTTGGTCTCAAGCGTTCCGAGTACAACCAAATCGCCAACTATGTTTACACCCAACAAGAAATCAACATTGCAGTCAGCAACCAGGCACCTGGCCAATATCTGGCCAAGGTAATAGAGCAATGTGCTACCAACCAGCCAGTTTACGGCGGCATTGTTGACTTAGACGATCTGAAATACAACTTTGAGGAAAATGCCGTGCCCATAGCCCTCCTAGACAACCCGGAATTGAGCTATGGCCAATTTTTGACTGAACGAAGGCGGCTTATAGCACATCAACTTCAATCTTATTATTTCAGCTTGTAAGGGACTCGCATGTCAATCACCGCCATCACTATCCAAAACTTCAAGGGTATTCGCGAACCTATCCGAATCGAGATTAAGCCAATCACCCTGCTTTTTGGCCCTAACTCTGCGGGCAAGTCCACTATTGTTCAGGCCCTGCACTATGCCCGGGAGGTCTTCGAACGCTATAATCTCAACCCGGACCGGACATTATTAGGTGGTGAATCCATCGATCTTGGTGGATTCGAGAGCCTTGTCCATCAGCATGACAAATCGTTGCCTGTGAAAATGTCGTTTGAACTCGATCTTTCCAGAGAGGACCTACCAACCTACGCAGACGGAGAAGTTCGTTATATTGGTACCGATATGCTGGATAATGCCGGCAGTGGTTATCTACTTGAAGTTCTCCCTCGCATCTCCAAGGCTACTATTGGAATAACCATCCGGTGGAGTGAACTAACTGCCAGCCCGTATGCTGCGGTTTATAACGTTTCGGTAAACGATTCTGAGTTGGTAACGATTGAAGCATCCGCTGACGGACAACAGATCTATATTTCAAAAATCAACCCGTATAATGCAATTTTACTCGAGGAAGGTGTTGCTCCCGAGGACGCCCGTAATAATGCGGCTAGATTGTTTACCGAAACGAATGAGTTCTTTTCTCCAGAGTCGGGAGATTTCTGGGGGGATCTTGCAATAAGCGATTTAGGGGCAATGCTTACTCCTCTTTTTCAGTATATGAATTTTAAAAATGGGATTCCCGGCCTTTCTAAACCAATTAATTTATTGAGACAAAACTCGGCTATCCCCCATTGGGAGAAAAATCTTTCACTGGATAATAGTATATGGGCCGAAGATATTGAGTTTGAAGATCGACCTAATTTTACCCGTCTGCTTAGTAGCTTGATCGTAGGACCTGGCGAGTTAGTTAGGGACGGACTGCGAAAGCTTTGCTATGTCGGACCATTGCGTAATATTCCTGGACGAAACCATAAGCCTGCTACTTCACCAGATAACTCTCGCTGGTCGAATGGCCTTGCTGCTTATGATACTCTTTTTTTCAGTGATGAGGCATTTATCGACCAGGTGAACGAGTGGCTGACCGACGAGGGGCGGCTTAATTCCGGCTACCGTGTCGAGGTGAAAAAATACCGGGAACTGGAAAACGACCACCCACTGATGTTGGCCATACTTCAAGGACGTATCCTTGACGAGGACAAGGATCTACGCGATCAGCTACTGGCCTTGCCAGTCCTGCGTCGGCTCCTGATTCGGGACGAGGCGCGTAACATCGAACTCGCGCCCCAGGATATAGGCGTCGGTATTTCCCAGGTTCTCCCTGTGGTGGTGGCTGCTCTGTACCATAAGACGGGAATAGTGGCCATTGAACAGCCAGAACTGCATATTCACCCTGCCTTTCAGGTGGCTCTAGGCGATCTCTTCATCGAACAGATCCGGCAGCGTCCGGACCTCACCTTTATCCTTGAGACCCACTCCGAGCACCTGATGCTCCGATTCCTGCGGCGGATCCGGGAAACCGGCGAAAATGACGCCCTGGAAAACCGGACACTCTCTCCGGAGGAACTCTCCATCTATTTCATCGAGCAGGGGGACTCCGGAATCTCCTGTCTATCCATCAGAGTGGACGAAGACGGCGACTTCATTGACCGCTGGCCCCGCGGCTTTTTTACCGAACGTGCAGGGGAGCTGTTCTGATGATCTTCGAATACGCCCTCGAACCGGAAATGGTGGCAGCCTGGGGTGACCGCGTCAACCACCGCTATTTTATCCGCGAGTTCGGCAGCGGCCAAGGGCGGCTGGTTTCTCGCTACCCGAAGAAATGGGCAAGAAAGGTGTGGGATGCCTGTGCCGGTGGCAGTGATATGGATAAGGCCAGATTGACCGAGCTGCTGGTGAGGCTCCAGGAAACCATGATCAAACGGAAAGACTACGTCTGGGACGAGGGCGCGACCTGGCTTGACAATGCCGGGCAAGAACACGCCCGCCACCCATTCCGCGCCGTTCTGGCCCATAACAACCCGGCAGGCAGGCCGGAAATCCTCTGCGAGGATGGTCTTGCTGCCTCTCCTTGTCCTGGCTGGGACAACCCGCATGGAATCACGGTCAACCGAAAGGCCTCGGAGATGGTTGCGGCCGTGCGGCAGATGCTCACCTGCTGCCAGTGGGTCAAGTTCATCGACCCGCATCTCTGGCCAGGGGAAAGCCGCTATAACAATTCACTGCGGGCTTTTATGATGGTTTTGGCCGGCCCCCGGCCTATTGTCCCCCCGGAATCCATAGAGATCCACACTAAGCGGATAGATGTAGAGGATCATATTATTCTAAAGCGGTTTCAGGAAGTTATTCCCAATGCCCTGCAGGTCTCCCTCTACCAGTGGCAGGAACGGCCAAGAGGGCAGGGGCTTCACAACCGTTATATCCTGACCGATCTCGGTGGGGTCTCCTTTCACCACGGCCTCGATACCGGCGCGGATGGTGAAACCGACGACCTCACCCGTCTTGATATGGATCAGTATCTTTTCCGCTGCAAACAATACGACCCGGCAGCCCCGGCCTTTGACCAGGCCGCAGATCCACTAAAAATTACCGGCACCCTTGGAAGATGAGCATGGAGGAAAAAGCGGCTGTCCAGTTCGTTAAAGCCACAAAGGAAAGCGTCCTTGCTTTTCTCAAAGAGGCCAGGAAAAGGGTTGTCATTGCCAAGGCCGGCTATTTTGTTGACGAGATTGAGACGTTGCTGGAGCTGAGAAAAAAGGATGTGCGGTGTGACCTATATGTGGACACCGATGAAAATTCAGTCCGCTATGGATTCGGCGAACAAACAGCCCTTGAACGGATCAATCAAAATTTTGAGCTGCTGAACGTCCGGAGCGCCAACTATATCCGGATGGCCATCATCATCGTGGACGAAACGGTCATGGTGTATTCGCCGGTGGCCTTGTCCTGGGAAGAGGTGCCGGAACAGATTGATTTCCCCAATGGTTTTATTGGCGGGAGTGACGTGGCCAACAGTTTGTTGCGGCAGATTGAGGGGGAACCGATTGAACTCAACATAGAAGGGATGAATATTGCCATCCAGACTTGCCCTGTCATTCAGAAAGCCCCGGAAGAAATTAAACGGGAGATTGAGACAACCATCTCCGTGCTCAAGGAAAATCCGCCGGTTGATCTGGCCGAACTGCGTAAGACCACATTTTACCGGCATAAATATAAACTGCTGAAAATGACCCTGCACGGTGTCAGGATCAAAAACAAGTCCATCTCCCTGCGGCCATTCAATAATATGTTTGCGAAAACCAATCTGCGCCTGAAAAGCAGCTGGAATGTTCTGACCCGCGAAGATGTGGAGAAACTGGTGGCGATCAACCTGTTCCTCGAAGTAGTGGAGTCAATAGCAGGCGAGTACACACTAGCAGGCTGTTGAAAAACTCATAAACAACGGGACATGTAAAACAATACCGTGTATTATTCAACCAATTGGAATAACTGACAAACAGGTGGGAATATGCGCGGACCTGACATTCAGCAACAGAAATTGTTCAGCTATCTCTCCCCCGAATCCCGGGTTCCACAAACGCATCCCCTGCGCCCCATCCGAATCATAGCTGATAAAGCGCTGAAAGAACTCTCCCCTGTGTTTCGGGAACTCTACTCACGAACAGGACGACCATCGATTCCGCCCGAGCAACTGCTTCGCTCCCTGCTGCTGCAAATCCTTTATTCGATCCGGAGCGAGCGGATGTTGGTGGAACAGCTTGATTACAATCTTCTTTTTCGCTGGTTTGTCGGCCTGTCCATGGATGAAGCAATTTGGGATCACTCCGTCTATTCCAAAAACAGGGAGCGCATTCTGCACAGTGATCTTGCGGTGATGTTCTTGCGATCCATCTGTTCCCAAGCCGAGGCAGCCGGACTCTTGTCTGACGACCATTTCACCGTTGACGGCACACTGATCGAAACGTGGGCATCGCTGAAGAGCTTTCGGCCCAAAGATGAGGAGCCTCCGGTCTCTACCGGCGGCAACCGCAATCCGGCAGTGGATTTCCACGGGAAAAAGCGTCGCAATGACACGCACGCATCGGTCACCGATCCAGAATCCCGGCTGTTCAGAAAAGGAAAAGGCAAGGAGGCCAGGCTCTGCTTCATGGGGCATGTGCTGATGGAAAATCGGAACGGTTTGGTCGTCGATACCCGCCTGACCCAGGCAACCGGGACGGCGGAGCGCGAGGCCGCCCTTTCCATGGCTTCGGATATTCCGGGCACACATCGAGTCACCATCGGCGCGGACAAAGGGTATGACTGCAAGGAGTTCGTCGATGACCTGCGCATCCTGACCGTTACTCCACATGTAGCGCAGAAAGTCAAAGGCTCCGCCATCGATGGCCGCACCACCCGTCATCAAGGTTATGCTGTGAGCCGGAAAAAACGCAAACGGGTGGAAGAGATATTTGGCTGGATGAAAACCGTCGCCTGGTTACGCAAAGCCAGGTACAAAGGTGTGGAAAAGATTGACTGGCTGTTCACGCTCTCAGCGGCAGCCTACAACATGGTCCGCATGCGCAATCTGGGGATAGTTGCCTCCGGGTAGGAGGGAAAACCCTATCAGAACGGCTTGAAGCGCCTTGGAAGATGAAAACCGGCAACGCATCATGACAAACAAACGGCCAAGGGCCTCTGCAAAAGAGCTATCGAAGGGCAAATAAAGAACCCTTGTCTCATGTTTTCCTGTTTTTCAACAGCCTGCTAGACGCGAAACGCTATGGGGTGATGCTTGAAACCAAGAACAAGAAGGAACTCGAAGAAGAGATTGGCATTGCTGTGGACTGTTTGAAGAGTTCGCTCGGGAATGCCTTACCTGCTGTGACGAATTCTTCTTCCGTGAAGAATGATTCGGGAGGGATCTCGGATTCAGCGAATTCCACCGGGGAGTCTGCCGTTTCTCAAGTTAAGAGCCTGGCATGCATTCTGAAGGAAAGCCGGACAGACCTCATTGATCACTTGTATCATCAGGCCAGGGAAGAAAAGGGTTGTTGGGGCCAACTCTTTGCGTATGACCAGACTCTGTATCGCCAAATGCAGGACGGGAAAATCACGGAAAACGAAGCTGTCAAACAGGCTGTTGAGACCTATGTCGATCACCGACTGAATTTCCCAAAGGCTTAGGAGATGATCGACCTGATTCGCGTTGAATTTGATTATTACGACATCTCTGACGAACTGTTGGCAAAAGAGGATTTTGTCAAGATCGTTGCGAGATTTGACATAGAAATTCGCGACTATCAGGAAGGATTTGAAAAAAATAGGCAGATGAGCCTGTTTGATATTTCTGATTAGAAATCAGAGAATTTAAATTGGGTTAAGATCACCTGCAATTTCGGTAAGACTGATAATTGTCGAGAACCTTGGCGATGTAAATCCTGGTTTCAATGATATTCGGGATGCGTCCTTTAACCTTGCCAGGCCCGGCATTGTAGGCGGCCAGGCTTAACACCACGTCCCCATCATAGTTGTCGAGCAGGGAACGAAGGTATTTGGTGCCACCGGTAATATTTTCCTGCGGGTCAAAGGGATCGTCTACCTGGAGATCCCTAGCCGTAGCCGGCATGAGTTGCATCAAGCCCTGAGCCCCCTTGGGCGAAACAGCGGCAGGGTCAAAATTCGATTCCGCTTTGATGATGGCCTTGATCAGGTAGGGATCAACCCCATGTTCGGTGGCGGCCGCTTGGATGAATGCGTTGATTGTTTGATAGGAGAGATCTCGCGATGATCGTGGGACAGGTCGTTCGATGGCGATCTTTTTGTCCGTTCGACTGCTCTTACCCCGCATATAATGGAGATTTCCTTGAACATCTATATAGGCAGCAACTGTTGCCCAGGCGGTAAATGGCGACGAAAAACTCAATGCGAAAAAGAGCAGTAAACCGGCTAGGAGCGGGAACAATACAAAGGGTTTTCGTTCTTTTTGAACCACCTCAATCCTCATATCTGTCACTTTCCAAGCTATTTCCGATGGTTTGACTTTTCTCGAAAACATGATAAGGGTTAGCGTGGAACGTAATCTTTCGCACACGAATCGGTACTGATCATTCCGCAAACCAGTACACCGGAGAACAATCATGTCTGACCAGACCAATTGGACCACCATTTGCCCCCATTGCGGGTATGAGTCCGAAGACAGCGCGATGTGTCGGTCCTGTGGCCGATTGATGGATGAGTCGATACCGGTGCGGCCTTTTTCCGCAAGCGGGTTGGTGGCAAAAGTCGTGGAGTCGTGGCAGCCTTGCAGCGACTTGGAGGCATTGTCGCCTATCAAGGAAGAACCCGAGTTCTGCCCCAGTTGGCGCATGTACCAGGGTAATATTTACCATTGGGATGACAAATAAAATTTTCTGGTATACTGCCCTGACCGTATCGATCTATTTTCTTTTATGAATTTCCACTACAACTCCGGGTTTTCCTTCACCCGGAGTTAATTTGTTCTCTGGTGGCGCCTGAAAGTACCCTTCAGAAGTCGGTCGATTCCCCTGGCTGTCCACCACTCCTTTGAACACCTTGCCGATTCCCTCGGTGGCCATCCCTTTCATATCGGTGCGGATTCGACCTTGTCCAGACTCTTCATGTCGATTGACACTCCGCAGATTATCAGCATTAGTAATGGTTCGCGTCCCGTCCGGTTTTTGTAACGGGAGGGGACTTTCGGGAGGCTGAAGACTTCCCTCGGTAATGCCGGCAGTGTTGGAGCGAACTGATCCGGCCGTCTGATCGACATAACTCTTCATCAACCCCTGATCATGGATTCGATTCCGGGTGTTGTGGATGGTTCCTTGCACCTCTGCTTGGGTACTGCCCCAGCCGTATCCGTGCCCGCTGACAAAGCCACTGACAATATCACGCATATTGTTGACACCGGCTGGACCGTGTTGGGTAACATAGCTGTTGAAATCGCTGATGGTTTTGCGGATCGTCTCAGGGGTTTCCTCGCCATACCGCTCTCGGGCGTAATTCTTCACCAGTGCCGTGGTCAGATCTGCACCATAGGACTCCTGCGATCTGCTGATTGACCGGGCCTCATCAATGATAGAATAGGCTTCTGTGGCTCCAATACGTTTGGCAACATTGGCCAGGTAATCCAACCCACGGCCATCGCTGAATGTCTGAGCGACTGCTTCAGAGCGCACTTTGGCTTCGTCTCGGGAAAAGGCTTTGGCAGTGTCTTCGGAAACTTGAAAGCTCACCCGTTCTCCATCACCTCCTACTACTGATAATTGGCCATTCGCACCCATGCTGGCACCAACGATTCTTCCTCCTGCGCCCAGCATCCCTTGCAGTTGAGTTCTCTGTATTTCATCTAATGAGTGGATAAAACTCGATTGATCATTAAAGGCCCGCTTCCAACTGTTGTGGAGTGCGTTATTGAGCGTGTCGGAGTAACTTCTGTTTTCTCCGCCGGAAAGGCTATCCCTTTGCACCTGCTGCCAGAGCATTCCCCAGTTGCTGTCGCTCCCCATAGTCTTGGCAGCTCCGGCCACCTTCTGCTGCACTGCCATGGCTCCGACCTTGACCGGATCAAGGCCATGAATTGAGGCTTGAGTGGTGGTTCTGATTCCATCACTATCCACCACGTAAGAGGCCTTGCCGGCTGCAAGGATGTCGTCCTGGGTACCGGTGCCACCTGGACCAAGGGTGACGACACTGGAAGAACCGTCCGGGTTGACTGATTCAGAGCGCATCCGGGTCGCAGTGCCATCCGGCCCGGTGGAGACGGTCACCGGTCCGGAGGCGGTGCCGACACTTTGGTTGGCCGAGGCCATCATGGTGGCGAAGTCACCCTGTGAGGTCATGGGTGGAATTTGCCCTGATTTTTGTAAACTCCTGCGGGCATTCATGGCTGCGGTATTCCCGCCCACCGATTTGTGCAGGCTCCAGGATTCAGCGGCAGCCAAGTTGGCGAACCGATGCTCGGCCATCCCGTCCAACAGGCCGGCAGCCTTGGTTTGTTGACGCATGGCGGATGAAAGCCCATCCGGGGTCAACAAGGCTCCGGCATGACTGCCGGCTCCCTGGACAAGACTGCTCAAGTTGCCGGCCAACATGGCCAGGGCATGGCCACCGAAGCGGATCAGCATCATCGAGAACAGGCTCGCCAGCATGATGCCGGCGGAGCGGATGACTCCAAACATAGCCAGCATCTTGGTGGAAACCGAAGGCAGGGCCGCCATGGCATAGACGCCGAGATTCGATTGCCGGACCTCCTCGAAGTTGCGGGCGGCATAATCCATGGCCGCGCCATGGATTACCGCATCGGTCACGCCCCAGGTGGAGAGAAAGACAAAAAAGCCGAGCATCACCGAGGCCGCCTTGCCGACAATCGGGGTGGGAAGAAAAAGCACCAAAAAGGGAATCACCCCAATGGCAATGGCGGTCATCACCGCCCGGATGATTGGTATCCACTCGTTCATGGTCAGACCGATCCCCAGCCCGGAGGTGGTGATCTTACGGTCGCTCTCCATCAGCATCGAGGTCTCGACATCATCCTGGAAGTAGAAGTTGTAGAGGATCTCGGCAATCTGCCGCTGCTGGATGATCCGCTCCGGCGTCACTGCTGTGCCGGTGGTGAAGTTGAGGGTATTTGAGATCTGGTTGCGGCAGGTGGCCAACTCGGTGGCGCTGCTTGGATCGTAGTAGGACTTGCTGCACACCTTGCGGATCGACTCGCTGTAGTTGGCGGCGGTGGCATAGATCGGCTGCAAGTTGGTCCAGGCCTGGGTACAGCTCATGGCGGTGCCGGCCGGACTCGCGGCATCGTAGTAGACGGTGTAGACCGATGGATTAACCGCCTGGGCGAGATTGACCAGGAAATCGGTGCTGATGTTGCGCAGATCATCCAGGGACAGGGTGGTGCCCGGCCGCATCAGCTCGAAGGTGACACAGTCCTTGACGTAGCGGATCATGGAGGTGCGGGCATAGTTGTCCTTGGGCGAGGAACCCTTGACCGACTCCAGGGTCTTGAATCCAATGCCGCCTGCGGTCTGAGTATAGGCAGCATCCGGAGCCGCCGAAGTATCGATGATGTCCACCAGGCCACGCTCGATCAGGTTGAGGGTGCCTGCAGTGAAGACGATGGCATCCGGGATATCGCCCACCGTCTGGAACCGGTTGAGCACTGGATCATAAACGGTGATGTTGCCCTTAGGCACAAAGACGGCCAGGTAGACGATGGCCCCGAATACCACCGGCACGGT
Source organism: Desulfobulbus oligotrophicus (assembly GCF_016446285.1). NCBI lineage: Bacteria > Pseudomonadati > Thermodesulfobacteriota > Desulfobulbia > Desulfobulbales > Desulfobulbaceae > Desulfobulbus > Desulfobulbus oligotrophicus. Next base: position 373,462 of record NZ_CP054140.1, read on the forward strand.
CCAGGTCAGCGGGATGATCCGGGCGCCGGTGGTGGCTCGGGCAATCCAGGCCGCTGCCCCGGCCATGATACCGATGACGGTCATCACAAAGATGAGCCCCTGATAACCGGCATCGCTGAAGATCAGGGCAATGCGGATGAATGCCTGAACAATGGGGTTGAATCCCCCGTAGGTGTAATACTCCATATCCAGGGCCAGGGCAGACCCGGCCGAAAGGAGAATAGCGCTCAAGGCCAGAGGGAACAAACCCCACTTCGTCATGTTTTTCCTGTTCATCACAACTGCATCCTCGCGGCCAGGTCCTTGCCGTAGCGTCGGGTGATCTCGGCGGCCATCTGGATCTCCATCCGCTGCATGTGGTTGAGATAGGCAACCGTGGTGTTCATCTCGTTGGCGGCCGCGACATAACTGGTCTTGGCCGACTCCTTGAGCGCACGAATCCGGGTCAGCATGGCAGTGATACTCTGGTCGGCATGCTCGGCAAAGAGCACAGCCGCACACTTCTCCGGTCCCTGACCGGTGGAGGGACCGGCCTTCTTCTCCAACACCTCCTTGGCTTTGGCGGCAATGGATTCACCCCGGAGGTAGAGATCAGAGAGCATCTGCAGGCTGTAGGCCTTGGCAGTGATATCCGCCAAACCGGGAATGATCGATTCCCTGGTGTTAGTCCCCACCGCTGTCTTGAGGATTGGCAGGGCGGAAAGAGGGTTGGACTCAAGAAAGGTCTGCTCGGCGGTGGTGAGCGTGCCCTTGTTTTCCACCTTATCGGCAATGCTGTTCAGGGTAGTGCTGATATAGGCGACCAGGTCCCGGTTGGCATCGCTGATCCGGCTGCAGGCGCCGGTCATACTCTTGATATAGACCGCGCCTTCGGTGAAGGCCTTGATGTCATCCGGGTTGTTCTGCGGGCAAGGCGGAATGGCCGAGATGCGGTAGGCATTGGCAGGGCCTTCCAACTGCACATCACCCACCAGTCCCCGAATCAGATCAATATGGCTGGATGGGATACTCATCTTTGATCCGACATTGGCCAGTAGCGAGCCACCGACAAGGAAGATGTTGGTCATGTCGGCATTACAGCCGCTGGTCACAGCTGCCACGTCAGCCGACTGGGGCTGATTATTGTTGGCCCGGTCCTGTTTGGTAAGGATATCCCACATCTCGGCGGTACCGCTGACCAGCTTGTTCTCCTTGATGGCGGTACCGAGTTTCTCCCGCATCACCTCTGAGGAGTGAAAGCCGTTTTCATTGGCCACGATCCCCACCAGCTCCTTGGAGGCGGAACACTCATCCAACTGCATGGAGTTGAGTTTATCGGCCAGGGCTTCGAAGTTTTTGATAGTATTGGAGCACTGCTCGCAGAGGGTCTTCAGGGCCAGGTCAAAGGCTACCGCCGGGGCCCCCGAGAGGATGGCTTGGAGTTTATTGACCAGGTAATCGGTGTTCATGAAGCTGAAACCGCCCATGAACACATCGATACCACCGCAGCCGCTCTTAATTCGGGGCACCTCTACGGTGACCGGATATTCGGCGGTGCTGTGCCAGCGGCCCGAGAAGCTGCCACCGGAGTAATAGCCGCGTTGCTGGCCACTGAAGTAGTTGGGCGTGCTGCCGGCATGCTGCTGCAGCCAGTCGTCGACCCAGCCGGCCTGCGCCGTTTGGGCGGAGATGGTCATGGCGACAATGGCGGAAAGGAATGCTGTTTTCATGGTGAGGGCCTCGTAGGTGACTGGTTGATTAGGCCGTTAGCCTGCCAGGGTGTCTGGATCTTCAGGATCGAGGTTGGATCCAGGGCGCTGCCCTTCTGGAAATCATAGGTGGTGAACGACTCCATGGAGGTGTCCCCCCGCATGGAGCGAATTGCCTGATAGAGGTTACGCTCGATCTCCGGCAGGGTGGCTACACCGGTGGCGATCCGCATCGAGGCCTCCCTGTCCTGCCTGATCAGCAACAAGGTCGGCGTGGTGGTGATGTTGAAGCGCAGAGCGATATCGGGTTCGCGCTCAATAACCATCGGTTTGACCTGCCAGCCGTATTTGTCGACAAAGTAGGTCAGGATCTGGGCCTGTTTCTCACAGAAGCCGCAGCCGGCTGCGGCAAAGAACAGCAGTGCATGATTTTTCCCAGCTTCACGGATCGTTCCCGCGATTTCCTCCTGCTGCATCTGTACCCGGGCCAGAGTGCCTGGGCTGGAGGTAGGATAGACCTGATTGATGTTGAACAGGTCGGCACGTTTCTGGGTGACATACTGGGCGGCATTGGCGTAGGCCAGGGCCTTGCGCCGGGCAATATCCTGGATGGAGAGATACTCAAGGATGTTCTGTTCGGTCGGGTACTGGACCGCCTTTTTCTGCAGGCCGTTCAGCAACTGCTGAAAATCATCCGGATGCATGTTCCACAGGGTTTCCGTGGAATAGTGGGCCAGGGACACCTCACGAGATAAAGGGGCGGCCTTGGACTCAGTTGCTGGTATCTCCCGCTCCCCCTCCTCAACAACAGGAGTTGGATCCTCATACCAGAACCAGCCGTGCTTGCTCTCCTGGTAGAAGCTGTTGGTCGCCGAGGGCGCGGTGATCCCGGCCCAGACCGGCGTGGCCAGCAGCGCCAGGCATAACCCAACACTACCAAAGCGGTAGCGCTTGATGGCTGATCTCGTGAACATCAATGAACCCATAGTATTTGCTGTCATAACTGCGGGGATGAGTGCCAACCATGAACAGTTTGTCTGCCGGGACCGGACCGTTGAAGAAGAATCGGGGCAAGGGCCTGCCCTTACTATCCGTTTCCAATGCCTGCCCCAATAGCCTGCCATTGCAGAAAAAATGGTGGGTTTCGTCGGTGGTCAGTTGATCGCCTGGAAGACAGCCGACCTTCTTGAGCATCTGGTCATGATCTGCACGTAGTCCTGACTGCACCTGCGAGAGATCCTGGCGACCGAAGACCAGGTAATCGCCCAGTTCCACCTTGGCGGGTGCAGGGAGCAGAAAGAAAACCCGATGATTGAGCGAACCACTGGTGGCCACGGTAATGCGGCCGGGCAACCAGGAGCCGGCAAGGATGAAGGCGAGAAAGACGATCGCTACAGTCTGTTCCCGCCGGTTCAATCGCCACCATGGTCTACTTGAGCTTGATTTCAGTATCCGGATCATGATGGAGCACCACATCCTTGAGGATGATCAGGTGATGAGGAGGTTGCTCCTGGAACACCTGTTCCAGTGTGTCGAGATTTCGTTTCCACTGCTCTTCGGTGATGGTCCCAGCAGCGAGCAAGGTCTTCTGTTCCTGCAGGTAGCCTTTCAAATCTGCTACCTTTACCTTGGGCACCAGGAACCGGTCGTAGGCAAAGAGCACTCCCAGAACGATGACCAGGACGATGCCGATTACCTCCAAGTAGCCGGGGGAAGCCATCACTCTGCTTTCTTTGTCTTGCACTTCGATCGATTCGTTCACTGGCCACCTCGCAATCGGGCACTGATGCCGGCAAGCGCGGGACTGTTCGCCGCCTTGCCGACCTTTTCCAACAGGTAAGCCAGCTCAGTCTCTCCTTGGATCGACCAGGAGTCCTGACCGTTGTCATAGACCAGCACCGGCACTTCGTTGATGTTGTACCTTGCAAACAACTCCGGGTTGACCTTGAACGGCACTGCCAGTCGCCGGCAGGGAGCATCGGGAGTATCCCGGCATTCCGGTGCAGCCTGCATCACCCGGCTGAAATAGTCGGCATTGAGGCGTTTGCCTGCCAATCCCTGCGGCAGGCCAAACAGGAGCGGCACAATCCGTTGTTCAGCAGTTCGATTCACATCAATCAAGTACCGGTTCACCGTCGCCTCGGGCAGCGAACTGGAAAGGAAGAGATAGACCGACTCCTGAGCGGAAAGTGCCCCTTGCACCTGCACTGTCCTTGCCTGTTCCTGTGGTGTCCCGCTGTGTTGAATCCTTTCCATCTGGCAGCCCAACTGCTCCCGAAACGCAGGTGCGTTCAACTTTTCCACTGTTTGTCGAGCTGCTTCCTGTCCCTTGTCGTTATGAGCATTCTCAGGCAGGTGCATGGTCTCACTGAGTTTACGGGCCTTCTCGACCGCCTTCTCCACCACTTCTCCGGCTTCCTTGCGTTCTTCTGCCAAAACGCCCTGAAAAAGGGTGATGATCAACGCCACCGCCGGCAGCCTCCAACTCACTCGCAGCATGTGCAGCACCGTTGTTTGCGGTAAACCACCCAGAGAAACTCGTCATTGGAACCCAGGGCCCCCATATAGGGCGGATTGAGTCCGGAGTCATAGGTAGAGGTCGCCCGGCCGATAGGATACACGCCTCGAATGCCGGGCCGGGCTACGTTCATCTTGTAATGGCTCTTGATCCAGACCGGGGTATGCATGCAGCCACATTGCGGATAGGGATCACAGAGCATGCCGATGCGATTGAGCTTATAGAGCATCCGGTAGGCGGCGGTGGCATTGGCCTGAACGATGTTGTCGTTGTCGACATGGCCGGTCATGGGATAGGCCGAACCGCCGCTGCCGACGCACCAGGGCATGGCATCCAGCGGCCAGCCGGCATTGGCAGCGATGGCATCGGCCATACAGGCCATGACCACGGCCTTGTTGGCATAGAGTGAAACCTCGGGAGTGAGCAAGGTGGCCAACTCATCATTTTGCCACATAGGGTCATATTCGCTCCACCAGGTGCCGTAATCGTTGCGGGCACAAATCCAGGGCATCAGAGGGAGAAGGAAGGCGTGCGACTGGGCAAAGGTCGATTCGTTGGCTATATCAACCGCATCAGAGCTTTTGTTCTTGCCTCCAAGTTCATCGAGCGGAGATCCACCGACCGAGGTTCCTAATGTGGCTGAATAGAAGGCGACCGAGGAGGTGTCCATAAGAAGAAACGGCTCCCAGTAGCTGACAATCAGGCCAACCTCGACGCCCCAAACTCTGGGACAGAAGCAGACGCTCTCGATGGTGAAGTCAATCTCGGACCAATGGATGTCGGTGATCGGGTTGAAGGGAGTCCCCGACTTGGCCAAGGACTGTAATGGGGCCAGGAGAAGGCAGAGCACCAAAAATCTGCTAACGCTGTGTTGCAAGGCGCACCTCCCGAACGGTCAGCTTGTTGTCCTGCTCGACCACCACAGAAGGTGCGGCCTTGAGCTGGAGCCGGGCGGCAATATCGTGGGTCAGGTAATAGACCGGCCGCTTCAACTCTTGTTTCACCTCATTCGCATACCCACCGGAAAGCAAAAGAATGGCCCGGTGATTCTGAAAATAGGGAGAACCCCTAAACCACTCGACCTGTCCGGGATCACTGCCGTCGATGACCACCAGCCCACCGCTCAGCCCAGCATACTGCAAGGGGTTGAAGGTGAAGCCTTGGGGATAGAGCAGGTTGCCCTGGCTATCCTTGATGTCACGATCCAGGGTATGGGTCAGATCGACGGTGAATACCCGGTCGCCTGCTGCCCGAGGCAATGGGTGCAGGTTAGCCGGTTGATAGCGGTTGTGGGTGTTGAATAAGGCATCAAGGTCGATGCCGGTCGCCATTTGCTTAAACTCTTCCCGGATATCCCGCTCGACTATGGGATAGGTTTTTCCTACAGTCTCCAGCTGGGTGTGAGCTGCCAAGACCTGCGGGCCACAGGTGATGATCCACAGGATCGGGACAAGTTTAGAGTGCATCCTGCTCCCTCCGGGCTACCATCTCCAGGATGGCTTCGTGATAGCTGAGGCCGCTTTTGACCATGGCCTCGATGGCAGCAATCTCGGCGGGCTTGGAGGTGTAGATGAAGTAGTCGTAATTGTTGACCACCAGTCGGACCACACCGAGACCAAAGGGGGTATCGAAAAAGATCTCTGAGTATTTGGGTGGGTTGGATTTAACGCTTTTCAGTAACTGGAGGACAAAGTCGTCATGCTCGATCAATCCCTGCTTGCGGGCCTGGTCGAAATCCGAGGATTCGAGGTAGATCTTGAAGGCCGAGTTACCGTTGATTACCCGGCCCACCTCACCGAAATTGTCGAGATCAAGGATGGACTGGGTAATGATCATGAAGCTGCCGTTGTACTTGCGAGCACGCCGGTACCCCTCGTTGATCACCGGGCCAAGCATGGCTGCCTTGCCCATAAACTGCCAGGCCTCGTCAAAGATGATCAGCCGGGAGCGGGAGCGGTCGGAAAGATAGAGATCCTGGGTGACGGCGTTGAGTACCAACAGGGTGACCACGCGGTAGAGATCGGGCTGAATCTTGAGGTTCTCCAATTCCAGGACCACAAAGGCATCGCGGTGGATGTCAAAGGTTGAGGGACCGGTGAAGAACTTGCCGTGGAAGCCGTGGCTGGTGAACTCGCGGATATTGAAGGCCAGCTTCCTGGCCACCTCAACCAGGGCCGGGTTATCACTCATCGAGTCGAAATCAGCCGCCGGCACCTCAGGGAACTTGGTCAGGAATTCATAGACCGTATCGGCCTCGGCCCCTTGTCCTTTCTGCTGCCAGGCCCAGCGAACCGCATTGCGGATCATGTTCAACTCGGTGTCATCGCATTTGTTGGTATCCGAGTTGGAGTAGGCCATCTGGGCAAAGACAGCGGTCACTGACTTGAGTTCCTCCTCCGGTTCCTGGATGGAGGTGAAGGGGTTGAGGCAGACCGTGGTTCCCGGCTGGAAGTCGAGATAGCGGATACCGAGCATGTTGGCGATTTTCTTGTAGGATCCGCCGATGTCGATGATCCGCACCAGAGAGCCACAAGCGTAGTAATTGAACGCCAGGAAGTTGACCAGGAAGGACTTGCCCGATCCGGTGGTGGCACAACAGACGGTGTTGTGGTTAGGCGCTCCCTTGGCAAAGAAGTCCAGGCTGACCAGTTGGCCCTTGCGGCCGGTGAAGATCAGCTTGGGCACCCCGCCGGTGCCGGCAAAGTCGCCCTGGACCGGTAAGAGTGGAGTCACCGAAGGCACCGGGGCGATAAAATCCCGCTCCAGGTTGTCGACGTTTTTGCCGGTAGTGTAGAGACCAAAGGGTAAGGCCGAGAGAAAAAGAATCTTGAGGATGAAAGAATCCTGCTGCATGACATAGCCGTTGTCCTCCCAGATCCTTCTGGCCCGGGTGCAGGACTCGCGAGCCCCTTCCAGATCCCGGTCCCAGACCAGGAGAATGGGGATGATGCGAACGAACTTGACTCCATGCTCCAGGGCATCGGTCGCCTCCAGGTGCTCTTCCTGCTTTCTCCGAAGTAGTGGAGAGAGCGAGCCCACCGCCTGTTGATTGAGGAGCAGGTTGCACTTAGCGTGGATCCTGGTCTCCAGACCCTGCTCAAAAAGGATATTGAGGGTGTAAAGGAAGCCGGTCTTGATCTGATCCATATCCGAAACCAGACCCCAGATACCGCCAAAGAGCGTATTGGTCTGCAAGGGATCGACCTCGGTGGGGATGATCTTAGGGGTGGTGCAGCAGAAAAAGTTATCCCCCACCTGAAGATGGTCACCTGCTTCCCGAACCACGGTATCGGCGTTCAGGATCTGTTTGCGCAGGGGGATAGTGTCGTTGTAAGCGGTAAAGTTGTGCTCCGGATATTCAGTCGGATAATGGTTGAACAATCGCCGCGCCCATTCAAGCAGGTCGCCCGGCTGCAGAGAGCGCGGAGACAGCAGCGCCGCCTTCAAGGTTTCGTTGATCTGCCGCTTGATGTCCTGGAGGGGTTTGGCTCTCTCCCGGTCGATGAAGTCCTCGGGATTCGGCGCCTCCGGCATATCGCCGGGTAGCTTGACCGCCACGAACAGACGGAAGTTGCGCACCGGGATGTTGGAGCAGGCGGCCAGTCCGCGCCGTCCCTGTTCCATGAAGTCGACAATCTGATCGGTGCTGGTGCGGACAATGATGTCCGTCACCGTTCTGCTCTCGCGGTAGCTGGAGAGGATCGGGGCAATATGGGAATCCGCATGGAGGATCAGTTGAAGCACACTCCCCTTAGGTAAGCCGGCCCGAAACAACCCCTCCAATGAGGTCAGGGCCTTGGGGCCGGCAAAGGTCAGGGGTGTGCATTCCCAGAGCATGCCCAGGCTGCAATCCTGGTTGAGGTAGATATCGAGGTCGTAGTCGTAGGCCAGATAGTTCAGGTAGGCGGAGAACGGATGCCGGCTGGTCATCCGCTCAAGGTCCGCCTGCTTGAGGTAGGCACCAGAATTAAAACAGATCTTTTCCAGCAGAGAGATCATGGCTTCTTCTCGCTGACCTCGGTCAGCACCCACTGGGAGGGTTCAATCTCCAGGTAGGCGTACCGGGTCATGAACAGTTCGTTGTTTTCCCCTTTATAGGGGAGCAGCAATACCCGGAGGATCTTGGGCGGATTGAGCACCGGGGTTTCGGGAGCTTCCAGCAGATCGGTAAGCGCTTTGTAACGGCTGTTCTGGGCCTCGACTTGAGAGGTGTTTGATGCTGCCTCGCCCTCTTGACCGTCAGGAAGCCGGGCTTCTTTGTAAGCGGTCGGCGTATCCAGGCACTTGCCGTCACTATCCTTGGCCTTGCACCGAAAGTTCTCTTCATAGGGGTTCACCGCATCCTTGACCCCGGCACAGCCCGAGACTAGGGCAAGTACGGCGAGGCAAGCAAGTATTCGTCTCATGGCTGCTCCTTTTTTACTGTTGCGCAAACTCATTGTTCTTGATGTCCCTGATCGTAAGCTCCTTACCCTCGGAGATGATGACCGTGATCTTCTTGGCTGCACTGACCTCGATCACCGGGGTGGTCTGCTTGACCAGTTCGAGGTAGAAGTCGCTCATGGTCTGGGCACCTTGGGAAAGACCTGTTCCCAGGGCGGACTTGCCGACCTGGGAACCGTCGATGGTGGAGGTGGATCCCAAAGCCGAGGTCGAGGTAGTGGTGGTCGAGGCCTTGAGGGCATCGCCGGCGCCTTCAAACAGACCGGCGACAATGGCCCGGACCGTGGCCGCGCCCATGCGCGAGACCACCCGGCCGGAGAGTCCCACCTTGGAATCCGCATCAGTGACAAAACCCTTGACCTGGGTATCGATCACCGCCTTGCCCTCGTTGCTCAAGCAGGAAAGCGAGACCAGCCGTACATCGGCTCGTTCCTTGTCGAGTCGGCCCACCGCCTCGGCCACGACAAAGCAGCCGGAGAGTTCAGCCTTGATGTCATTGGGCAGGACCGCTGGTGTTTTGATGCGCAGCAGCAGCGGCTCCGGACTGTTCTTGCTGGTGCCAGAGGTAGCCGCGTCAAAGCCGGTCAGCAGGTTGGCCTCCATGAATGAGGGCGGCAAATAGACCGTGCGGCCCTTCTTCTTCGTATCCCCTTTGGGCAGGCTATCGTTCTTGACCACCGTGATCTTGCCGATCCGCTTTTTCTCTTTTGGGGCCCCGGCAGATGCGAAATGAGGTCCCTCTTCATCTCCAATCGCCAGCGGTTGCATGGGAGGTGGGAAGGCAGCTTTGCCGCGTTCGATCTCATCGACTTCGGGTATCTTGGGCAACTCTTTTTCCTGAGCAGGTTTCTGATTGCTCCTTTCAGTCGCTTCCAATTCCTTCCGGCCCCGCTCCAGCTCCCGCTGCATGGTGGAGACATGTCCTTCAAGCTCTTCCAGTTTGCGGCGATACTCGCGGACAATGGTCTTCTCCATCAGATCCGGTTCAAGCCGGGTATTCTGGACACGTTCGCCACTCTGTCCTGGTTGATGGGTCGATCTGGAGCTGTAGCCGGTCACCACAATTACCAGGAGGACAGCCCCTATCAGCGACCAGATAACGATCTTCTTGCGTGCCGCTGTGAGCCGATTGAACCGTTCCTTGATCTTCATCGTTCAAATCCGGCATCCAGAGTGGTCATGGTTGCGACAGGTAGATCCTTGCGCTCCACCACAAAGACCCGGGTCGACTGCTTGGGTTTGAGGGTGTGCTGTTCGATGGCCACCGCCAGGATCGGGTTGCCGACAGCTGCGGAAAGGAAGGTCTTTTCGGCCAGTTCCAGATCCATGCCTAGCCGCGAGGTGGCCTTGAAGGCTTTGAGCTGCAAGCCGACGCCTTCGATTTCAACCACTTGTTGCTGGACCAAGTCGAGATCCGGGCAGAGGTAAACCGGTTGTTTTTTGTCGATCACCTGATAGCTCGAAGGAAAAACCCCGTCGTAGGCCTCTTTGATCAGTTGCAGAGCCTGTTTTTCCAGGGGCATGTTCTTATAGCGGGTGATGTTCTTCTCCACGGTCTCGCTCTTAGGCAGGGCAAGCCGGACCGTGACTGCGTTGATTTCAGCCGGGACACCGATGATGGTGAAAACCGAACCGTTGCAGACCGCATAAATCTCGCTGGGCTCATTGTTGTACTTCAGCTTGCCGCCCACCTCCTCGGCAGTAAATTTGATGAAGGCATTGTTGCCGGAGAAATGGCCGGTCAGCCCCTTCTCTTCTGAGAAGATCAGATCGCTCATCTGCCCGGGACAGACGATGCGGTTGATCTCCCGGGCCGAAAGTTCCACCATGGTGGGGACCTCGGCGGGAACTCCCTCGCCGGCCACAGCATGGTCGGTGTTTAGCAACAAGCAGCAGATGGAAAAGCACAGTATCTTCATTTTTCACTCCTCTCTTCTCCGGATTTTTCCTTCTCCTTGAAGGACAGTAGGGAGAAACGGCCGTCCCTGATCTGATAGTCAAGGAAATAGGTCCGGGTGGTGTTTTCCAGTCGGGTATTACCGGTGTACTGCTTCAGGTCGCCAAACACCTCTATGCGGTTGTCTTTCATGCTTAGGGTCTGAGGATAAAACACCGAACTGACCTGAGACTCCTCGATCCGCCCAGCCAGCGAATACCAGAGGATGGAAGCCTCGGGGTAGGATTCGGGCGCGTAGTAGACCAACAACTCGTTGAACTGCTTGCGTGCCGTGCTCGGTGAGTAGGTGGTGGCCAGAGAAAGGATCCGCCGGCCGATGTCCTGGATGTAGGCCTCGGTCGGCTTGCCCTGGACGAACTCCACCGTGCCGGTCATCTGCGGCGGTATAAGGATCACCTTCTGATAGCGTACCGCCCGGTAGGCCATGAAGGAGGTGAACATCAGGCAAACCGCCAGAACGATCACCACAAACTGGAGCAACCGGTTACGGGCAAAGAGGTTACTGCTCTGTTGCACATAGGTGTTGAGTTTCACTCGTGGAACTCCTGTTCAAAGTAACCGGGATAGTTTTTCATTTGCAGCAAGGCGCAGGCATAAAGCAGGTGCTTGAGAAACCCCCGTGGTTTGCTCCGTTTGGTACGGATGTAGCCGTACTGGACACCTACAAAGACAAGCCAGGCCAGACCGCCATAGATCAGGGCAACGGTGAGGGTAAATAAAAAAATAGCCAGCTCATCGACTTCAAACCACAACACCTGGAAGGGTCGGGACAGATACTGGGGGAATTTGCGGGATGAGCCGGCCATGTTCCCCTCAGCTGATCAAAGCGCCGATGGTCTCGACTACGGTGTTGGCCCGGAGCAGGAAAGCCCCGCCCAACACCACGCCGGCCGCCGGCAGGATCATCTGCCGGATGGCCAGAATCGCAGCCACGCACATACAGGCCACTCCGCCGGTGAAGCCCACCGGGCCCAGCAGGATCTGGTTGACCCCGATATCGTAGAGGTCATAGGCAAAGGAGCCGGTTGCCGGTACGGTCATGGCCAAAACGTTGCCCGCCTGGAACAGGGTGAGCAGCACGGCGCCCATCCAGGTGGTCATGTTCAAACGTTTGCGGAAGTATTGCAGTCGGTTCATCTCGGTCTCCTCCAGAGAGTTTTTAAAATATCTGCCGTTCAGGCAGGTTATGGTCGAGTAAAGGCGAGTTCGACTCGCCGGTTGCCGGCCAGGTGCTTGTTGCCGGGTATGGGTTGCTGCGAGCCCATGGCTGTTACTTCGGAGATGCTGTAGCCATGAGCATGGAGCACTGCCGCCACCTGTTCTGCACGCTCTCGGGAGAGGATGCGGTTGCGCTTTTCCGTGCCCAGCGAACAGGTGTGTCCTATGACGATCAATCCGGTTTCGGGAACAATGCCACATTGGGGCAGAGTGGCAAGCAGAGCATTTTGCTCGGACAGAGACAACTCGGCGCTGCCAAGTTGGAAATGCACCACTGGAAGCTCACAACCATCCGTGGCCTTTACGGTCTTTTCCTCGCAGGCTGGCTGGCGGTGGTTGGGTGTGCTGGTGAGCAGGAAGGTCTCCCGATCCGTCACCCGCACAATCTCGCTCAGCAGGGAGAAGCGTTCCTGACGAATCTCCCTGGTCATGAGCGGCGAGGAGCTCAAGAGCAGGACGGTTATCAGGATGGGAATCAGGTGGGCGTTCATGATTTTCTTGTGCTCTCTTTTTGGGGCCGTTGAAGTCAGTTTTGTCATCATCAAGAAACGTTGTTTCTTACTTCTTAGTTTGCGCGATGTAAGAAATCTCCCGGGCCTTTTTTCTCATGTCTCGGTAGCGGGCGACCTGGGCTCTGGAGCGAATATTGCGGATCCGGCTGATCTGTTTCTTGGTCAGCTCAAAACGGAAGGTAGTCTGGATTTCTGCAATGACCTGCTGCAGGGAAAGACGAGCTCCCGGCTCCTGATTGAAGTACCGGGAGTAGGCGTAGCGCTCCCATTTGCTGCTCAAGGCCACGGTCCGGATGAACTTCTCTCTGGCGAGACGCGACATCCGGGAGATCTGCGGACGAAGCACATTCCTGTCCCCCCAGACCTGCTCCAAAACACGCAAGCCGATCTGATCCTCCTGAGTCAGAGGATCCTGGATGATCTCCTTGCGCTTCAGGAGCAGGAGGATTTTCCGGGGGAGTGGTGACTTACGGGAAAACTCGGTGATGGTCGGTAGTTTGGGCTGCATTTTTCGTTGGTGTTGAATGATGTGGTCAGTGGCGTTCTGAAGGATTCGACAGACTTGTCGCCGGCTGAGGTTGAAGTGGTAAGCCGTCTCCTCGGTGGAGACCGGGAATGGTTGCTCAAGGATCCACCGGCAAATCCGCCGGTCCCGATCCTTGACCCGTTGCATGGCCTGCTCGATCTCCTCGGGTTGCGGTTCAGGAAGGTATTCCTCCTCTTCCCGAGAAGCAGTGCAGAGCAGGTATTCGTAGGCAAACAGTGCTGGTCGGATACCAACGGCCATCTTCAGGCAATGGGTTCTGAAGATGGTCCGAAAATAGGTGATCAACCGCTGAGAGTCTTGATTTTGAACCTTCATCAGGGCCTTGAAAGCAGCTATGGTGGCCTCCTGGCACAGATCGTCGTTGTCCCCGGCTATGTAGGGAATAAAGGGGGTAGCCTCCCAGCGGACAATGTGCCTGTGGGCTCGAACCCATTCCATGGCGGTGAGCCAGGTGAGCCGGCTGGAGGTGATGTGGATGGCGCTCGGTTCTGTCATGGTGTTTGTGGAGCTGGTTCGCCCTTCTTTTAAGATTAAAAAAAGATTAAAGATGATTAGAGGGCTCGGAACCTCCTGAAAAAGCCTTTTATTTACAACTATTTGCGTGCGAAAAAAATTGAGCAACTGTGATTGCTATGCCCCCAAAACGTGAGTGCTATGCCCCCTGTTTTGTGAGTGCTATGCCCCCTGGTGTGAGTGCTATGCCCTCTGAGTGTGAGTGCTATGCCCCCCAAGTGTGAGTGCTATGCCCCCTCTTTCTTGAGGGCTTGAGGGTGGCGCACCACGTTCAACTTGTCTTCCGGATCAATGTTCCAACCCAGGACAGCTCCAGCTTGGACCAATTCGCTCATCGCAGATCGCAAACTCCGGCGAAAATCAACCAACCGAGAGCACTCCGACCCGCAAAGATGCTTCAATGTGGTAATTTTCACCGGATAAGGCGCTCGGTGACTCGCATAAAATCCATGCAGCCACTTGGCGAGATCGGTCTTGAGTTGGAGCCGCTGTTGCCACTGCACCTGGGTCCAGCCGACATCGAACAGGCCTACCAATTTGGGATTAATCCTGACGATGTAGGACTGATCTTCGTCGCTGAAATAGAATTCGTCGACCAGTGAGCCGGTATAGGAGAAACTCCCCCGGTACGCACTAAGATCGACCTTGATCTCCACGGCGGTGGCTGTCAGGCGTCGGAGTGAATCCTTGAGCCACTCCCGGCCTGATTTCCCACCTTGACGTCCGATGGCCGCAAGAAAGGGTTTTACCTTGATCCTGAGAAACTGTCGTTTCTCAGGATCGGGCTCACGGGATTGAAAATGGAGCGCTTGCGCCAACACGTCAAAATCACCTTGATCCAATCGCCAGCCGGTATATTGGATTGCCACACCTTTGAGCGATGCGATGAGTTCTTTTTTGACGGCCTTTCGTCGCCCTCTTTTGATCACCCCGAACAGAGCGGATCGCAGGCATATATTGGGGATACCGCGGGTCTTATCGGGCCAGTCGGGTAGCAGAGGGATTTGCTCGATAGCTTCAATCTTCTGGCGCATCTCAGGTGACAGAGAATCAAAACAACGGTGCTGAAGAAGGCCGCTCGCCTCTGGTTCTGCTGGAAAGAATTCGCGTGAAATAACAGCTTCCTTACTCGAAATTGTTTTCATAAAAGGAGCTACCGCTCATGAATCTGAATAGATCGACGAGGCCGGCCTGCTCTTACCGCTCGAATACGCTTGCTCTCAAACCAGGCACTCAGGTCGGCTTCCAGGATCAAAACGGTTTTCCCTGGCTTATAGGCTGCCAGATCACCTCGCTTGATTGCCCGATGAATGGTGTGGTAGCTGCACTTGGCGAGCTGGGCCGCTTCATCTATCGTGATGGATGTGTTTCGTATCATTGGCACATACCTTGTGAACTTCTGCGCGGATTTGCTCTGGAGTGCCCCAAACCCAGATCACTTTGCTGATGCCGGTGACCATTTCAAGGCGAACCGCCACTGCTTTCGGACAGGGGCGCTTGCCGTGGAGGATTTGACTGAGGAAATCTGGCGAGATCTCCGCCTCCAAGGCGATCTGTTTTTGGGTGATCCGCTCGTTCGTTGCGCTCATGGTCAACTATTTGGATGAAAACATGGATGTCGTCAAGGAAAAAATGTCGATAATATGTTGTTTTTATTCAATAAAATGAGCAATTGCTCAATAAATGAGCAGATGCTCATTTGTTCCACCGTGTTTCCGCACCATCATCGCCCCCAGTCGATACAGCGAACGGGTTGGTTGCAGGTGTGAAAAAATGTCCCTATGAGGAAGCGCGGAGTGGAGTTCGAGCCTGGTCGTTATCCTTGGCGAGATCGTAGGCCAATGTAGCGAACTTGCCTATGATGTCGTCTTTTGCGGGGTCATAACTGCTTGGAATGGGGAAGATTATGGCCTGGAACGCGTCCATCTTGATGTTTTGGCCATGAACAGGGACAAGGATGTATTTCCCCGGAACTATAGAGAAATCGTGAGGTGACGCGTCCATCTTTACAGCGGGTGTATCAGGCGGTGGCTGCGAGTCTTTTATCTTTTTCCGGTATTCTCGCCAGTACTCGGGATGGCTTTCCCGCCATCGCTTCTGACAATCGTTCTGGTTTTCTCGGTAATCAGGATCAGTGGCTCTTTTTTGTCGCTGCCATGCTCTTTTTCTGGCTCGTTGGCAGTCAGCACGGTTGCAGTATTCTTGGTTGGGGTTTCTTGGATTGACTGGGCGTGTTGCTCGACAAGCCTTGCAGCAGAAGGATTTCATGGCAACGGTTTCCTTAAACGCGATTGCGCTATAAGTTTAAAAAAACGAGCAAAATGAAGCTCGCGCCATGAGAGTTCAACCAAATGCCAATACTACAGATTATACAACCCCGTCACATTTTAGACCTGGCCGTATTCTCGGCTTTTATTTCTTGAGCAAATGCTCTATCGTTTGCGACATGAATAACCCTATCGCAGAGCAGTTCCGGGTCGCCTTGAATTATTTGCTTCAACAGGAGGGAAGAGGCGCACAAGTGCGTCTTGCCGTGGCCCAGAATATCGACCGGGGGTATCTCAATGCGGTGATCAAGGGGAGAAAGCCGGCAGCTGAGGAAATCCGGCTTAAAATTGCTGATCATTTTGGTATGACCTATGAAGCCATGCTCACTCTCGGCTGGGCGGTTCAAGAAGGAACAGTGGTTCAAGGCCAAGGAGTTTCGCGGCTTGGGTCTTTAGGGAATACGCAATCCAGTGCCGATATCCTTGGTCGACACTTGGACAAAACGAAATCCGAAACCTTGCATCAAGCCCTAGAAGTACTCAAATCTGAAACTGAGTACAGCGCAATCTTGAGTGGGGTAATCGATGGGCTTTATGGGGCCATGAAAGGAAAACGAGAGAATGTGGAGATGGTCAGGCGGTTGGAGATGCTGGAAGAAAGGTTGGGGGAATTGGAACGTGCTGGAGTTTTAAATCGCATCCAAAAAAAGAAAACTTCGCCAAAATGCGACTAAATTTGCGACTAATCGTTTCAACACATTGATATTATAGATACTCAACTATCTTGAGGGGGTAGCGGCCCACGGTCGTGCGAGTTCGAGTCTCGCCTTCGGCACCATCCTAATATCCGAACAAGTCCATGGATGTCTTGAAAGCCCAGTAAAAACTGGGCTTTTTCTTTTTCCGTTGTCCAGGGTTGTCCATTTTGATACGCTAATATCCAAAGACTATGGGGATATCTTTGGGGATACATCCCCATGTCCCAACGTGGCGTATCCCCAAAAAAGTGGAGCCAGCCATTATGCCTAAACGGATTGTCCACCCATTGACGTGCGGCCACCAGGTCAGCAAATCCGGTTATTGGGAAGGATGGGCGGTATTTACACGCGTACGGAACAAAGATTCAGAGTAGGCGTTATCGTTGGAGACGCGAGCACGGCTGTGCGATGGCGTGATGCCCAGCTCTTCGAGCTTGCCATAGATCGTCGAGCCCTTCATGGCTGAGCCGTTGTCGCCATGCAAGACAAGGGGTCGGTGCCCGCATTGCTCGCGCAGCACGGCTCGTTGAAGGACGTGCGAACTGTTGGCCATGTTCTCGGATTCAAAGACTTCATAACCCACAATCTTGCGTCTGTAGATATCGATAATCAGGTACAGGTAAAAGAACTGGCCACGAACCAAGGTCGGCAAACAGGTCACGCCCCAACTCCACACGGTGTCAGGATGGTCGGCACGATGACGGCGTGGCAGCCCTTCTTGTGTCGGGGCGCTGCCTGTTTCTTTTTTCACTCATCTCTTAGCCTCTTTCTTGCCGTTACCTTCGAGAGCCTCAGGCAACGGGCATTATTGTCGCTTCTTGCTGTTGCCTGAGGTTCTCGAAGGCAACAGGGTGTTTCCTCTCGCGGTGGCTGAGACTCTCGAAACCACTGCTAAATCACGATACGCCACTGCCAATTCCGGTAATAACTGGGTATCGCCCACAATAAGGGCCTCTTTCTTTTTTCTACTCCAACCCTGCACTTGTTTCTCACGATAAAAAGCTTCATCAACTCTCGAATACTCTTCCCAATAAACAAGAGTTACTGGCAGCCGTTTTTTGGTGTGGCTCGCCCCATTACCAGATTGATGCTGAATCAATCGAAACTCCAAATTCCTTGTACTTCCAGTGTAATAGCTACCATCAGAACACTTTAGAATGTACATAAAGCCACCACTCATCTCTTGGCCTCTTCCTTGCCGTTACCTTCGAGAACCTCAGGCAACGGAGTATTATTGTCGCTTCTTACTGTTGCCTGAGGCTCTCGAAGGCAACAGGCTGTTTCCTCTCGCGGTGGCTGAGACTCTCGAATACTCTTCCCAATAAACAAGAGTTACTGGCAGCCGTTAATAACACTGAAGATATGTTACGTAAGTTTGGTTTATTATGTTGCCACCTACATCATTTTCCCTGTTCACTGACGATGCACAGGCCAGCGCATATTGAAATATTTGCGGGCAACAGTTGGCAGCTCCTCATCACTGATAATGGTCACGGTCAGCGCGCCGTCCGGATCCCACACCCGCAGTTCATTGCCCATGATGGCCAGGCGGCTGCCATCGGCACCGGGACGGGCAATCCTTAGCTGGCTTGTGAAGGTGGCCTCCGGATGCGTACTGGTATACCAGTTGGCCACCATCAGATCGCTGGGATACACAAGCCGACCGTCAAACTCATAGAGATCGCGCCAATGGTCTGCCTGCCAGATCTGATAAAACCAGCGGCCGTCTTCCTTTACCAGGCGCCGCAGGTCAGCGGGTGTCTGTTGTTCCAGGCCGTCCTCCCAGAGCAGGGCAGCACTCAGGGCAAAACTGCCAAAGCCCACATCGGCCAGCCATTTTTTCCCATCCAGCTCAACCAGGATAGACAGATGGGTGCGGGGCGGCATTTCGCTGCGATCCTTGCATGGCAGCCGTACCCGCGCAAAGTGGGGATAGGCGGAGTAGCCAAGTGTATTGAGTATATGGATAAACAGACTGTTCTGCTCAAAGCAGTAGCCGCCCCGCTGCCGGTGCACCAGCTTGTCAAAAAGATCAGCAGGCTCCAGACTGATGGGCAGTCCGCGCAGCACATCGATATTTTCAAAGGGAATTGACTGCGCATGGGCACGGGTCAAAGCATGCAGATCCTCCAGGCTCGGTGCATTCTTCGGTTCATAGCCAATGCGGACAAAGTATTCGCTAAGATTCATAACAACCACTTTTTCAGATGTTTCCTTTTCTTGGCCCACACTGTCTTCTTGCCGACCGCCTTGCACCACTATCTGTTGGTCAGCTCATGGGCCAGGGTTATCTTCACACCCTGCTCCTTAAACACTTCCTGGGCAACCTTCAACGCATTCAGTGCCCTTGGGAAACCCACATAGGGGATCAGGTGTACAATGCAGCCGGCAATCTCATCGGCGGTCAGGCCTACGTTAAGACCGGTAATAACATGCATACCGATCTGCGGCGTACCCTGGGCCACCAGGGCAGAGATGGTGGTCAGCACCTTTTGCCTGTTGCTCAGGCCCGGACGTGCGTACACATCACCAAAAGCAAACTCAACGACCATACGGGTCAGGTCCGGCGCAATATCCTTGAAACTATCGCCAATCTCCATATGCCCGGTGGGGCTGTTCTCATCGGCAACACATAACTCTTTCAACTTCTCCATACCCTGCTGAAAACGTGGACTGCTCATATTTTCTCCTTCTTTACATAGATCAGATGCTAAAATTGCAGCGGATTGACTGCTTTCCTGATCAGAATCGTTTCTCATATCAAGCCTGTACGTTACACCGGCACACCCGGAGGAAAACACAAAACCGGTAACCGGCGAACAGATTATCATACGGAGCTTCCCATGAGAACCTGATACTCTCTGAGAATGCTTGACTTTCTCCACCTTAACTTTTAATAGTTCCTCGTCCAGGTGTTCAATAGAACATAATCGGGAACCCGGTGCAAATCCGGGACGGGCCCGCCGCTGTAACCGGGAACGAATGCTGCACGAAGTCACTGACCAGGAGGTTGGGAAGGCGCAGCAGGTAGGGTGATCCGGAAGTCAGAAGACCTGCCTGGATGGAAGTTTGGAGGCGACTGCGAGGACGGCATCGTACCTGGTTTTATTTCTGCGGATAAAAGGGCTATCCCGGATCGGTATCTATCGATTCGGGTTTTTTTATTGTTTTCGCAGTAATCCTAACCCCTTGACATCGACTCCCCCACCATATGCTGCGAGGAGCCTCATGCAAGGGATCTGTCTGTACTTTTTCTCCAATGTACTGCTGTTCGGGATAGCCTCTCTTTTCAGCGCAGTTCTCCCCATGCGTCGCTATTATCGCGGCCGGTTGTTTTCACTCTCCACTGCTTCTTCTCCTTTCCATACAATTACAAATTCCCTGGTGGCTTCCAGGGCCCGTTCTCGTCAGGCTATGTACCCTTGGTTCATCGACAGAATTTTCTGCTTTCCACCCTCAGTGGATCGGCATCTGTGTAAAGTTTTCTGTACAGCAGGCATGGCAATACCGTCTGCTCAAAGATTGAAGCAAAGAATGAATACACCACCTGAAAAGACCATGACCAAAGGAGCCTGCCATGAACATCCCGCCAAAAAATATCTGTGCCCACTGTTCACTGCCGATGCTGGCCGTTCTGGCGATGTGGATCTGTCAACCAGTGCCGGCCCACGCCAGGACCACGGTCGATACCAGCACACCGATGCACCATCTCTCGCTGGAAGAACTCATTGTCACCGAGAGTGCCGGCGATGAACAGGCCACTGTCATCGGCCACAAGGAGATTCAAAAAGGTCGCAGTACCACCGTACCCGATCTGCTGAAGAACGAACCCGACATTGCCGTCAACCGCAAGGCCCTGATGGGTGACACCGGCGATACCGTGCAGATTCGTGGTATGTCCGGTAACCGCATCCTGCTCAATATCGACGGCCGACCGGCCAATGCCGCCGGGTCCCATGGCGCCTACTTCATCGACTGGAGTACCGTTCCCCTGGACAACGTGGAAAAAATCGAGATCATCAAAGGCGGCAGCTCGGTCAAATACGGCAACAATGCCAGCGGCGGGGTGATCAACGTTGTCACCAAAAAACCCACCAAAGACCCGGTGACCACGCTCTTCGCCAGCCTGGCCGCTGCTGAAGATCTGGATCTGGTACAGAATTACCGTATCACCCACAGCAACAAGATCGGGGCTGTTGGGTTCTCCATCGGTGCCAGCTTCCAGGATGCGGATGAGTATCTGTGGAACAACGATTACCAGGCGAAAAACATCGGTACCAAACTCTACTTCGACACTCCCGGCGGTGGCGATCTGTCCCTGGGCGTGCAGTACACCGACACCACCCGGGGCTTTGCCATTATCAACCGCCGTTCCACCGATCCGGATTCACCGGGCTGGTCGCAACCATTCAACAGCGGATATCCCCTTTCTCTGGGCGACAGTTTTGCGCCCAGCCGGGGCAACGTCACTGTGGCCGGTCCCGGAGCCAGCTGGGATAAAACCAAATACCTTCTGGATATGCACCTTACCCAGCCCATTGGTGATACCAGGGTCATTTTCAAAGCTTATCAGAATCATGAAGATCGTGATGAAAAAAATTACTCGGCCAACTGGGTAAACCCGGCCTATGCGAACGGCCAGCTGGTACTGGACCGCACCGTCAAGTCCGACCGTTCCTACGGCGGCACCCTGGAAGCCATTGTGCCGATCGGCGCCAGCCACGAGCTGGATGGCGGCATTGACTATAAGGTGGCTAAAACCGGCGGTCAGGAGGTGCATTTTGTTGACCGGACCTATGGTCTGAGAGGGCCGATGAACGACTCTTCCGGCGGCTCGTCGCTGATGTGGGGCTACTTCCTTCAGGACAACTGGACCGTTACCGACAACCTGCTGCTCACCCCTGGTGTACGTTTTGATACCTACAAGTCACCGGAATGGGACGACCCGTCCAATATACGCACCGAAAGCCTGAAGGACGAGGGCCTGAGCCTGTCGCTGAGCGCCACCTACAACCTGACCGACCAGGATACCTTCACCGTTGCCGCCTATCGCAAAATCGTCACACCGTCTGACCCGGATGTCACCTGGTGGCACGACGGCATCGAGAGTTTCCTCTACGACGAGACGCTCAAGCTGGAGACCAATCAGGGTTTTGAGTTTGCCTACCAGCATGCCTTTACCTCAAAAACCGCTGTCAGGTTCAGCAGCTATTACTATGACATTAAAGACTATATCAGCCGCTTTTCACGCACTGTGGGCACCTCATCCGTCCGCGGCTGCTATAACATCGATGCGGTGAAAATTGCCGGTGCCGCCATCGACGGCACCCTGGCGCTGACCGATACCCTGATTCTACGCGCCAACGCCACCTACCTCACCTCCAAAAAGGAGGGTGATATCATGGATACCGCCAACCTGACCGACGAACTGGAGTACACGCCCAAGTGGAAGATCAATGCCGGATTTGACTGGCGCCTGCCCTACAACCTGACGCTCAGCTCAACCGCCCGCTATGTTGACGAGCAGTACACCATTGTCACCAACAGGCTGCGCACCGTGGACTCCTATATCACGGTGGATGCGGAACTGAACCTGGCGCTCAACAAAAACGCCCAGGTCGGCCTTTTTGTTGAGGACCTGTTTGACGAAGAGTACGAGGAACGCTACGGCTACGCGCTGCCGGGCCGAGTTATCGGTATGCAGATGCGCTATACGTTTTAAGAGGCGAGAAGACGAACAAAAAGACGAACGTATCCCTTTTGCCGGTCGGTTTTCCCGGAAAAAGCGGGCGTTCACTCCCAATGTGCCCTGGTGCGAAGCCCTATCCGCTCCGGGTACCTTCCCTGTAAAGAGGTCATCATGCCTAGCTGGACACACCGTATTATGCTCTGTCTGAGCTGCTGCCTGCTCCTGGCCGGACCAGGTACAGCCGCCCCATCACCGGCTGCTGGAACATCTGCAGAACCACCTGTCGCTGCTCTCGATCCTGCCGCCCTGCCGCCCAAGACCCCGACCAGCCGGACCATCACGGTCACTGATTGCAAGGGACGCGATGTACAGCTGCAGCTGCCGATCTCCCGCTACGCCATCAGCACCATGGATGTGATTGATTACCTCATCCCGCTGCTTGGTGCTGAGGCGTTTCATAAACTGGTGGGCTCGGGACAGTCCGGCGGCCATGGCATTGAAAAGTACCGGGATCTCTACACACCGATTGTTGGTCCCTACACCGCCCATCTCGGCCAGATCTCCGAACACAACGCCCCCTTTGATCTGGAGATGCTGCTCACGGTTGCTCCGGATGTGCTCATCGTCAACTCGGCCATGGGCGCCCACCGTTATGCCCTGGAAATTGAACCCCAGCTTGCCAGGGCGGGCATCGGACTGCTGCTCATCGACATTCCCGGCACATCGGTGACCAGCTCGATCCAGGATACCCTCCGCCTGCTTGGCCAGGTCTTTCAGAAGGAACAACGCGCCGCCGAAGTGATCGGATTTATCGACGCCCAGTTTGCACCGCTGCTTGCCGCCAGGCTCGACCAGCGACCTGACAGACCAACGGTGTATTACGAGATGAACCGTTTTGCCAACACCTTCGGCCCCACCCAGACCAGTGCTTCCAGCGGCTGGGGAGCGGTGATCGCCGCTGCCGGTGCCCGCAACATCGCCGACACGATACTGCTTAAAACAGCGG
The DNA here is from genome assembly GCF_016446285.1 of Desulfobulbus oligotrophicus. Taxonomy (NCBI): domain Bacteria; kingdom Pseudomonadati; phylum Thermodesulfobacteriota; class Desulfobulbia; order Desulfobulbales; family Desulfobulbaceae; genus Desulfobulbus; species Desulfobulbus oligotrophicus. Next base: position 396,578 of record NZ_CP054140.1, read on the forward strand.
CAGCCAAAAGCGGGAGCAGCACCCTGGATCCTGAATACATCCTTAACCAGAATCCGCAGATTATTGTGCTCAGCGGCGGCGGGGGCTGGATGACACCGCAGCAACCGGCTCAGCCCCAGTCCTTTGACATTGTCAATCGCACCGGCTGGCACCGGTTACAGGCCGTAAAAAACGGCCAGGTGTATGCCCTGGCCCACGATCTGAGCCGCTCTGTCTTCGGGTTTTACGCCTGTCAGAAGCTGGCAACCATCTTTTTTCCTGATCTGCGTGCCACCATTCAACCCGAGGACAGCATGGATGAGTTCTTCAGGCGGTTCATGCTGGTTGACAGTTCAGTGACCAACTGGTGCTCCCGCTTGGGCGCGGAGAGTTGCCGGTGAACAGTGTTCAGGAATCTTCCCTGGCCTCGGTACCAGCGGTGTCCGGCCGTCTGCTCTATCAATCGATGATCAGAAAAAGGGTCCTGCTGAGCATGGCCCTGCTCATCGGCGTGGTGTTGCTGCTCCTGCTGAACATCTCCCTCGGCTCCACGGTCATCAGCCTGCCCTCGCTGCTGGGTGTGCTGGTGACCGGTGAGGGTCCCGGCAATCTGGCAACGATCGTCTTTGACATCCGCCTGCCCATGGCGCTGATGTCGTTGGCGGTCGGTGCCAGCCTGGGCATAAGCGGGTGCGAGATCCAGACCATCCTGCGTAACCCCATTGCCAGCCCCTACACCCTGGGCATCACCAATGCGGCCTCCTTTGGCGCAGCCCTGGGCATCATCCTTGATACCAGTGTGCTGCGTGTTGCAGCCCCCCTGATGGTGACCACCAATGCCTTTGTCTTTGCCCTGCTGGCCTCGGGGCTGGTGTATGGCTTTTCCCAACGCCGCGGCGCCGGTAAGACCGGCATCATCCTGTTCGGCATTGCCCTGAACTTTCTGTTCGCCGCACTGACCATGATCCTGCAGTATGTCTCTGATGATGAGAACCTCAAGAGCCTGATCTTCTGGAACATGGGAAGCCTGCTGAAGACAACCTGGTTAAAGCTGATCCTGGTGCTGGTGGTCCTGCTCTTCTGTTCTCTGCTTTTGTACAGGTATTCCTGGCAGTTGACCGCCATGTCTCTTGATGATACCAAGGCGCGAAGCCTGGGTGTTGATACCCGCAAGATGCGGCGTCTGGTTATCCTGCTCACCTCGCTGCTCACTGCCTTTGCCACCTGTTTTGTCGGCACCATCGGCTTTGTCGGTATCATCGCCCCCCATATCGCCCGCTCTTTTGTGGGTGAGGATCAGCGATTTCTGCTGCCGTTATCCGGGCTGATCGGCGGCATGGTGGTTTCCTTTGCCTTTGCCGTGAGTAAACTGGTCATCCCGGGTGTTATCCTGCCCATAGGTCTGGTGACCGCAATTATCGGTATCCCGGTGTTTCTCTCGATTATCTTCAGTAAGATGCGGTTGATGTGATGCTGAGTCTGCACGAGTTGAGTTTTGTATATCAGGGTAAGGGGCAACGACCGGTGTTTACCGGTCTGAATGTCACCTTCAGACGCGGCATCAATGTGCTGCTGGGGCCCAACGGTGCCGGGAAAACCACGCTGATGCAGGCCATTTTCGGCCTGCTGCCCTACAAGGGCCGTATTGTCTACAACGGCGAAAACGTCACGGCAATGCAACCGGAACGCCGCCTGGAGCTGATGTCCTATCTGCCGCAGATGGATATTGAAACCTCCATGCTCACTGTTTTTGAAATGGTGCTGCTGGGCAGGCTGCCCGGGTTACAGTACCGGGTGCCCCAGGAAGAGGTTGATCTGGTGCTGACAACCCTGCAGGCCCTTAATATTGAACCGCTGGCCCACCGGAACTTCAGTGAACTCAGCGGCGGACAGAAGAAACTGGTCTTCATTGCCCAGACCCTGGTACGGCAGCCCCAGCTCATCCTTCTGGACGAACCGGTCAACTCGCTGGATCTGCAGAAGCAGCTGGAGCTGTGCCGGCTGCTGTGTCAGATCTCGCACCAGCAGCAGGTTGACATTCTCATGGTGCTGCATGACATCAACCTTGCGGCCCGTTATGGAGAGCATCTGGTTGTGCTCAACAACGACGGTAGCCTCTATGCTGCCGGCACACCCAACCAGGTTGTCAACGAAGAGATGCTGCGGGAGGTGTACGGTGTTGTCGCCAGAATCAACCGTGATGAAAGCGGCGTGCCGGTGGTGTCTCCCATCCGCTCGGTCCATGCAACAAGCAGAGCAGATCTGCACTGATGGTGGTTGCAAAGAACGCTTAATTTACATCAGGCAGACAACAGCTGATCGACCTGAAGACAGTACGATTGCCTCCTCTGGAACAGCACTGTCTGCAGAGATCTTTGTATCCGGGTCTGCTCCTGATACCTTACTGCACAAGTATCTCGTATGTAGGCAAAGCAAAATCAGGAACCGTTTCAATCATCTTCTGCTTGTGCAAAAACCGGGCTGTCTGTTGCAGGCTGGCCAGGATGGCGGCATCAAAACGCAGACTGTAGTAGTGCCTGTGCAGAGCAGATCGAGCAGCAGAGTGAGAGAGCCCGGTTTCAGAGGCCATCATCGCGACTGTTTCTTCGCCATGTGCTGCCACATAATCCTGTGCCTGGTGCAGTGCCCTGACAAACCGCAGCATCTGCTCCTTATTCTGCTGCAGAAATTCCCGACGCGTCAGCAGGAGAACAGGATAGAAATTCCCCTGCCCTCCCAGGGTGAGCAGCTGCTTTGCTCCTTTTTCCTCCGCCACCGACGGCGTTGGTTCGCTGGCTGCAAAGGCATCCACAGAACCGGCCTGTAGGGCCGTTACCATGGTTGGCGGATCAAGATCAACAAGCTCCAGACCTGCCGGATCCACCTGCGCCTCGTTCAGAACAGCAAGCAGACCCCCATGTGTTGAGGTACCCTTTTTCACGGCCACCCGTTTTCCTGTCAGATCACCAAGGGTATGGATAGTGGAATCCGGCCGTACCATGAGACGGTGGCGGTGCTCGCCAGTGGCATGGCTGGCAAAGATGACAAACTGCGGATGGCGGGCAACCATGAGAATGGCGGCGGTGTCCCCCATTCCGCCGATATCGGCACTACCGGCATAGAGTGCTTCGGCGCAGGCCGGTCCGCTGTTGAAGCGCAGGGGTTTGATGGTCAGCCCCTGTTCGGCAAAAAATCCCTTCTTGATCGCGACAATGGGAAGCACGCTGCCGATACGGTCCTGATACGCAAATCGAATCTCATCCGCCGCCTGGACCGTTGTTCCACACAGAAGTACGGTCAGGATGACAGCCGGCACGATCAGCCATTTCTTAAGTTGTTCTTGTTGCATTGTTGAACCATTTTTTGATTTTTCTTTACAGATTCCTGTTGCAGACAGGCTGTCCCGCCCTCCCAGAAGAAGCAGGCGGGGCATGCCGTCCGGCTCAGAGCTTTACATTAACATATGGGCAGATATAACAAGGCTGAAATCACCTCGAACAGGCTTGCTTTCCCTGCCCTGTCTGGTACTGGTATCCTGTGCGGTTAGTTCGGTCAGGCAATTTCAAGGGTTTTAAGCGCAGTCTTCCTTCTTCTAATTTCATAATTCTGCCATATAACTTCAGAAATTTCTTGAAAATTAAAAGACAACATGAACCAAACAAGGCACCAGTCATTCCGCGACTGTCGTGGAGTCCATGTCTGGCGCATCAAGGATGATGGATTCTGCGACTACGGCCGCTGCGCGTCCTTCGCGCAGAATGACCGTTGCCGGGTGACAAGGTGATGTCTGAGCTAGGTTGATGTCATTCCGCGCAGAATGACCGTTGCAGGTGACGGGGGGGATGTTTGAGTCATATTGATGTCATTCCGCGCGCAGTCGCGGAATCCAGTTGAATGCAGGAACGCCACATGGAAGATAAACATGCCTATACCTATATTCTTGCCAGCAAACGAAATGGAACACTTTACACCGGGGTGACCAGCAATCTGGAGCGCCGTATGTATGAACATAAAAACAAAACACACCCTGAAAGCTTCAGCGCAAAATATACTGTCAATCTACTGGTTTGGTACGAATCTGGAGAAGATATTCAGGCTGCCATCGAATTGGAGAAGAAAATTAAAAACAGAAGTAGAGCCTGGAAAATTGCTTTGATTGAGAAAAACAATCCTGATTGGAAAGATCTGAGTTTGGACTTTGTGGATTCTGCGACTACGGCCGCTGCGCGTCCTTCGTGCAGAATGACTGGTGCAGGTGACAAGGTGATATCTGAGCCAGATTGATGTCATTCCGCGCGTAGTCGCGGAATCCAGTTTTATGCAGGGACGCCATATGGAAGATAAACACGCCTATACCTATATTCTTGCCAGCAAACGAAATGGAACACTTTACACCGGGGTGACCAGCAATCTGGAGCGCCGTATGTATGAACATAAAAACAAAACACACCCTGAAAGCTTCAGCGCAAAATATACTGTCAATCTACTGGTTTGGTACGAATCTGGAGAAGATATTCAGGCTGCCATCGAATTGGAGAAGAAAATTAAAAACAGAAGTAGAGCCTGGAAAATTGCTTTGATTGAGAAAAACAATCCCGATTGGAAAGATCTGAGTTTGGATTGTATGGATTCTGCGACTACGGCCGCTGCGCGTCCTTCGCGCAGAATGACTGGTGCCGGGTGACGAGGGGTGATATCTGAGCCAGATTGATGTCATTCCGCGCGTAGTCGCGGAATCCAGTTTTATGCAGGGACGCCATATGGAAGATAAACACGCCTATACCTATATTCTTGCCAGCAAACGAAATGGAACACTTTACACCGGGGTGACCAGCAATCTGGAGCGCCGTATGTATGAACATAAAAACAAAACACACCCTGAAAGCTTCAGCGCAAAATATACTGTCAATCTACTGGTTTGGTACGAATCTGGAGAAGATATTCAGGCTGCCATCGAATTGGAGAAGAAAATTAAAAACAGAAGTAGAGCCTGGAAAATTGCTTTGATTGAGAAAAACAATCCCGATTGGAAAGATCTGAGTTTGGATTGTATGGATTCTGCGACTACGGCCGCTGCGCGTCCTTCGCGCAGAATGACTGGTGCCGGGTGACGAGGGGTGATATCTGAGCCAGATTGATGTCATTCCGCGCGTAGTCGCGGAATCCAGTTGAATGCAGGAGCGTTATATGGAAGATAAACATGCCTCCACCTAAAGTCGCAGTTTGGCACGCGCTTTCAACCTCTGGCAAAGATGCTCCGCGCTGCAATATGGCCAGGTCCGGCACAAACCTGTTTCATCTGCATGCTCACCACCACTGAAACACCATAAACGATCACACCTCTATGAAAACACCGATAAAAATTAAAAACTCCTGGAGCTACGGCCTGGTCTTTTTCTTCCTTCTTTTCATTATCAGTGCGGTATTTTTTGAGATCTGGGAATTTTCCAATCTGCCCGTCCAGTTCTTCGGGGCAATGTTCGGCGTGGTCATCTCTGCGATCATCACCCTGTTTCTGCTGCAGGGTCAGTCCAGGCAGGAGATGAAGAGAGAGGCCTTTGTCAAAATCTTTGAACAGAAGATCACAGTGTATTCCGAGTTTACCGAAAAGATGTGGGACATGCTCCACAATGAAAAAATAAACGAAGAAGGGCTGCTTGACCTGCGTACAATCTGTTTCGACAAACTGGTTTTTTATCTGAACAACGAACAGATAAAAAACGTCCGCACCTATGTGGAAAAGATAGACGAGAAAAACCTTGACGCCACACTGGAAGCCGTCAGTGAGATTACTGAACTGCTTCAGAATGACCTGAACACCGATGATGAAAAACAACATCTGGAATCCGAAGAACTGGTGCTGTTGTTCAAGGCCTTTAACCGCTGATACTGTACCTGGAAAAGGTTGCCGCCGCACCTGAACTGTTCATTCTTCTTTTGTGTACTCCTGCCGCAGACAGGCGCGCAGCTGTTCTTCCACCGGCAGCAGCTCCTCCCCGGAACGTCTTCTCGGCCGGGCCACGGTCACCGGGATATCGAGCAGAACACCCCTTTGCCCCAAAAGGATGATGCGATCACCCAGATAAGCAGCCTCAGCCACACTGTGGGTCACGTAGAGAATCGTCTGTCCGGCATGGGCATGCACGCGCAGCAACTCATCCTGCATCCGTTCCCGACTGTGGGCATCCAGGGCACTGAAGGGCTCATCCATCAGCAGCACCCGCGAAGCCAGCGCCAATACCCGGGCAATGGCCACCCGCTGCCGCATCCCACCGGACAGCCCACAGGGATATTGGTGGGCCTGGTCTGCCAATCCCATAAATGCGAGGTATTCGCTGGTCGTCTCTTTAAGCTGTTGCCCCCGGACTCCCCGCTGTTTCAGGGCAAAGGCAACATTGCCATAGGCGGTCAGCCAGGGGAAAAGCGTGGCATCCTGAAAAACAACACCACACTCCGGTCCCGGCCCCTGGACAGGGTTGCCTTCAAACAGTACGCTGCCTGAAGCCGGAAACACAAATCCCGCCGCCAGATTCAGCAGGGTGGTCTTACCGCAGCCGGACGCGCCCAGCACACAGACCAGTTCACCCGCTGCAATGTGCAGATCAAGACCAGCAAAGACCGGCACCACAGACCTGTCTTTTTGTGTATAGGATTTACAGACCCGGACAAAGCGGATCATGATCTTTCCAGGGTCGCTGTCCAGCGTGCAGTGGTCTTCTGCTCCAAAGGATACAGAACAAGCCGTTCCGCCACAAGACCAATGGCACAGATCACCCCGATACAGGCAAAGGCCGCCGGATAGTCAAGGGACCAGCGAGCCTGAATAATGGAATAGCCCAGGCCCGTGCCTGTACCGACCACCATTTCCGCAGCAACCAGGACCCGCCATCCGGTACCCAGGCCAATGCGCAGACCGCTGATGATCGAGGGCAGAGCAGCGGGAAGCAGGACCTGAAAAAAGAGCGTCCAGTGGCCCGCACCCATCATCTGAGCGGCACGGATAAGATACACATCCACCCCTCTGATCCCATGGGCAACGCTGATGGCAATGGGCGCAAAGGAGGCCACCGCAATCATGAACACGGTTGCCGGCTCTCCGATACCAAAGAGCAAAATGGCCACCGGAATCCAGGCCAGCCCCGGAATCATCAGCAAAACCTGCGGAATACCAGTGGTGATTGTGGCAAACCAAGGGACGCCGCCAGCCAGAAGACCGAAGCTGACACCGGAAACCGCTGCAATACTGAAGCCCGCCAGCCACCGTTGCAGGCTTTCCTGAATATGAAGCCACAGGGTACTGCCGGCCAGCGGCGCACTGTTGAGCAGTGCCCACAGGCGCTCACCGGTCTGCCGGGCAGTCGGGAAATCCACTCCCCGAAAGGCGTGCACCCCCCACGCGATCAGGGACCACACCGCCAACACAGCAAGAATCGGTATCAACCGGCGCAAACAGAGCTGTAGAAAATACGGCATAATGCTCTCAACACCTCTCTGGGCTGAAGGAGTATCCATCACAGCCGCAACGTGGCCAGGAAGACCAGTCTGCCGGTCTGCTCAATTCCGTCCTGGAGACCCGATCTCCGCTGCCTGGCGAACGTCTCCGACCTATTGGGTCAACTGATCAGCCTGCTGCACCCAGCCGCCGCCCATGGCCTTATACACGGTAATCAGAGCCGGCTATCTTTCCGGCCGTGAAAATTGGCGCAGGCGTGTTTATCTTCCATGTGGCGTTCCTGCATTCAACTGGATTCCGCGGCTACGCGCGGAATGACATCAATCTGACTCAGACATCCCCCCGTCACCGACAACAGTCATTCTGCGCGAAGGACGCACAGCGGCCGTAGTCGCTGAATCCATCATCCTTGATGCGCCAAACATGGACTCTGCAACTGCACACGGAATGACATCAACCTGACTCAAACATCACCCCTCGTCACCGACAACAGTCATTCTGCGCGAAGGACGCACAGCGGCCGTAGTCGCAGAATCCATCATCCTTGATGCGCCAAACATGGATTCCGCGGCTACGCGCGGAATGACATCAATTTGGCTCATACATCCCCCCCGTCACCGGCACCAGTCATTCTGCGCGAAGGACGCTCAGCGGCCGTAGTCGCAAAATCCATCATCCTTGATGCGCCAAACATGGATTCCGCAACTGCACACGGAATGACATCAACCTAAATCAGACATCACCCCTCGTCACCGACAACAGTCATTCTGCGCGAAGGACGCACAGCGGCCGTAGTCGCAGAATCCATCATCCTTGATGCGCCAAACATGGATTCCGCGGCTACGCGCGGAATGACATCAACCTAAATCAGACATTCCCCCCGTCACCGACAACAGTCATTCTGCGCGAAGGACGCTCAGCGGCCGTAGTCGCAGAATCCATCATCCTTGATGCGCCAGACATGGACTCCGTGACTGCACTAACCGAACGATACACCAGGGGAAAAAAATCAACCCGCACAATACCATACTGGCCGGAAAACTCCTCAATCCGTGCCGTGGCAACCAGATCAACCAGCACCGGATCGTTGAACTGGAGCCACCATCTGCTGTCGGCCTACTCCCTGCGCTCACTGGTGGCAACAATCTGCACGCCACCATTACCTAACTACCTGGATTGCATGCGTATTCTACGCGCATCTTTTTCATCCTTTGCCCTGCCGACCGTTTTTCTCTGCAAAACTTTTTATAAAAGAATTGTATTCAACGCCCAATCATATTAGATGTTTTCGTTTTAAAGTATGGCCTTTAAACATCTGAATACGCGATCACTCACAAAAATGAAACGCAGTATCGTACCAGAATAGTCTGTTGACCACTGGTCTCGTCAGCAGAAGGTCGCACCCCGCACGTGCCCGCGTTCCCATTCTTCTACAGCAATCAAGCCGCCGGCACAGGTAACACCGTTCCCTGTCAGTACGACCAGCCTGCCCCGGGCAGCACAGATTGCACACAACACGAAATACAAGAAATGACTTCAAGTTACAAAAACGAAATCAAGATCGCCCACCCCCTCCTGTCTGCTGCTCAACAACCCCCGGAAAAACCACCGCTCAACAAATCGAGTCTTTTGGCACACCGAATGCATAAGTGGAAACCATGGCACTCGTTTTATACAACCATTGGTAAGGTGAATATTATGCATCGTGTTCTGGTCTCTTTTCTACTAACCCTCTTCTTTTGCATGCCCACCTGGGCATTTGCAGACAGCACCCACTCGATCCGCGCCGAATGGTCGCGGTACTCCGCGCCGACAGGATTGACAGTTGCCGGATTTAATCTCTACCAGGATGGAGAGCTGGCCTGTCAGACACAAGGTTCTCGCGCCACGTCACTTGACTGCACAGTGTCGTTAAAAAACGACAGTCCCCAGTTCACACTGACAGCGGCATTTACAAACGGCACTGAAAGCTCTCATTCAGCACCGTTTGCCTTTACACCACCGTCCATTACACCGGTTGGCGAAACAGCAACCATTCGTGCACAATGGACAAGATACACCGCACCCAGCGGGTACACCACATCGGGCTACAACCTGTATATGGAAGGCGTTCTGGCCTGTCAGACACAAAGTACACGGGCCACTTCACTCGACTGCACAGTGTCGCTTCCAGCCGACAGGACCAGCTTCACGCTGACAGCTGCTTTTACAAACGGTGCTGAAAGCGCCCACTCAGAGCCATTTACGTACACAAAACCAAACAGCAAGCAACCGCCGACCGCTGCAATCACCGCCTCGGCAAACAGCGGCACAGCTCCTGTCAGCATCACCTTTAACGGGTCGGGTTCGACAGCAGGCAGCAGTGCTATCACCTCGTATAGCTGGAACTTTGGCGATGGTGCCACTGCCTCTGGATCAACTGCTTCCCACGAGTACACCGCAGCAGGAACCTACACCACCACACTGACAGTCACCGACCAGGCCGGATTAACCAACCTGACAAGCACAACCGTCGTAGTGTCAGCACCAAGCAACACCACCACACTGAACGCCGTGATCAGCACCTCCGGCAACAGCGGCCAGGCACCGCTCACTGTTTCCTTCAACGGCTCAAGCTCAACAGCAGCCACCGGCAACACCATCAGCTCCTACAGCTGGGATTTTGGTGACGGGACAACCGCCACCGGTGCAACCGCCTCCCATGCCTACACCTCGGCAGGAACCTATACCGCCACCCTGACCATTACCGACAACAGAAGGCGGACAAACTCAACCACCACCACCATTGTGGTCTCTGCTCCTGCTAATACCAATAACAGTACGCTTGCTGCTGTTATCAGTACCTCTTCCGCTGTCGGTCCGGCACCGCTCACCGTTTCCTTCGACGGCTCGGCATCAACGGCGGCATCCGGCAACAGCATCAGGTCCTACAGCTGGGATTTCGGCGACGGCACAACCGCCTCCGGCGCATCTACCTCCCATGCCTACACCTCGGCAGGAACCTATACCGCCACCCTGACCATTACCGATAACAGAAGACGGACACATTCAACCAGCACACCCATTGTGGTCTCTGCTCCGGCCAACACTAACAAGGCACCCTCTGCTGTGGTAACCGCCACACCAACCACCGGTACCTTGCCGTTGACCGTTACCTTTGACGGCTCGGGCTCCAGTGATTCCGATGGTCGCATAACCAGCTACATCTGGGATTTCGGCAACGGCAGCACAGCCTCCGGTGCCAACAACTCCCATACCTACACTGCAGCCGGCACCTATACCGCCAGCTTGACAGTCACCGACAACAACGGTGCACGTCATACAGCCAACACCACCATCGTGGTTGAAGAAGAACTGCTGACAGCGGATATCAACCTGGAGGCAGGTGAGGTTGAAGTGACCAACAACTGGGTATTCGTACGGTTTACCAACACCTTCAACAACCCCATTGTTATAGCCGGGCCACCCAGCATCAACGATGCCGATCCCACCACCGTACGTATCCGTAACGTCAGCAAAACCGGTTTCCAGATCAGAATGGCCGAGTGGGATTACCTGGATGGTGAGCATTACAGCGAAACCGTGCGCTACCTGGTAATGGAAAAAGGACGCTCCACCCTGAGCGACGGCACCATCATTGAAGCAGGCAGTTTTGCCGGTACCAGCAAGTCTAAGAACGTGTCTTTTACCAGCAGGTTCAACAAAACGCCTGTGGTTGTGACCACTGTGGCCACGGAAAATGGAACCAACGCCATCAGCGGCCGGATCAACAACATCACCCAGCAACGCTTCAGCTACTACTTCCAGGAGCAGGAGAAGAACAGCAGTACCCATGTCAATGAAACCGTACACTATATTGCCTGGGAACCCGGCCAGGGCACGGTTGGCTCCATGCGCTTTGAAGTCGGCACCACCGGTAACGTTGTGACGAACGCCTGGTACACGCACAATCATCAGAGTTCCTTTGGCCAGGCACCGTTCCTCCTGGCTGATATGCAAACAACCAACGATACCGACACTGCAGCCCTGCGTGTGCGCAACACCACAGCAAACAGCTTTGGTATCAAGGTTGAAGAAGAACGGTCCAGGGATTACGAAGTAAGCCATGGTGCCGAAACAGTCGGATACATCGCAATCGGGCAGGCACAAACCGCCTCCAGCGGAACGTCCTCAGGCGGACGTTCAGGACGTAGATAAAAGAAGCTTCTGTTGCCATGGTAAGGTTGTGGTACACGAACAACCTTACCATGCACAGCGAAACTCATCCAAACCATCAACTTTCTTAATATCTCGTCGGCTGGTTGCTTACCTAAACAAAGATACATGCGGCTATCCATATATCGTTCCATTGGAATCAAGACTCAACGTTACAAACGTATATCCAAATGGATGCAAGAAGATCCCGAAAAGGTGAAATCATGAAACAACAGACTGCAACCCGCAGTAAAGCAATGAAAATAGTTTATAAAGGTATCCTGTTAACCGGGCTAATCCCATGTGTATCATTTGCCGCACCTGCAGTGACCGGTACAAGCGGTTCCCTGTCAACAGGGAATACAGCCGTTATCTCCGGCAGTGGTTTCGGTACACACACCATGCAGGTTGAATCGTTACAAAACTACATTGAGGCAGGTACCGTAGGACAGAAGTTCGCAAAAACCGGATGGACACAGTCTGATTGGACCTGGGCTAGCCCGATGTATGCAACAGATGCCTCCCATTCCGGAAACAAATCATTAAAATGTACGGTGAACTCCAACAACAGTTACAACTGTGCCTTTGCTTATATAATGCCGAACCCGGTTAAAGCAGGAAACAAATTCTATGCGTCATGGTGGGTCAAGTACAATGGCGACACGAATGGTCAGTGGAAGATGTTCAAGTTGAAGCAAAAAGAAACCATTATAGATAACCCCATGGAGTTTGTCTTTTTCAACTGGTTTTCTATGCAACAACAAGCACATGGAGCTGATTCGAATAATGTAGGATACGGTATTTGGCCCAATGAAAACACGATCCCGAAAGGTGATAATAAATGGTATCGTTTCGAATTTGAAATGAATGCTGGAACAACAGGTTCCTCAAATGGCAGCTTTACAATCAGGACCACAACCGACACGGGAACTATTTACGAAGAACGCAGCACTGGTAATAGAACACACGCTGCTAATGCTGATGAATGGCGATATGCTATCTGGCAAAACTATATCGGTAATGGTATCAACAGCGCGGTCATCCATTTTGATGATATCTACGTACAAACAGGTACTCAGGCACGTGTTGAGTTGTGCTCTGGTAGCACCTGGGCAAAGCGAGGTAAATGTGAGATTCAAATACCGACATCGTGGAACGCATCTTCAATTCCAGTAACAGTCAACACTGGTAATTTCTCCTCTGGATCATCTGCCTACCTCTATGTTGTTGATTCCAGCGGAACAGCTAATAGCTCCGGCTACCAGGTAAGTGTTGGAGGAACATCGTCAGGAGGAGGAACGTCGTCAGGGGGAGGAACGTCAACACCAGATCCAAGTCCGGCTTCAGCTCCAGCTCCGCAATTGAGCTCCATAACAGTACAGTAATACTTACTACTTACCTCTATTTAACTAACGTAGTTAATGACGCCTAACAGAAGATACCAGTCAAGAAACAAGCTGGCAAACACCAAATTTCGAGCAATAACAAGATTATCGTGCAACCCAATCTTAACTTGCACAGAATACCTTGACTTAACTATATTATGTCCAGTTATAATTTAATTGTTCTTTAATTGCACATGAATCACCATTCTTCATGCAAGAGGTTTACACGTTATGAAAAAAATTAAACTTTTAAGCTTAGCCCTTCCAACCCTTCTGATGGTTGCCGGCACTTCTTCAGCTGTCTGGGCAGCACCTGCAGTGACTGGGGCAAGCGGTTCCCTGTCAACAGGGAATACAGCCATTATCTCCGGCAGTGGCTTCGGTACACACACCATGCAGGTTGAATCGCTGCAACCTGCTATTGAGGCAGGAACTGTAGGACAGAAGTTCGCAAAAACCGGATGGACACAGTCTGATTGGACCTGGGCTAGCCCGATGTATGCAACAGATGCCTCCCATTCCGGAAACAAATCATTAAAATGTACGGTGAACTCCAACAACAGTTACAACTGTGCCTTTGCTTATATAATGCCGAACCCGGTTAAAGCAGGGAACAAATTCTATGCGTCATGGTGGGTCAAGTACAATGGCGATACGAATGGTCAGTGGAAGATGTTCAAGTTGAAGCAAAAAGAAACCATTATGGACAACCCCATGGAGTTTGTCTTTTTCAACTGGTTTGCGTCTCAGCAGATAGTAGGTGGAGCTGACTCCAATAACGTTGAATACGGCATCTGGCCTCAACAAAACACGATCCCAAAAGGGGATAATAAATGGTATCGTCTAGAGTTCGAAATGAACGCTGGAACAACAGGTTCCTCGAATGGCAGCTTTACAATCAGGACCACAACTGATACGGGGACTATTTACGAAGAACGCAGCACTGGTAATAGAACACACGCTGCTAATGCTGATGAGTGGCGATACGCTATCTGGCAGAATTATATCGGTAATGGTATCAACAGCGCAGTCATCCATTTTGATGATATCTACGTACAAACAGGTACTCAGGCACGTGTTGAGTTGTGTTCTGGCAGCACCTGGGCAAAGCGGGGTAAATGTGAGATTCAAATACCGACATCGTGGAACGCATCTTCAATTCCAGTAACAGTCAACACTGGTAATTTCTCCTCTGGATCATCTGCCTACCTCTATGTTGTTGATTCCAGCGGAACCGCTAATAGTTCCGGCTACCAGGTAAGTGTTGGAGGAACATCGTCAGGAGGAGGAACATCGTCAGGAGGAGGAACATCAACACCAGATCCGAGTCCGGCTTCAGCTCCAGCTCCGCAATTAAACTCCATAACAGCACAGTAACACCCCAGTCCACCCCCTATGTACTTAGCGATGCGCAGTAAGCAACAATAATAAAAACCAAACATACAACCACTTAAAAACATTGCATAAACGACACCATTATTTTAGTCATCACTGTTAAAATAATAGTGTCGTTTTCATACCCTCCTCAACAACCTTTACTTCCTCAAAGGGACTTGATTAAGTCCTTCTCCTCCCTTTTGAACACAAAGGACACCTTCACAGTATGCACAGTATTAATGGTATACTTTCCTGGAAGCGGAATGTGCAACTATGCGCTGCAACAATGAGCCGTGGATCTTCCCAACACTACCCCAACCCTCTGAACGTGCTCGTTGACGAACCTCTTGTACTGAGTCATCAACAGCCAGAGCCTGCCGGCACGAAAACCATGGTAGAGCAACCCGAACGGTTTGGCTGCTGGGCCCTTGCTTTCATCGGCAGAATCTATAACAGTGCAGAAGTACAAAAAAAACTCATTGATCACGGTTATACTTTCGAAGCACTAAATGATGTTGAACTTGTACTCAAAGCCTGGGACTGCTGGGGTGAAGAGTGCCTGCATAGGCTACAGGGTCAGTTTGTCTTCTGCATTGTCAACACCGATAAAAAACGTCTTCACCTCTGTCGAGATCGTTACGGTAATCAGCCCCTCTTTTACAGCCATATTGAAAAGGAACTCCTCTTTTCTTCTCATCTGCGCACCTTAGTGCAGGCTCAGTCCAGAAAACCAGAACCTGACCAGGATGCCCTAGCCGTTTTCCTGGCCCTGCACTATGTACCGGCACCACAGACCGGCTGGAAACATATCCAAAAACTTCGTCCCGGCCACATTTTGACCGTCACATACACAGAAGAGCGACTGCAGATTACAGAACCTAGGGCCTGGCACAGACCATTTTCACCGATGAATACTGAAAAGGGGATCTCTCTGCAGCAACTAGACACAGCCCTGTCGGAAAGTGTGTACAGACAAATGGGGAGAGATGCTCCCATTGGTGCTTTTTTAAGTGGAGGGGTGGATTCCAGCCTGATTTGTCACTATGCTGCCCAACATCGTACCGACCCCTTGCATACCTTTTCCATCGGTTTTGTCGATGCCGGTTCAGAGTATGACGAAACTGTCCATGCTCGACGGGCTGCAGAAATTATTGGTGCCCACCACCATGCTGTGCGGGTAGAACTTGCTGGAATCTCAGATCGTATAGAACTCGTCTTGGCAGAAATGGACGAGTTGAACGCCGATACTTCTGTCTTCCTCACCCATATTGTGTGCGAAGAGGCAAGCAAGCACGTGGCTGTCTGTCTCAGCGGTGCCGGCGGCGACGAGCTGTTCGGTGGATACTTCCGCCATCAGGCTTTGTTAGCACTGAAACTTCTTCAAAAAATCCCCAAACCATTGATCAGCACTGTGCGGACTATTCTCCATCCACTACCGCAAAATCGTGATCATCGCCTGGGTAACCTTGTACGACGCCTGATCCGATTCTTTGAACAACGCGACCATGAGCAGAGTGATTTTTTAACCATCGTTCGCCAGGACCGTGCCTACCCGCAAACCCCTTCGTTCTTCCAACAGCCAAGAATAAACACCCTGCTCAAAGCACTGGAATTTGATTTCAATCACTTTTTAAGTGATAACATCCTCACCTTCACCAACACGATGGCCCGGGTTCATAATCTGGAGATATGCGTTCCTTTTCTTGACACCAACGTTATCAGGGTTGCCGAACAGATGCGCAACAATCAACGTGTCACACTCTTTGACAAAAAGATACTGCTCAAACAGCTGGCTGCCCGTTACTTTCCCAGGGATTTGATCTACAGAAAAAAACAGGGCTTTGCCGCCCCTTTGGAAGTGTGGTTGAGAAATCTGCCAAGAGAAGCATTAAAAAAGCGCTGCCTGGGAGAAGCAAGCAAACTTCTTGTTTCTGAACCTGCAATCAATCAACTTGTTGACAGTTTTCTTGATGATCGGCGTGATCTCTCTTTGCAACTGTTTGCGCTGATTGTGATGAATGTGTGGTATCAGGGAGGTAATTAAGAGGCAACATCCAACCAAACCTGTTTTTGGATGTCGGCAAGCCGGGGCCAATCATAGTTTGTCTTTACAAACTCAAAGGCATGTGCAGCCAGGTGCTGTTGTTTCTGTTCATCTGAATAACAGGTAACCACAGCCTCCGAAAAACTCTTTGGATCATCTCGAAGCATGAGTTCTC
Organism: Desulfobulbus oligotrophicus; assembly: GCF_016446285.1. Lineage (NCBI taxonomy): Bacteria > Pseudomonadati > Thermodesulfobacteriota > Desulfobulbia > Desulfobulbales > Desulfobulbaceae > Desulfobulbus > Desulfobulbus oligotrophicus. The sequence goes on from NZ_CP054140.1 coordinate 413,185, forward strand.
GACCATCAACAACATCAATTCCCTCAGCGCCAATGGAAGTGGAAACAATGGCTTTTTTCATAGCCATTGCTTCAAAAATTTTAAGCCGGGAACCACCGCCAATTCTCAAGGGGACGATACACACCCTTGCCCGAGCAATATACGGCCGAACATCCGCCACCCATCCGGTCAACTGAATGGAGGAATCCTTTCGGGCAGCCTGTTTCATTTTTTCTGTTGGGTTTTTACCGACAAAAACAAGACTGGCATCAGGCAACTCTTTTCTTATGGTGGGCCAATGCTCATCGATAAAAAAATAAGCTGCATCCTGATTGCTGAACGTATCATAAGATGCGGTAAACACGATAGAATCGTTGCATACCTCTGAGCAAGTCTCCACATAAAATCCTACATCCACCCCATTTTCAACAGTACAGGGGCGACCACCATACTGCTCTATAACAGCACTGTCATTCTTGCTGACAGCAGTACAAAATGCAACCTGTGGATACCAGTATCTCTCCAGTTGTTCAATTTTTCTTGCCTGGTTGAGTGCAACAAGTTTTTTGAGTGGGTTTTTTGTCTGCTCTGCAAGCCGAAACCATATATCAGACTCGATGTTGTGTGAAGAAATGACACATCTTTCCAAATCACACCCAATCAACAAAGGGGCCAGATTCGTCCATTCACAATGAATAACATCGGGATGTAAACTATGTATCAGAGAAGAAAGGCGTTCCTTCAACTCAGGTTGCACATGGTACACTGTTGAAAAAGGGGTCGACTCAAACAGGTTGAGACCGACTCGTGCATAAAAGGGTAGGGTCCACTTTTTCAAACGCCTGTCTTCAATGGCAACAACCTTAATACCGAGCCGCTCCATTTCGACAACCTTTGTTTGATCGGCATCACCGTAACACAACAGCGTTATCTCAAAAGATTGAGCCAAGTGTTTCAACAGATTATAGGTGCGAATTTTCTTGCCGCTATCAAGTGGAAATGGAATCCACTCATCAATAACCAATACTTTTTTCATGCATGCACAACCAATGTAAAAAATGCTCTAGGTTGGGATAAAAACTAATTTGAAATTCTTTCGATCCAGGGAAATTATTATCTCTTCCGAACACAGACTACTCTGCTATTCATACAGTACTTTTTCATCTCACTCTGACTAAAGTATAGCATGATCCGAAACGGTATTTTCCGTAGTACCTAGCTGCACTATCGTCCACATGGCTCCCGACAAGCCTATAGCAAACCACCAGTAGATCTCATAGGTGTCCATACCAAACAGACCTAAAAATAACCGTGCCCAGATAAAGGCCACCACTGCCTTTGAAACCGCTGCCACAAACTGCTGATCCGGGCTTCTACAGCCTAACAGTCTTTTCTGAATCTGTTTGTTGACCGTGAATATCTGATAGATCACCATAAAAAATGCGATTACACCTACTGGGCCGAGGTTTGTCAGTAGTTCGAGATAGAGGTTGTGAGTGTCCTGAAAGCGGCCGAACATCTCCATGCGCACCAAGGGAAAGGCACCAACCCCCACGCCCAACGGGTAAGCAAGGTAAACATCCACAGCATCATGGATGATCTCCATCCTGGTCTCGGACGATGCTCCCTCTCGCTCTTGCATGGTAAAGATGGACTCAAACCGTTCTTTATACTCGTCCGGGGCAAAAGCAAGGGTTACAGCCCCAATTAAACCGGCTAAAATAAAGTATCGCCACTTGGCCTTTCCCGGACTGAGGACAAAAAAGACCAGGCCAAGCCCAATGGTGGCCACATAGCCTGTACGCGAACCGGTAAAGATGATGATCACCGCACAGAAGGCAAGCAGCAGCAGCAAAGCGCACTTCCAGATTCGAGCAACTGTCGGAAACAGAAAGTAAATAAACGGCAGACACCCCACTGCCATCCCGCTGAATGAGTTCGGGTGCCCATACATCGGGGTTGACCCGTGCAACCGCATAATTCCCTGATTTTGCCATACCTGGCCACCGGTCACCCAGCCCACAAAGCCCTCCTGCCCCAGCTTGAGCATTGCCAGCAGAAACGCACCGACCACCATCTTCAGGGCCCAGGGCGTGCGTACAAATACAGACAAAAAGACGGCCAACATGGCAAACTTCACAACCCGGTCGAAATAGATATTCCAAGAATGCGAGAAATCATGCGAAAACAGCGTATAGCAGGTAAAAATACCAAGAAGAAAGAGAACAGGTCCAAACAGGGGCGAGTTCTTTTCAGGTATGGAAAAGTAGGTGGAAAACGCTGCCAGGGACAGGATAGCACCAAGGCAAAATTCAAACCGGATTGTACCTAATAAACCAACCCGTAGGCCGAGTTGTAAATACCAGGTAAGTATATAGATACAGGTGAGATAGACCCACAGTCTGTTCGGCTGATACCGAGCTGTAGACAAGGTGGAACTCTTCATTTGACATGACAGATGGAAAATCTGAACTTGCCAGACTGTTCCGGAAGGATTGCGTCAAGCAGTACAAGGCGGATTTGGGCGTCTTCACTAAAGACGGATTTCCAATAGGTGATCAGTTCCCTGCCCACCTCTTCTGTATAGGTGGGGCCGACCACCAGACGCATCTCAAAATCCAGCAGTGCATGCTGCACAATCTGCATCTGGTCAAGCCCTGTAAACCGGGTCAGGGTATTCTCAATCAAAGAGATACCCGCCACCCTGGTCTGGTCCGGCTTGACTAAAAAGTCCGCCACTCTGCCGGCCAGCCCCTCCATCAGCGGCAATCCCCTGCCACAGGAGCAGCGCCGGTCAGTTGGTATTCCCACATCCTCCACCTGATAGCGGATAAAGGGCATGGCTGTATTGATAAGATCGGTCACAACAATTTTACCCGGTTCACCAGCCGCTGCGGGCTGTCCGTCCTCGCCGATGAACTCGATAAACAGATGATCGATGTTCAAGTGCATGCCCTCATGACGCTCACACTCGCAGGCAATCAGGCTCACCTCTTCGCACCCGTAGCGATCAATCACACGCACGCCAAAGGTCTCTTCAATCACCTGCCGTTCCGATGGGATCAGCATCATGGAGGAGGAGATAATACCCTTAGGCTGCAGGCCGATGATGTTCAGCTTTTTCAGGTAGCAGGCCAAAAGATAGAGGGAGTGTGCATGCCCGAACAGCAGGGTCGGTTTCATGCGATGCCACTGGCTGACAAAGCTGCGAACAGCATCATCATTCACACTCATGGTATCAAGATAGAGTATAGGCTGCACCAGCCAGTGCTGTAACCATTCCTTAACTGTTTTCGGCAGCATCGGATTTCCCCAGCAGGCAGCAACAGGCTCGCCCGGCTGCCAACCGGCCCAGCGATCGTGTCGCCAGGCACAGCCGTTGCGCCTCTCACTGCACTCTTCTGTATAGTACAGCTCTAACGACCTGCCTGTTGAACCTCCGGTCTTGGCCTGCTGTAGGTTTTCCACCTCAAAACCCTGGCTCAACATGGATGGTCCTGCGGCACGAATCTCCTCTTTGGTCAGGATGGGAAGTCGACGAAGATCATCAGGCGTACTGATCATGTCCGGCGTGATGCCGGCTGCCTCAAAACGTTGCCGATAAAAGGTGTTGCCTGTATAGGCGGCGTTCAATAACGTCTGCAGACATTGCCACTGGATAGCGCGCAGCTCTTCTTCCGGCAACCACTGGGATTTTTCCAGCTCCTGCCAGCACTCCAGCTTAACCGAACCGTTCTTCAGGGCAAGCAGTCGTTCAACAATATTTCGACGGATAAACGGCATGAGCATGGGCCGACCTCTTGTGCAGTAAAGGCATAGGTGTTCAGACTGTGTTCACCACATAATGGCTGGAGCCGTGACCAACAGAGATCTCCGCAGTTCTGTGCACAACCACCCCATAGTCCGGCACTGATTTTGTCACCACCGTATTTGCACCAATGGCAACATGGTTGCCGATCTGAATACCACCGATAACAAACGAACCCGGCCCAATGTATACGTTATCCCCTATCACCGGTGTACCCGGATGTTTGCCCCCATAGGTGGCCCCTATGGTAACCCCATGGTTCAGGTTGCAATTTTTACCGATAACAGCAGCATGGTTGACCACTATGCCTCCATAATGGCCGATATACAGACCAGGGCCGATGGTGGTGTTGTAGGGTATGGAAATACCGTACCTGTACGCAAGCTGCCTGAGCCTCCATCGGCAGAACAGATAGATACCTCGCCCCCACGAATGGTTCTTATAAAAGGCTGCCAGACGGATCCAGCAGGAATAGGCAAATCCCGGGGTCTGCCAGTACACAGACAAGAGATCAGCCCATGTAAACGGTTCTCCACAGTACCGGTACAGATCAGCTTTGATCAGATCTTTGGTAGCATCCCAAGGTGTACGCATTACTGTTCTGTTCAAAACCTGAAGAGCCAGTGGAACAGCCCCTTGTACGGCTCCAGAGACCATGGGTGCATGCAAACAGATCGGGCAAAAAAACGAAGCGAACGCCAGCGGTCGGTGTCGATATAATGATACCCCCGATTACAGTCTGCATAGGCCTGGGCCTGCCGTACTGCCCTGGGGTGAAGACGCTCTTTATGGGCATCGATAAAACCGTCAAGAATCCGGTCTGCACAGGCCCGGCGGCCGTCAGCATTTTTCGACATCTGCCCAGGGTGTCCGACCCGATACAGCAGCAGGGGACGATCAACATAGGCAAAGTCGCAGTGCAGCGATAAACGCATCCACAGGTCCCAGTCAATCCCCATGGCCAGACTCTCATCAAATCCGCCGAACTGCTGCAAACAGGTGGCCCGGACCACAGAGGAGGAAAACCAGACAAAGTTATCAAAGAGCAGCCACTCCACCACTCGGCCGGATCGAGGGCGAAGATACTCGCCGGCATCCCCCACTTCCATCTTTTCACCGTTGGCATCCATCAGTTGAGCCCGGCTGTACACCACCCCTACCCCGGGGTCGGCAAACAGAGGTATCTGTTCGGCCAGCTTGTCCTGATGCCACAGATCGTCGGCATCGAGAAAGGCTATAAACTCACCCCTGGCCGACTCTATACCACGATTTTTTGCCCTGGCCTGCCCGCCGTTCTCCTGAAAGATGTAGTGAAAGTTCTCCAGATGGTTGTACTTCTGCACAACCTCGGCAGTATCATCTGTTGAACCATCGTCAATAAGCAGTATTTCATAGTCTGTATAGGTCTGCTGCAGCACTGACTGCATACACCCATCCAGATAGTGACCGTAGTTGTAGCAGGTAATCACCACGCTGACTGTCGGCGATGTGTTTTCGGTGTTCTTTTCCAAGGGTCTGTTGCTCATAGACTGTTCTGATATAATCCGGCCACAGCCGGATGGTTGTCTGTTACTCCACCACTGCAATTGGTTGTGAGATGATACGTGGTTATCTTCCGGTTTTCAAAAAGAAAGAGAGAGTACCCCTGTTTTTTTAGCTCACCGGCCCCCTTTCCCGATTTACAGGTGTGGTGGTCACACCGTGTGCCAGTGATTGACCAGCCAGAGCTCAAACATAAGCAACATCCACAGGCCGAAGCACAGGCGATAATCAGTTGCCCCCTGCTCATAAAAACGTACCAGCAGATCATCCATGGCAGTTCGATCCAGATACTGCTCGGCCCGGCACCCTTTGGCCAGGCTGTCCTGCACCAGTTCACGGAGCTGATTTTTCAGCCACGTCTCGACCGGAGCGCCAAATCCCTGCTTTTGGCGGAACAGCACCTCAGACGGCAGATATGCCTGCAGGGCCTGTTTCAGAAGATACTTTGTCTCCCGATTGCGCAGCTTCAGGTGGGGAGGGATGGTCATGGCAAACTCAACCAAACGATGGTCAAGAAAGGGATTGCGACACTGTAGACTCGCTTTCTTGGACGCCATATCTACCTTTTTCAGCAGATCACCGGGAAGGAAAAACTGCAGATCATGGCTGAAGGCCACGGTCAAAGGATCCTGGTCGTGAAAGTTCAACCAGCCGCTGGTGGAAAAAAAGGTGGATGGGGCTGTGAATGGCCGCCCAAGCAGGGCAGCCACTGTCTCATCATCCAGCATGCTGCGCATGCCATACCAATTTGACCAGGATCGATCATGCCCTTTACGGGAATAGAGGCGGTCGGCACAGGTACGTCCAAGCTTCTGCATACAGAACGTATCAGTTTCTCTGACCACCTTACTGACTACTCGAGAATTAAACAGATACCGTTGATCAAAGTAGTAGTTATAGCCGGCAAACAGCTCGTCTGCCCCGTCACCGGTCAGGACAGCCCTGACATGCCTGCCCGCCTCCCGGGCAGCCAGATAGGTGGGGATTGCTGAAGAGTCTCCAAAAGGCTCGTCAAAGTATGCACAGACCTTAACCACAACATCTTCCACCCGGTCAGTGACGCACACCTCCTGGTGGTCGGTCTGGTACAGATCAGCCACTGTGCGGGCAAAGGGTCGCTCATCAGCGCCATCCCGCATGCCGACACAAAAACTCTGCAAACGGCCTCGATGGTACTGGCTTGCAAAGGCTGTCACCGCGCTGGAATCTATGCCTCCGGACAAAAACACGCCGAGCTGTTCGTTGGTTCCAATGCGGGCGGCAACCGCCTGCTCAAACAGAGACAGAAAGGATTCGATCGCCTCCTGTTCATGCATGTTCCAGTTAACTGCCAACTCAGGTTGCCAGTACTGGACAGGGGTGAGTGTTTCCCCTGTGATCAGCAGATAGTGCGCCGGCAGCAACTCGTGGACATCGGCAACAATGGTGTGGGGAGCAGGAACGTACAAAGAGTTGAAGTACAGGGCCAGGGCATCGTCATTGAGTTTACGCGGGATGTCCGGGTGCAGCAGCAGCACTTTCAATTCCGACGCAAACAGCATCTTCTCTGCAGACTGCCAGTAGACAAGCGGTTTTTCACCGAGACGGTCCCGCCCGACAAGCACAATGTTCTTTTTCCGATCGTGCAGCACCAGGGCAAACATGCCATTCAACCGCGAGAAGAGCTCTCCGCCCATCTCTTCATAGAGGTGGACAATCACCTCTATGTCGGTGTCTGTCTGAAAGGTGTGTCCTTTGCCGATCAACTCACGGCGCAGTTCCCTGTGGTTGTAGATTTCACCATCACACACCACTGCAACACTCTGGTCTTCATTACAGATCGGTTGATCACCACCATTAAAGCCGGTGTTGTTGAACCTGGCGTGCCCGAAAATCACATGCCCAAAAACAGTTGTCCGCTGCGCTTCCGGCCCGCGTTGACGAAGAGCCTGCACCATTTCGCGGGCCATGGCCATCTCTTCACTGTGTCGGCCTGCAGGTTGAATCGGCTCTTGTCTCAAATAGCTGCAGCTGATACCACCCATATTTTTATCCTGCTTAAAATAATCTATTGTACAGAGTATTCTAGCGCATCAACCTATGATTACAAAAAACAATTACATATTATGTTTCAGCAATTTTCTTAAAGGCCAAACGTACCACCTCAGACACCCTGAGCCAGAGTTCCCGTTTGTGCCAGCATCGGAGTATTCGTAACGACCGACCCAACGTCATCATTGATCTGAGAAGGTCTTTACGATAGAGATAAATTGCACAGGTATCTATGCGACGTACAAAAAGTGCGGCAGCCAGCTCTTTTTTTGAAATATACTTCCATCGGTACTGATTGAAGATGATCTCTTCATGGGCGAGTAGAGCAACATACAGATCTGTTCCAGAAGTATAACTTTGAGCGTGTTTCCGGTAAAACATCAGAGGTTCTTCAATAACCTTGAACCTGCACTCAACAACGGTCTTTAACCACAACTCCCAATCCTCAGCCGTCAGAATTTCCTCATTATACCCACCCAGGCGAACAAACACCTCTTTAGGGATCAGGCCGGTGTTGAACATCACCATCTGGTTCATATGAATCATAAGTATATCAAACACCGTATACCGATCGTCTCTGGCAGGAGGCGGAAACGTGCTGTGCCCCCAGACTCTTTCACCATTTTCTTCATAAAATATGGTGTTGCCGGTTAAGACGATAAGGTCATCTTCATCCTGCATGAGCTCCATCTGTCGGGCAAGTTTGTCAGCGGTCCACAGGTCATCGGCATCTATGATGGTAACATACTTGCCGGTACAGACCTGTAACCCTCTGTTTCGTGCTGCCGGGTGCCTGGCATTTTTCTGCCAGATATACTTCACTCTTGTGTCAGTCTGCGCAAAGCTGTCGACAATCTCCTTTGTGGTATCTGTAGATCCGTCATCAACAACAACAAGCTCAAAGTCGGTGAATGTTTGCGACAGGAGACACTCGATCGTCTCAGCAATCGTCTGACTAGCATTGTATGCCGCCATAAGTATACTGACCTTTGGTGCCATATCTAATCCTGTAAAAGTATGTGGAACCTGTGTTCACTCCATATCCACGAGTCTATCCACATCTGTAGAGAGACGGTGAATCAGTCATGCACGATGCATTCTCAGAATGAGAGGCGCTCAGACAGCAGCACCCCTTACCTATTGCTTTGGTCTGTGCAGGCCAATGGCCATACTCAGGGTGCGGACAACATTCCGTCCCACCTGTCGGATGGTAGGCCACCGCCGATCGCGCACAAGGGCTCGGCCATCGGTCTGCAGCGCTTTCCAGAACCGGCCATGGTCCGCGTACCAGTAGGCCAACCCGGTCAGATAACCTGCAACCGTGGCAGCAAGCTGTTGACGGAAAGCCGGATTCTGCTCACTGACAAGCAGCATGGCGCAACTACGTGCTCCTTCAGCCTGCATGATAAACGAGCTGCTGCTCATGTTTCGGTCATGGAACCGTCGGAGCAGGCCCACACTGTTGACAATGCCCACCGGCGAATGACGGGCCAGCCGAAAGTAGAAATGAAAGTCTTCACAGGCCTTCAGGCCCGGCTCAAAGCCGGGTTCTTTCTCCAGCATGGTGGCACGCATGAGCAGGGTACCGGCACAGCCGAAGTTCTCTTCAAGGAGAAGGGCACATCCCTGTTCAATGACCAGTTCCTGCTGCTCCTCTAATTGCGGCCAAAGGCGAGGACAGGTCTGGAAGTGCGTTGTCGGGTACCTGCCTGCAGCATTAAAGTTGATATAGTCGCAAAAGACAAGCCCGACCCGGGGGTGGCGTTCCATAAAGGCCACCTGATCAGCCAGCCGATTGGGCGTCATCAGGTCATCAGCATCCAGAAAACAGAGATACTTACCGGTACACAGTTTTATCCCTGTATTTCTTGGCACAGCACAACCACCACTGTTGGCCTGATACTGGTAGCGCACCAGTTCACCAAACTCCTGGACAACTGTAGCCGTTCGGTCTGTTGAACCGTCATCAACAACAACAATCTCCACATGCGGATAGGTTTGCGCAAGGACGCTCTCCAGGGTTTCAGCTATCAACTCTTCGGCATTGTAGGCGGGGATAACAACAGAGACAAGGGGATGGGTCTGCATGGTTCACCGTGGAGCAGAAAGACACATGAAAGAGTAGACCAGCCGGACAACAGCGGGCGGTATCCTGTACAAAAGAACAGTTCTTATGGAAATCTGCGGCTGCATAAGATGGTTAAACAGTCACTGCTTTGCAGCATGGCGAAACCATTCGGAAGAAGCTCGCAACTCATCAAAGGTGCCATGATCAATAATTTTACCCTGCTCCAGAAGATAGATAACATCGCAGGACTGCACCGTGGTCAGACGGTGGGCGATCATGATAATCGTCTTTTTGCGGGAAAGGGTACGCAGGGCATCCATAACCGCCTCCTCGGTCACCCCGTCCAGGGCACTGGTGGCCTCATCAAGAATCAGCACCTTCGGGTCCCGGTACAGTGCCCGGGCAATACCGATGCGTTGCCGCTGGCCACCGCTTAAACGCACGCCGCGATCACCAATAACTGTGTCGTATTGGAGTGGTAACTCGTTGGTGATATACGCATCCAGGTTGGCAATACGGGCCGCCCATTGAACCGCCTCCATATCGATGTCCTTGTCCGGGATACCAAAGGCGATGTTACGGGTAATAGTGTCGTCACTTAAAAAGATCTGCTGCGGTACATAGCCCAGGTTCCGTTGCCATCTCGCCACATTTTCTCCCTGCACAGCAACCCCATCCACCAAAAACTCGCCTGAGTGCACGGTCAGCAACCCCAGGATAAGGTCAACCAGCGTGGTCTTCCCCGATCCGGTTGGCCCGACAAAACCAATGGTGGTATTTGCCGGGATAATCAGATCCACATCATGCAACGCCGGCTTTGTGGTGTCCGGATAGTAGTACCGCACCTGCTGCAACTCGATCTGCCGGGTAAACGGCAGGGCCGTCACCTCGGGCATCTCCTTGTCTGTTTCCTCTCCCTGCTGGTCCCGGGTTGCCCCGGCCAGATCCTGATAGACCACATCCAGGGCAGCAAGGTTGAAGCGAAGTGTGGTTACACTGGAGAAGACCTGTTGCAGGGCCGGCAGTAACCGATACCCGGCAAAGGCGTACAGCGCCAGCAAGGGCACAATATGATGAAAGTTCTGTTCGGATTTTAAAAAGAACAGGATAATGAGCAGGATACCGCCAAAAGAGATAATCTCCAGGGCATACCTGGGCATCTGCGAAATCGTGCCGGCACTGGCATTGTGCCGGGCATGGCGCTGGGCGTGAAACCCGTATCGGTTCAAAAATTCGCCGGTACGCCCAAGAATTTTCAGATCCTTGATGCCGCTGAGCACCTCGCCGACCGCCTTGAACTTCATGGCATTGGAAAACACCTGCTCTTCACCTATCCGGGCCAGGTAGCGCCGCACCACTAAAAAGATCAGGGTATAGGAAGAGCCTAAAACAGCGATAATACTGAGGGCAATGGTGTAGTTAACCGCAAAAAGGAGCGTGAAGATAAACAGACTGATCAAGAGACTTGAACAGACCTGGATGCACGGACTGATCACGCCGACAATAACCCTTCTGGCCTCTTCCAGCACATTCTTCCCCATCTCCGAGGTGTTGCGGTTAACAAAGAACACGTATGGCTGGGCAATGTACTGGGCCAGCAGCCGTCTACCCAGGGTATAGTAGAGTTCATTGTCAAAACGAAGCGTTACCCAGGTGGAGAAGGCTTTGAACAGGTTACTGAACACCAGCATGCCAAGAACAAGGATACCGAGAAAAAACAGAAAACTTTCCCGGCTGTTAAAACGAAGGAACTCATAGGTCCAATGCAGCCACCGGTTCTCTTCAATGATACCAGGGCTGGCAACAACAGCCATGAAGGGCATGATCGAGGCAATACCGGCCATCTCAACCACGGCCAGGGCAACCATGCACACAAAAAGAAAGTAGATAAAATACCGTTCTCTTTTTGTCAGTATGGCAAAAATCTTTCTGATGAGGATGTTCACGTGTTCCCCTCTGTACAAGTAAATTGGAGAATTACCCTGACTGCAACCATGTGGACAGATACATAAAACTACAACGGAAATATTGCAAGGAAGAGATCAGCTCAGGGCAGGTACCCGGACACCAGTGCCCTGAATCGGGCCCTGCTGTCAAACCTGCCGATACCGACCCGGGGAATTTCATAGAGACTGTTGTGTGCAGACCATATCCCGCCTGTTGTGGTTACTGCGGTGCTGTACCCCGCCTTTTTAATCTGCTCCACAACCAGCTCGTTGTAATCACCATTGGGATAGGCAAAATGGGCAGGTGGATCACCAATGATCTCGCTGAGCAGCCTGTTGGCTGTCTGCACTGTAGCGCCGATCTCCTCCGGTTGGAGCTGGATAAGCAGTTCATGCCCATGGGTGTGGCTGCCGATGGTGACACAGTTTGAAGCGGCCAGGCGTTTCAACTGCTCCGCTGTCAGCATGGTCAGCACAGACTCGAAATGCACGGCCTCTGCACCAATCTCCTCCACCAGCTGTTGCCGTTCATCCGGCTGTTGTTGTTTTAAAAAGCTCAATAGTTGCTGCATGGCTGTCCAGCGCCGGTTCTCTGAAGCGAAACCGGATGGCAGAAGGAACCGTTGCTGCCCGCCATTCTGCAACCGAACCCTTACCTCCTGTTCTTTTCCGCTCCCCAGCAGGTTGATGACTTTGTCGTACCAGTACAACGTGTTGCCGACCAGAGCCTGGGTAGCAACATAGACCACAAACGGCAACCCCATGGACTCCATGATGGGCAGCACTGTCTGCTCGTTACCGCTATATCCGTCGTCAAAGGTGACCACTGCAAAAGGTCGTTCTGCGTGGTGCCCGTCTGCAAGTCGCGCCACAGCCGCATCCATGGAGATGACATCAAAATGCTGCCGCAGATACTCCATCTGCCGGCAAAAGTCTGACTCCCGCACCACGGTCCAAGCCGGTAACAGACAGGTGTCGGGCAGCACCTCATGGTACATCAGGACAATCCCGCCCGCAGCTGCCAGCCGACGGATCCCAAAGAACGCAAGAGCCTGCGGAAAACAGAGGCTGCAGAGCCCACTCTTAACTCCCACCCTGTCGATACCTCACTATCTTCCTGAGCATGGTCTTTGCCCGTTGCCCGCCTTGCCGCAGCCCGGCACGCCAGTTGCGCTGATAGATGACCAGCTGGTACAGGGGTCGGGCCTCGGTTGTCCAGGTGCTCTTGTACCCTTCATCACCCTGAAGAAAGTTGAACTCCTGCAAACCTTTCGTGCAGCAGGCCTCTAATACATGCATAACCAGCACTGCACCTGGACTCCAGTGACCGAATGCCGGATCATGGGCAATCTGGTAAGCGAAAAACCGTTGTCCAAACTCAAAGCCGTATTGAATCGCAATCAGCTTGTCCTGGACAACAATAGCATAAAAAACGCTGTTGTCGGAATGAGTGACCAACCATCTGTGCAGGTGTTCCACGTGAGGACCGGCAAAGGTACTCTCCAGCTTTCGTTCACCGGAACGTTTGGCATGTAGATGCAACAAGGCATCCAGTAACTTTTGTTTAGAATCCACATCAACGGCGACAATAAACTCACCTCCGCCCTTTACTATCCGACGATATTTTTTCCGGATGTTGGAACGACTTTTACTCCCAAGTTGTCCAAACACTCCTTCAAAATCAGTGTCCAAAGATATATACGGCTGCACTGACACTTGATTTTTGGGCATACCCCAGGCCTCAAGTTCATCCTCAAGGATAAAGGAGAGCACCAGCCGATCCCAGTGACTGTCAGAGCCAAGGTGCTGTTTTATCGCAGTAACAGCTCGACCTCGATCGTCTGGTGCACAGATAAGTCCCAGGGGATCCGGATAAAAGGCAGCACCGAGATAGTGGAGATCGCGACCGCCAAGGATGTTGGCTGTGCTGACCAGAGGGAGCACAGCGATAACACGATCCTTTTCCTTCACCTGCAGAACAACCGGTCGCTCAGACGAAGTCAGCCCGCTACTCACTGCAGCCAGCCAATCCCCGGTACAAAAAAAACTGGGATAGGCCATGGCCTGAGCCAGGGTGGTGCAGATCGGCCAGATATCGGGCAACCTGTCTTGATTGAGTTGTTCAACAGAAAGTTTTCCACTCACAGTGAACATGCTCCTTGAAATTCATTCATAATCTGTTGATAGACCGTCAAATAACGCTGTGCCATGGCTTCACTTGAATACTGCGCACGTACCCGCGCCCTTGCTCTCTGCACCCGAATCTTTGCCTGTTCGCTGTTCTCCACAAGGGTCAGCAGGGCATCCCTTAGTGGTGCCACCTCACCGGCCGGTACCAGCAGACCACACTGACCATGGTCGAGCACTTCGGGAATACCGCCGACCCTGCTGGCCACGATTGGCAGGCCTGCCTCCATGGCTTCGAGCAGCACCATGGGCAGCCCTTCAGTCAAGGACGGCAGCGCAAAGATGGAAAAACAGGAGAGAAACCGTGTCCCATCATCAACAAAACCAGGCATCCTCACCCGTGCGGACAAACCAAGCTGTTCCACCAGCTGTTCAAGTTCGGGGCGTTGCGGCCCCTCACCAAGGATCACCAGACAGACATCCCGGCCCATGGCCACAAGCTCGCCCACGGCGCGGATAAGAAACAGCAGCCCCTTTTCCTCTGACAGACGGCCCAAAGCCACAATAGAGGTTCCCTGCCCGACAGAGTCGAGGATCTCCTGCCCTAGAGGCGGCTCGGAAGACTCTTTGTCTGTATCTGCCAGGGGGATACCGTTATTGATAACATGTAACCGATGACCGGCAATGGCCTGCAATCGCGGATGCGAACGCATGACACTGTTCACAATCGCCACTGCCTGTGCCCGCCGCAAACACAGGGCATCAAGCCACTCGTACACCATCATCCGGGACAGACCACCGGTCCAGGTCCAGCCGTGTACCGTAACCACCAGAGGCAGTCGCCGCAGTCTTCGGGGCAGCATACCCAGGAGGATGTTCCCCTTATAGCCATGGGAGTGCAGAACCTGCACACCCTGTTCTCTGGCCCAGCCAAGCAGATGCAGTGCCCCGGCCAAGTTGAAACCGGCGCGCATCCGAAAGGGCTGAACCGTCAATCCCCGTTTCCGGGCCTCCACCTCCACTGCCTTGTCCGGCATGCCGATCTCACCGATACTGGCCAGAATGGGGGTCAGGCCCAGCTCCTCCTGAGCTGCCATCAGGTGCAGCAGCATGACCTCGGCTCCATACATGCCGCCACTGTCAAGTACATGGAGAATACGCACTACAGCTCCGCTCAGTTGCCGGTGGGCCTGATGGCGGCCATGGCTTTCTTCACTCCACCCACCACACCGGGCATCTGTTCTTTCATCTGATCCTTTAACCAGCGAAGTGCATACAGTGTACGGCCCCTCCAGGTGGAACTGTAAAGCGTTGTGGTGGTGTAAAAAGACGGCTCATCGACAAATCTCTGCTTATAGCCTGTATCCCAGGGAAACATATGAAAGAGTCTTACCTGTGGAAAATGTACGGGCAGGTCTTCAAGAATATGGAGCATAAGCAGGTGAGAAGGACTCAGGTGGGCGAACTGCTCATTGTAGGCCACCTTTGCATGGTGAAAAATATCTTTATCCACATAGCCGAACTCACCAGCCACCAGCACGCCATCAATCTCCAGGCCATAGAGATAAATCTGATCTGTTGTTGACATAAGCCGGATAAGATCAAGGTAGTACTGTTGTATTGCCGTATCGGTGCAGGCAATGGCTGTCCTGGACTGCCCCTTCCACCCGGAGGCCTCAAGTTCCAGAAACTTCGGCCAAAAGGTGAGCACCTCCTCATCCCTCAACAAAAAATACCGGACATTCTTTTCCCTGTTCAACCTGTTGGCAGCGTTTTTAAGATTTTTGCGCAGGTTGCGTGACAACACCTGTGTAAAATACTCTGCAAAGGTGCCCTTCAAAAAAATGGCATAGGTTGGTTCTGTTACATTTTTCCAGAGACATCCACAGCCAGCCAGCCGGCTCTCGGTAAACAGGTGGGGCATTCTGCAGAACGAATAGGAGAAGCTGTGGGTAAATATATCCCAGTCAGTTTTGGTGGCCACCAGGGCGTTAAGCAGGGTCTGCTGAACAACCTCTGTATATTCCACTGCAATCAGCGGGGGAGCAATGAGGCTATGATCGTTAACCAGGTTGGAGAGTTCGCGCACACCGCCGCTGTGATGCCTCAGCACCAGGGGAAGAAGACCGATAAGTTTTTCCTCTGCACGCACAGTGTAGATGCGCACAGCATCCGGTGCGGCAAAATGTGTATACCACATCCGGACATACTCAAAAGAGACAAAAAAAGACCGGATATCAACACGATGATACAGATCGGTCCACTCCTCTTTGCATTCGGTCAGTTCTTCTTTACTGGTAATAACATGAAAAGACGTGTTCATAGGGTTCATCCGTACCATACATTCACAATCCGGTTTTCTCTTCCACAGGTATCATAGGAGAGGAAAGAGTTGAGGTCAACCTGTTGTCAGCAATTGCCTGTAAAGAGCCTGATGCGCCTGTATGGAGGTGTGAACGGCAAAAGGTCCGTTTCTGAAACTCTCCAGTGCAGCTCTGCCGAGCTGGGCAGCCAGGTCCGGCTGTTCGATCAAGCGTACAATATACTCTGTCAACTGCGATACATCGCCCACCGGCACCAGATAGCCGGTCTGACCGTGGTTGATCAGCTCGCTGTTACCGCCGGTGGCTGTACATACAGTGGGCTTACCGCAGCCCATATATTCAATAATGGCATTGGACAACCCCTCAGACTCTGAACACAGGACACAGACGTCAAAGTATTTCATCACAGCCACCGGCTGGGGGACACTACCCAGGAAATAAACATGATCGGCCAGACGCAGGTGCAGTGCCAGGGTCATGATTTCGGCAACTTCCCGTGGCCCACCACCCCCGACAATGACAAGCCGGGCCTGCGGACACCGGCTGCGGACCTGTGCAAAGGCCCGCAGCAGATCGGGATACCGCTTGATCGGCGAGATATTGGCCACCATGCCAACAATCGGATCGTCTGTCCTGATTCCCCACTGTTCCCGAAAACCAGGCTGGGCAGGCTGGAGAAAGGTCGCTGCCTCGCAGCTGTTTTTAATCACCGTCACCTTAGCCGGTGAAAATTTTTCCCGTCTGCAGGTATTGTCTTTCACAGCCTCGGAGTTGGCCACAATCTGATCAACAAACAGGTTAGCACATTTGAGCGCCAGCAACTGCCAGGGCCGATACCAGAACCCCATGTCCCGACGGGAGGTGATCACCTTAGCCCCACCAAGCTTACAGAAGAACGGCGCCAGGATGGCGGCATCGTTAAAGAAGATATGAACAATCCGGATGCGCTTTTTGCGGATAAAACGGGCAAGCCCGATCATCCGCCGCAGGGTGCGGACACTGGCTAGTCGATGGATCTCCAACGACCGCATCTCCTTGCCAAATCCCTGATCATCCCCCTGGTAATTCTTCTCCCGCCTGAACACGGTAAAGTGGAGATGCCACTGCTGCAGATCAAGGTTGGTAATGAGTTCATGAACCTGCCGCTCAGTACCACCTTGCGGCCCGACGAAATAATCCATCAGAATGAGCAGCTGTTCTGGCCGGGAAATACTCATTACGACTTGCTCCGACCTGTCGGCATAAGGGCTTGGACTCTTTGCTTGACTCTCCGCAACACTGATACGACGTTGAACGGCAGGGCTGTCAACAGGAGGAGCACAGACGATTTCCATCCCTTTTCAAAGCCACTGTCTTTCTGTTCCTCGGCAACCAGTGTTTTGGCTGCCTGCAGTTCCCCTTCCTTCAGGTATTCGAGCAGGAGCTGGGTGTTATTCTCCCTGATTCTCCTGGTAATGGCAGCATCAGAGGGTCGATACGGGCTGGTGGAGGGGACATACACCTCCTTATAGAGCGAGCGGTTAGTTTCTAAAGATATGGAAGCCTTGTTCTGTGTTTCCCGTGGCCCGGAATGGGCCCTGTTCTCCACGGTCGGTGTATCCATAAATAAGACATCGCACCTCTCGCTGAGCCGGCAGTAGAAGTAATAATCTTCAGACATCTTCACATGGGCAAAGCGCACCTTGGGCTGCAGGCAGTCCCGATGGATGAGGCTGGTCCAGCAGGCTGCACACACGCTGTACAGCAATGGTTCAAACAGGTTGCCTGCATAGATGGTAAAGGGCCGGCCTGCCCGAGTGATACCGTAGTCTCCGGAGTTGTAGGCATGCGGATAAAAGGTGTGCCAGTCAACATCATCCATACTGATACCGCTTGTTTGCTCAACCCAGTACTCCAGCCCCTTGACAATGATGATGTCTTTGCCGTCACTCGTATAAAAGGTGGAGTGCACAACCCTGTACTCCGGGAAGGCGTTTAAAACCTGAAACTGCAGCGAAAGCTTGTCCGGCAGCCACAGATCATCGGAGTCGAGAAAGGCGATCCATTCGCCGGACGCCTCCTGTAAGCCGCGATTGCGTGCCGCACCGACCCCCTGGTTTGCCTGATACACATACCGCACATCCTTGCCGAACTGCGCAACCACGGCCCGGGTATCATCCGCAGAGCCGTCGTCAACCACGATAATCTCCAGCGAGCAGTCTTTGCTGTCCTGGTTGAGGACACTTGTAATGGCCTCACCAACAAGGTGCGCCCTGTTATAGGTGGGGATAATGACACTCACGCTGTTCATAGGTATACAGTTGTCTAAAGGTTAAAGAACACTCCAACAATCGGCAATAGCGAACCTGCCGGCGTCGCCGGAGTCCACAGGGTGTCTGTTCATCTTCGTCTGTGGTCATCAGATACAAACGGCTGCTCAGTTTGAGAGCCTATCCTTTGCGCGGGCTCCAGACCACGATCTTCTTGCCCAGGACGAACTTGATAAACGCATGGGCTGCCGCCATGTTGATAATACTGAAGTAGTAGGCCAGGTAGAGCAGACGGTTTCCCCTGCCAAACCTTTCCAGTATGGGAGAGAGCACTGCACCGAGATAGAAGGCCGCCTGCCCGAGCAGGGTGATCACAAACAGCGGCCCCTTATCAAGGAGCGCCAGGTTGGTGAGCAGTGCACCCAGTAAAAAGAGAAAACTCAGGTAACGGAGAATCTTGTGCGACCAGAGCTGCCATGAGTAGACCAGATCACCCCCCGGCAGAAACAGGCGCCGCATATCATACAGGGCCCACAGAGCCCGCAGCGAAACCCGCACCCGCATACGGTACTCGTCGGCGGCGGTGGACAGGGCATCTTCACACAGCAGGGCCTCCGGCTCGTACACCACCCGATACCCCTGATCAATAACCGAAAGCGGCAGCACAAAATCGGGAAGCTGATCAGCCTGCATCGGCACGTAGAGTGAACGGCGGACCGCATCGACCCCGCCGTCAACACCCACAATCGAGCCGATTTTTGTTTCCCGGAGGCGGATCATGTTCTCATAGCGCATATAGGCGGAACAGCCGTCACCGATGACACTGCCGTCCGGATTGGTATAGATCATCTTGCCGGTGACATAGCCGACCTGCGGATCAGCAAAGTTGGCAACCAGTTCCCGGAGTGCATCCGGATGATGCAGGGAGTTGGCATCGGAAAAAAAGATGATCTCACCGCCTGCCTCCCGGATCGCCGCGTTCAGCCCCAGGGTCTTCCCGCCCCGGGGTTCCTGCCGCAACAGTCGTACCCCTTCTTCTGCATAGTCTTTGACAATGCTGTCGGTACCGTCGGTGGACCCGTCGGAAACAACCAGAATCTCCAGTTTCTCCCGGGGATAGTTCAGAGCCAGCTTGTTGGCTATGGTCCTGCCTATATGCTTCTCCTCATTGTAAGCGGGAATGATAACAGTGACCATGGGTTCAAACGGCTCTTTGCGGATCGGCCGGGATCGGACTGTGCCCAACAGCCTGACCAGGAGCGGATACCCGGCATACACATAGAGAACAAGCGCTACTGACAGAAAAAACAACATACTCAGCATACTCTTCACCTCTTGGTCGCCGATGCCTGGCCGACAAAGTCGGAAAAAACAGGATAAAAATCAGTGGCAAACCGCGTCAACGCCTCCTTACCTTCGGCAACAGAAACCCCTTTTAAAGGAATACTGATGCGAACAAAGGCATTGGACGCCTCCTGACCGAAAAGTTTGGCCTGTACCGCATACACCTTCTGCATAAACGTGCCGGCTGCCATCTTACGGCCTGCCTGAAACCAGTACAGCAAGAGATCCTGATCACTGTTGCGTTCGGCCGTCACGGTCGTATACTTCAACACCAGATCACCGTCCGGATCCTGGATGGTTCGCGCCACTGTCTGTTTGTTGCGCAGGACCCATCCCTGTCCGGGAAAACAGACCAGCGGATCGTGGGCAGCCCCTACCTTGGCTAAAGAGTGATAGTAGCCGATGTACAGTTCCACAACTGCATGCCCGTTGGAAAACCTGCGGAAGAGGTGGTCATCGAGATAGAGCGCTTCCCGTACGGCGGCGTCCAGCGGAATATCGCCCGCCGCCTGCCAGTCACCAACAGTGGTGAAGGCTGCGGAAAGCGGAGTAGTAACATGATATGATGCCACATTGCGGGTGATTTCAACAAGTATACCGGTCACCAGCAGCAGTACCACCGCCACAGACACCCGTACCCAGCTCAGCGATCCCATAGGGCAAGCCCTCTTTGCAGCATGTACAGCAGACCAAGGGCTGCGCCAAACATCGCTGCCCCGAAAAGAGTGTGCACAGAATCATCGGTCAGATCGTACTGAAAGAAATGCAGGACCAGGATGGCGGCAAGGACCCGAAAACAGTTCACCAGCACAGCCATCGGTAACGACAGGATCACCAGAAGTGTACGCAGGATGTTCCGGTTCAGCAAAAAATACCCCATGATAAGACTCAGCGTGACCAGGCTCATGAGCGAACGCAGACCGCTGCAGGCCTGCACCACCTCAAGCGTACGGCTGGACATCTGGATAATATTCCCGTTGCGATAAATAGGGATATCAAGCCACTGTGCAAAATCGACACTGACCTTGGAAACAAAGAGCTGTAACGGCACGGTAACAGAGGCGTAGACCTGTTCCGGCACAGGAATCATAAAAAACAGCAGCAACAGTGGAAACAGCAGCGTCCGCATTGTCTGCCAACCGGCCACGAACAGGATGAGTGCACCAAAGGTCAACACCATAAACACAGCGGACAGGGTGGCGTTTTCGGCAAATCTCGCCAGCACATACCCCAGACAGAACACAGGCAGCAGCCAGCCCCCCATCCGGGACGGGGTAAGAGGCCGGCCAGGCAGTTCTGCCTGTGTCCGCCACGCTATGTACAGCGCCACGGGCGGGATGAGCAGTCCGTGGGCATAGTCGTCGGACCCGACCCAGGTTTGCCAGAGGGAGTACCACACTCCGGAAAAGGTGAATGCAACAGCACCGCCCAGCAGAAGTATCTGCAACAAGACAGTTCTGTTGACCTGCTTACCTGGCATGTAACCGGTGGGAGGTTCCACGTTGTTCATTGCAGACTCAGGCGTACGGTGTGGTTTACTGTGGCTGAAAGGGTTTGGCGGGATTACCGATGAGCAGTGTCTGCGCCGGCCAGGACTTCTGCACCACTGCCCCTGGATACACCTTTGTGCCCTCTTCCAGAACCACACCCTTGGTCACAAATGCCCGGGCTCCGATGTACACATCCCGGCCGATCGATATGCTGCACGTTTCCCTGGTCTCATCCTTTGGCGTTTGCCGGGAGATATCCAGGGTATGGAAATCGGTATCCATCAGTGAGGCATCTTCAACAAGCACTCCATCACCGACATGGATTGCAAATCTGCTGGAAAACCGTGCCGACACCAGACTGACGTTGTTGCCGATGGTGATGCACGCCTCCGGGGCATTGGTGTACAGTGTGGTCATGTAGGCGGCACTGCCGGGCAGAGCACTCACCACACAGTTGTCCCCGATGGTCACCAGGCCGGGCCCCTTGATCGACAGCCAGCAGTCCAGGCGTAACCCTTCTCCCACCTGGATACGGGGATTCTTCCGATGGATGAATCTGAAAAGAGCCAATCGCATCCGTGAAAAAAGTGGTGGTGTAAACCTAGTCATTTTTCATGCGTTCTCATCTGTAAAAGATTGGCGATCGGCAACGGCCTCCGGGCCGGATTGCCAAGGACCAGATACCCGGCGCCGACTGATTGCCGGAACAGTACTGAGCAGATACCCAGAACCGATCCCTCTCCCAGACTGCTCCCCGGCAGGACCATCGACCGGCCGCTCAGCCACACATGGTCGTCGATGCTGATCGGTGCAGCAGGCAACACGGTGTGCCGGTCACTACGCACCACCGGAAAAGAGAACGGAACATCCTGCAGCAGAACCGCAGCGGCAAGGATGCAGTCTCCCAGTCGGATCTCTTCGGCGCAGCGGATGGTCACCCCGCCCAGGGAACACCGTTCACCGATAACAACCCTGGCCTCTCCGGTCAGGGTGTGAATGTGCAGGCGCTCAAAATTATTCACAAAAACAGAGCAGTCCCTGCCGATGTGGACCCGGCCTCTTCCAGTGATACAGACCCGGGTGTAGCAGAAAAAAGGGAAATCGATCTGCACCCTGCCGAGACTGGTCAGGCGGAACCATACAATATAGAAACATCCCCGCACAAAGGCCCGCAGCATGGTAAGTGTTGCCGCAGGTTGCTGACGGAAGTGCTTCCACAGCTTTTTCAGCTTTGTCGTTGCCACAGCAAGAAGCCTTAGCGGTCGTTTTGAACCTGTGCCGCCTGCACAAGAACCTGAACAAGCTGCCGGGCAAGGAGCCTGCCGCCGTCTGCATTGAGGTGTTCGCCGTCGTCGGTGTACTGCGGCACCAGCGCATAGGCAGCCTTTCCCTTATGCTCAAAGGACTCTCGTGCGCCGTCCGGGTAGGTGGATTCTCCCTTGGCAATATCGTACAGCGGATCTTGTGCAAATTGCGTTCGTACCAGCGTATTAAACGCTTCCCTGGCCACGTTGTCCGCCAACCCGGTCACTGGTTTGCCGATGACCCGCTTGACCCAGGCCTTGGGTCCGGTTTGAATCTGTCGCAACGGCACGGTTGTGTGGATGATAACCATCTGGGGAAATGTTTTTTTCAGGTGCGCGATCAACTCCTGATACTCGGCAAACAGACCATTGATATCTGTATGCTGATCAACATCCAGATAACAGAACTTGAAAAAAGCGATGTCCGGGGGGCTCTCCTTATAGGTATCGAGCAGTCGGGAAAAACTGTTCATCTTCCCGGACGGATCGGCATTGGTGCCGATAAACGCGTGGTTAACAGCCCCCTTTACAAGGGCTTCTCCATTACCGATCCTGTTGACCCCAACGGTCTGGTCACCAAACTGCAGATGACGCAGGCCGTCGAGAATATTCATACCAACGGACTGATGGCCGAAAACAATTGTCTTCTGAGCCAAAACAGACACATCCTGTTCCGATCCATGCATAGCACCGTCCACACTGTTCTGACATTGACCTTCTGCTGCCCAGAGGAAAAAAGGCAGCGCAACCAGCAACTGTAACAACCATGTATGCTTCATATCCTGATGTCTCCCTCACACAGTAGTACCCGGTATAGGTGCAAACCGGAAATCGGTTAACAGCCGTTTCAACCGGGATGCTGTTTTATCCAGATTACAGTAATGCCGAAACCTTGATTTCCAGCCGGCATTATTCATCCGGGGTTGTTCAGGATCCACTTCCCAGGGATGCAGATAAAAGATAAACGGCTGCTGTTCCCGGCTGTTGATCTTTCGTAACGCCATCCTGGTGAACCAGTAGGGAAAGATCCGGAAATAGCCGCCACCGGATACCGGGATGTTCTGCCCCAGAGCGGGCATGGTGGACATGGGATATTCGACGAGATCGTGGTCCGGCCATTTAAAACGAAACCGGGGCGCATCCGGAATACCGTACTGGTCGTGCACCACAGGGAAAATCGATGAATCCCATGTAAAACCCAGCTCCTGCAAAATATCCAGGGCCCAGAGGGACCGTTTGGTTATCGAGTAGGTGGGAGCCCGATACCCGGT
The DNA here is from genome assembly GCF_016446285.1 of Desulfobulbus oligotrophicus. NCBI lineage: Bacteria > Pseudomonadati > Thermodesulfobacteriota > Desulfobulbia > Desulfobulbales > Desulfobulbaceae > Desulfobulbus > Desulfobulbus oligotrophicus. Next base: position 436,668 of record NZ_CP054140.1, read on the forward strand.
GATCGGTTGCCCGGTGATGTTTTCAAGGATGTCCTTTGCCCTGGCAGTATCGGCCCGAAACTCTTCCGGGGTGAGATCATAGATCTTTTTGTGGGCGTAACTGTGGCAGCCAAGCTCATGCCCCCGGGCAGCGATCGTACGCACCATGTCCGGATACCGCTCTGCAGTCCAGCCAACCACGAAGAACGTGCCTTTAACCCCGTGCTCATCAAGCATATCCAGCAGGAAATCGACATTTCGCTCAACCCGGGAGACGTAGCCGTCCCACTTGCCCGGCGACACGATCCGTTCAAAGGCCGCAACCTGAAAGTAGTCTTCAACATCAACGGTGAAATAGTTGATCATCTGCTGCTGTGACTCCGACATTTTTTCTTACCTGTGCAGAAGAGTGGCACGCAGTTCATTCTTCCGGATCTTCCCGGAGGTTGTTTTCGGCAGGTCGGCAACAAAAACAACCTCATGCGGTATCTTATACTGCGGCAAATATTTTTTACAGTGAAGCTTCAGTTCTTTTTCACTGCACGCGCATTCCGGCCGCAGGACGACACAGGCGCAGATACGTTCATCAAGGATCTCATCCGGAACACCGAACACCGCTGCCTCGTGCACGGCAGCATGCTCGGCAAGCACGTCTTCTATCTCTTTCGGACCGATGCGGTGCGAACCGGACTTGATCAGATCGCTTTTACGACTGACGATGTAGAGAAAACCCTCCTCATCGTATTGCGCCAGATCACCGGTCCACAGCCCTTCCGGCCGAAGGACCTCGCGGGTCTCCTCAACACGGTTCCAGTAGCCGGCCATGATGTTTTCACCACGGGCGACAATCTCGCCGATCTCACCCGGCAAGACCAGTTTACCGTCTTTGTCCAACACCTGCAGCTCGACACCGGGAATGCCCTTCCCAATGGAGCCCGGCTTGCGCTCAAGCTCTTCAGGGGGCAGGTAGGCAAGTCGGGCGCAGGCCTCGGTCTGGCCGTACATGATATAAATGGCGCTTGCCGGAAAAATACCCTTCAATCGTCTGGCCAGCTCCGGCGACATCGCTGCCCCGGCCTGGGTAAGATACCGCAGCTTTGGAAAGGAAAAGGAAGCGATTGATGACCTGTTTAAAAGCAGGGCATAGGTTGAAGGCACCCCGGAAAATCCGGTGACCTCGTGGTCGAGCATCTGCTGCAGGATCGTGTTCGGATAGAGAAAACTCTGGTTCACCACCAGGGAGCCGCCCACCGCCACATGGGTCAGCAGAATTGAGTTGCCGTAGGAATAAAAAAAGGGTAGCACGGCCATGACCCGGTCCGACGACTGCAACCCGAGGTACGACACAATGGAGGTTGTGTTGGCGATCAGGTTTGCATGGCGCAGGACAACGCCTTTTGGTTTGCCGGTGGTGCCGGAGGTGTAAATGATCTGGGCAAAATCACAGGCAGACCGGTACGGCAGCATCTGTGCGGCTGACGGCGGACAGGTGCACAGATCGGCAAAGCTGTGCGTACGCCATGGCTGCTCATCCTGTGGGTCTTCACCGGCATCGGCGAGTACAAGCTGTTGCACCGAGGGTGCCTGGGGAAGTGCGGCCTGGATGTAGCGGACAAATTTATTGGCGGCAATCAGCACAGAGGCCCGGCAGTCATCAAGGACGTACGCCAGTCCGGCAGCGGATGTTTGCGTGTTGAGCCCGACAACCACCCCGCCGGCCAGTTGGATCCCGAAATAGGAGGCAATATAGCAGAAGGGATCGTCTGTGAGCAGCGCACCGCGAAACCCGGGCTCCAGGCCGAAACCCAGCAGTCCCGTAGCAATGCCCTGGGCAGCCCTGTTGACATCACCGTAGGTAAACCGCCTGTCGCCATGGATAAGCAGCGTCTTGGCAGGGTTACGTTCGGTGGCGGTAGTAAGATAATCAGTCAGCAGCATATCTGTTTTGTATCAGCTTGTTTTTCTGCCAACGAACTGCGCCAGCAGATGCACTGAATCCAGGTTTTCCGGAATAAGTTCTTCGTCTGCCACCTTTATGGAAAAGGTTTCTTCAAGCCACTCCACCAGCTCCAGGACGCCGGTGGAATCGATGATCCCCTGCTCCAGAAAAGAGGTATCGTTCTCCAGTGGTGTTTCCGTTGTATCAAAGAGAAAGTTGGAAACAATAAAAGCCCGAATTGTATCAATGTTCTCCTGCATTATAGCCTCACATCCGAATCAACTTTTTCGTCTTCTCAAGAGACGCCGGACATTCCACCCGCCAGTTTTCGACAAACTGATCGTACAGGGACTGGGTGGACAAAATGCCGACAAGCGCCATGTTTTCCCGGAATCCCTGTCGGGATTTCGCCCGGCACTTCTCAACAAGACTTGCTACCATAGCCGTTTTAAACAGTTGTGTTGTGCTCAAATACGCCGGTGAAAGAAGATGTTCAACGTACGGCGGGACGGCTGTTCCGAAAAAACTCGGTATATCCGGCGCCATATACGGCTGTTTTTTCCGCTGCACCGTTGCTGCGGGCAACAGACCGTGCACTGCCTTTTTCAGAAGATACTTTTCCTGCAGCCCCTTCATCTTCAACCGGCCGGGTATCCGGGCGGCAAATTCAACCACCCGGTGATCCAGAAACGGATAACGCCCTGCCACTGAATGGGCCATTCCCATGCGATCGCCCTGCGAAGAGAGCAGGTAGTTGGGCAGCAGCAGTCTGGATTCCACAGACTGGGCACGGGTAAAAAAATCCTGACCCTGCATAGAGCTTGCCATAAATGCATGTATCTTTTCAAGTGAGGAATACTGATCAGTGGTTTGGGAGTCGGATAAAAAGCCGGTGAGAAACCGGCCGTTCTTCCATCGCGGCTGGTGGGCGTAAAACAGATCGGATTCCGGATGGACTGTGGTGGCAAAGAACTGCCGGGCATATCCGGCCGAGCGGGTCGGAGAAAGCGCCAGGTACGGATAGAGCCGCTTCAGCAGCATGGCGCGGCATGCCGAATCCGGCTGCACACTGATAAAGGCACGCACCTTTGCCTCCTTGAACAGATCGTACCCGCCAAGGATCTCATCGGACCCTTCACCGCTGAGAACAACCGGACATCCATGTTCCCGTGCCAGACCCGAGAGGAGAAACATTGGTGCAGGTGCTGTGCGTATGATCGGGGTTTCGGCATGAAAGATCACTTCCGGAAAAACCCGGGCGATATCCGCATAGCTGCACACGATCCGCTCGTGCTCTGTCTGCAGGTACTCGCTGACCCTGAGCTGTTCCTGCCGCTCGTCGTACACAGCGTCGTCAAAGGCAACGGCAAAGGTCTGCAGCGGGGTTTTGGTGCACTGCCGGATCAGAGCCGCAATCACGGATGAGTCCAGCCCGCCGCTCAGATACGCGCCGATCGGTACATCAGCCTGCACACGCAGACGTACAGCGTCGGTGAGCAGAGCCCGCAATTCCTCGGCAAGCTCTGCCACCGACCCCTGACAGTCCGGCCCGCTATTGTAGGCCAGAGTCCAGTATGGCCGCTGTTCTCCGATACCCTGTGCACTCACCTCCACAACATGACCGGGCAGGAGTTGCCGCATACCGGCAAAAACCGTGTCTGCCCCCACCGGGCTCCAGCAGGTGAAGATATCGTGCAGAACCTGGGAATCGATCTGGCGCGGCAGGGAAGGATCTGCTGAAAAAACGGCTTTCATTTCCGAGCCGAAATAGCACCGGCCCTGGTGCCGGCAGTAAAATAACGGGCAGATCCCCATGCGGTCGCGGGCAAGGAAGAGCCGTTGTCTCCTGGCATCGTACAGAGCAATGGCGTACTGGCCATTCAACTCCAGCAGAAAATCAACACCTTTTTCCTCATACAGATGCACCAGCACCTCGGTGTCGGAATGACCGGCAAACCGGTGCCCCTGTTGCACAAGTTGCGTGCGCAGTGCAGCATGGTTGAAGATCTCACCGTCGGCGATCACCCATACCGACCGGTCTTCATTGCAGACGGGCTGCCAGCCGGTCTCCGGATCAATGGTGCAAAGACGTGCATGGGCAAGACCGGTCAGGGCATCCTGATAAAAACCAAATCCATCCGGCCCCCGGTGACGCAGTGCCCAGACCATCTGCTCAAGACAGCGCAAAGATCCCTTCGGAGAAGCCTGGATATTAAAATAACCGGCTATTCCGCTCATACTCGCCTGTTCAGGTACATCATTTCTGCCTGTTTAAAAGAGAACTAAAAAGAACCCGCCCCTGATACGCGCCGTCCCGGACTACCAGCGCCACAGTTCGGTGGCAGCTGTCAGAGAGAGAAAAAACCGGTGTTCATCATACTCGTCCCCCGGCTCTGAATGGTCAGCGTATCGATAGGAGGCGGCAAGGGTATAGCGCTGCAGGAAGTTGTACTGCATTGCCACGCCGACATGGTATATCTTCTCCGTATAGTCGAAACGGTCATACTCCTCGGGCAACCCGGCAACAGCAGGGTGTTCATGCTTGCTCCGCGCATAGCCCCCTGACAGCGTTGTCCCCAGATGCGGCGTAAAACGGTGATCAAAGGCGAGCCCGGAACTCCACGTTTTTGTCAACCCAACCTGCCGGGTGTCAAAGTTATCAAACTCATAGTCATGGGCTACATGCACCGACAGATTACTGATTGGTGAGACCGCCCAGCGCAGCCCGGCATAGGCGTTATACCCGGTCTCATCACCGCTGTTTTCAAAGGTCACAATGGAGGGCCCGCCGGACAGGGTCGTGCTCAGCCGCGGGCTGAAATCATGATCCCAGCCAAACGTGAAGGCATGGATCGTCGAATCCTCATACACTTCATCCTCATAGGCCGTTTTTGTATACATATACCGTCCGAAATAGATATCATGGGGCCGCCAACGGTAATTGAGCCTGAGCATGGCATGGTACTCTTCCAGATCTTCATCGACCGCATCCGGGCTATCGGCGTCAATCTCATCGTAGATACCTTTGACATAGGAGAATTCCGATTCGCCATGCCAGTTGGTATCAAACCGATAGGAGAGACGACCGACCCCTTCATGCCGGTCGTAGTCGGAATCTCTTCTGCCGGCATCATCATCGTACCGGAGCACACCATAGCGGTATTCAAGTCCGACGATCGAGTCCTGCGCATAGGTGTAGTCAGTGCGCAGGCTCAAGTCGTTGCGCCAGTACCTCTGACGGCCATAGATATCGGAAAACTCACGTATGCCGTCGTCAATCGGACCCGCGCCGATCGGTGGTGTTGACATCGACCCCTCTGGTTCCGGCATGATCGCTGCCCGTCTTTGTGTGTAATCGCCGACCGTGTCTTCACCCTTGTAGTAGCTGTCGGTAACCTGAACCAACCAATCACGGGTGATGTTCTTTTCAGCAAGCAGGCCGAGATCATGACCGACAAAGTTACTGTTGTCGGCATCGTCATACGTAAAGGAGGGGGCATAGGTGAACTCCAGCAGGTCGCTTGATCCCCGGGAAGAAAGCCGTATTCTCGGGCTGGCAAAGAGATTCCGGGCATCTGATTCGCTTGAATACCTGTGGTCGCCATTTTTATAGTTGCGATCCTGATAGTCATAACCGATCGTCAGCTCACCAATGGCTATGTTCTGCCGCGCCCAGGCTTCGTTCATACCGGCCATTCCCACCACGGCCAAAACAAATGCCCCTATTCGCGTTATCATTCCCATACCGCTCCTTGGTGACTAGTGGACAATGACGATATCACCGGACTGTAAGTAAATATTCTGCTCCAGATTTTTCCCCTTCACTAAATCGTCGTAATCAAACTTGAGGTTTGTTTTTCCCTCTTCACCCCTGCTGGTCTTCACATCATCCCCCACCCTGGCAACGGTGATGCTGTGCTTTGCCCACTCGGTAAAGCCACCGCTGCGGGCAATGGCCTGCACCACGGTCACCGGATAGTCAAGGTTGAAAACACCGGGGGTTCTGATCTCACCCATAACCGTGTACCGGCGGCTGTTGCTCTGCATAAGGCTCACCGTTACCATGGGGTTGGAATACACCGTGGCATACAGTTTTGTCAGATAGTCGGTTGCCTGGGTCATTGTCATTCCGAGAACGTTCACATCACCGATATGCAGCAACGAGACCCGCCCGTCTGTCCTTACCACCGCACCCTCGGCGATGTTGCCGCCTGCCTGACGACCACCTGTCGGTTCACCTCCGGGCAGACCTTCCATCTCCATGCCTATGCCGGCGGCAGAGCTCGTGGCCGCCATGTTGCCCTCACCGTAGATAACCACCGAGAGAACGTCACCATGACCAATGACATACTCCTGATCTTCCCCGGGAAACACCTTGGTGCCGACAATGTCGCTGCGCAACTGTTTCTTCATTGTTTCAGTGGCACTGCCATCCGATGAATCTCCGGCGGCAAACACCTCCTGCACGGCTCCGGTTACCACAAACATGACGATCAGAACCCAGATGGCAAGCAAATATTGTTTTCTAAACATTCTCCCCCTCCATTACGGATGTATGAACAATATTGTACAATAAACCACTCTCATTGAGCAATTTATCATAAGAAAGAAAAAAAACGAACTTTTTCTAGAAAGAACAGCGAATTCTTGGTTATAGTTAACAACATGTAATTACATTTTATTTTTTGAGCCTGTCAGGGAACATACTATGCACCTTTTCTTTCGGCCCGTTGTTGTCTACGCCTGCTCCTGTTTTCTGGTCGTTTCCGTCCTCTTCGGGTGCTCCAGTGACCCGGCACAGAAGAAGGTCACCCACCTTAAAAAAGCCATGGTGTACCTGGAGGACAGCAAGGAACAGGAGGCGATCATCGAGCTGCGCAACGCAGTGCAGATCGACCCGAAATATGCCGAGGCCCGTTACCAGCTCGGGCTGCTGTACCTCAATCGTGGCGAGCCTAATCTGGCCTTTGAAGAACTACAGCAGGCGGCGAGTCTCGACCCGGCCAACTTCGATGCCAAGATAAAAACCGCTGAACTGTATCTGCTTGCCGACCAGAAAGAGGCCTCCAGAAAGCTGCTCAACGAAATACTTGCCAAGGACGCCGACAACAAAGATGCCCTTGCCCTGCTCGCCAATGTGGAGCTGTTTGAGGGCAACCATGAGGCAGCTCTTGCCGGTATTGACAGAGCCCTGGCCAAAACACCTGAAGATGACCGGTTGTGGGGTGTTAAGGGTCGTGTCTTATCAGCCATGCAACGTTTTCCGGAAGCAGAGCAGGCCTTTCTCAAGGCTCTGGAGCTCGACCGGAACGAGGCAACAAACTACTCCCTGCTGGCGTCCTTTTACATCGAACGCCAACAGCCGTACAAGGCCCGGGAGATTCTTGAGAAAATGGCCGGAGCATTTCCGGATTCTCCGCAACCGTACCTGCAGATGGCCTCCATCGACCTTGCGCACAACAACGTGGCAGCAGCTGAACAGCATCTCCAGCAGGCCGTTCAAGCTGATCCGAAAAACAGCCGGCTGAAACTCTCCCTTGCCGAATTTTACACCAGACAGCACAAGCCCGATCAGGCAGAGCAACAGTACAAGGAGGCCATTGACACCGCAGAGGTGAAAGAAGATGTCCAGGCACAGCTGGCCGACTTTTACTTTGACCACGGCAGGTTTGAAGAGGCGCGACACCTGATGGGGCAGATACTTGCCAAACAGGAAAAAAATGCCGGAGCCAACCTGGTTCAGGCTAAATTCTATACCCGGGAAGACAAAAATCCGGAAGCCCTGAGCATCATCAACGGACTGATCCGGGACTACCCGAAATGGGATAAACCATACCTGGTCAAGGCCGTGGCGCACAGCAACCAGATGGACAGGAGACAGGCTAAGGAGGCCCTGCTCGAGGCTATTAAACTTAATCCCGGCTTTGCCAGGGCCCGCTCGTTACTGGCCGCGCTTTCACTGCAGGAAGGAGAATTTGAAACAGCCAAAAAAGAGGCTGCCACTGCCCTGAAAATCAATCCTAACGATTTCCGGTCGGCGCTGACCCTGGCTGAAAGCATGTTTGCGACCAGGGACTACGGGACAGCAGAAAAGATGTTTGTCGACCTCCACAATAAACTACCTGAAAATGTCGATGTTCTCGGCGGTCTTGGGCTCACCTATCTGGCAATGGGGCAGCATGAAAAAGCAAAACAGACGTTTACAAAACTGCTCACCATCCAACCGGATAACGCCAAGGGACTGACCTTTCTGCTGCAGATTGCTCAAACAGAAGGTGCCAAACAGGAAGATCTGCTGAAAATGGCCCAGGCCCAGATCGCCAAAGCACCACAGAGCGGGGGGCTGCAGATTCTTCTGGGCAATCTCTATCTGAGTGCCGACCAACCGGAAAAGGCGCTGGCTGCCTACCAAAAGGCTCAGGAGCTTGACCCGGAAAACCCCCTCTCGTATACGATGAGCGCCATGGTCCTTGCCAAACAGGGTAAAACCGACCAGGCCATCGCGGAGTACAAAGACCTGCTGCGCAAGCATCCCCGGTCTGTGAACGCGCATATGGGCCTGGGTTCACTCTACGAACAGACCGCCGAACATGGTCTGGCCCGGGAAACGTACGCCCACATCCTGACCATCAAACCGGATTTTGCTCCGGCGGCCAACAACCTTGCCTGGCTGATTGCTGAAAGTGAAAATCCGGATCTTGGTGAGGCGTTACGCCTGGCAATGCTTGCCAAACAGCAGCAGCCGGACGATGCCTATATCATCGATACCCTGGGATGGGTCCATTACAAACGCGGATCGTACACCCTTGCGCGTAACGAGTTTGCCCAGGCTGTACAAAAACAGGATGATCTGCCGGTTCTCCGCTATCATCTTGCCCTGGCGCTGTATGGAGAAGGTAAAAAGCAGGAGGCGATCCAGGAACTGACACAAGCATTGACCCAGAAAAACGCCTTTGAGGAGAGGGATGAGGCTGCCGCTGTTCTCAAAAAATGGCAAGATGAACAGTAACACAAACCTGTACCTGTACTATGGTGAACTTACAGTTACCGAGCACCCCCGTTCTCAGCACCGAACAGATCCACCGGCGCGTCCGGGAACTCGGACAGCAGATCGGTCAGCAATACCGGGGCAGACGGCTGGTACTCCTTGGCGTGCTGAACGGCGCCTTTATCTTTACAGCGGATCTTTGCCGGGCCATTGACCTGGACCTTGAAATCGATTTTGTCCGGGTGGTCAGCTACGGCAAGGCATCGGTCTCATCCGGCTCCATTTGTTTAATCAGGGAACCGGACATTGACCTGACCGGCAAGGATGTGCTCCTGGTGGAGGATATCGTTGATACCGGCACGACCATGGCCTGGCTGCAGCAGCACTTTTCAGCCGGCAGGGCCGCAGACGTGCGCACCTGTACGCTGATTGACAAAAAAGAACGAAGGACCACGGCCGTTGATGTCGATTTTGTCGGCTTTGACCTCGATCGCGGCTTTCTCGTCGGCTATGGTCTTGACTATGCTGAAAGATATCGGAATCTCAGCGCCATTTATTCATTAGACTAACACCATCCCTGTCGGGGCGATCCGGCCCGGACAGGAACGAACTCTTCGTCAATCCGTTGATTTGGAGGCTGTTATGCAGAAAAAAATATTTGCCGTCATTCTTTCCGGTTGTGGACACCAGGACGGTGCCGAAATCCACGAGGCCACCCTCACCCTCTGGGCCATCCATAAAAACGGCGCAGACTTTCAATGTTATGCCCCGGACATCAGACAACACCATGTTCTCAACCATATCACCGGTGAGGAGATGAGTGAGAAGCGTAACGTCCTGATTGAATCGGCACGCATTGCCAGAGGCAAAATCGCCTCCCTTGCCACCTTCAACCCGAATTCTGTTGACGGGCTGGTTATCCCGGGAGGATTCGGGGCTGCCAAAAACCTCAGCTCCTATGCGTTTGACGGTGCGAACTGCACCGTCAACAAGGATGTGGCCGGTGCTATCAAGGGTATCCACGATGCCGGCAAACCAATCGGTGCTCTGTGCATAGCACCGGTGATCCTTGCCAAGGTACTTGGCAACGTCACCCTCACCATCGGTCAGGACCAGGGGACTGCAGACAACATCGCTGCCATGGGGGCACACCATCAGCCAACCATGCAGGGTGAGATCGCCATTGACCGCGACCAGAAGATCGTCAGCACCCCCTGCTACATGCTCAACTCACGAATCGACCAGATTGCCGAGGGAGCGGATAAGCTGATCCGGGCAATGCTGGAAATGATGAACTAGGCTGTCTTTACCGGTGTCTCGGGACTGCAGTCACCTGCTTGCCCTGCACCGGCCATCCACCCGATCCGCCGGGTGTGCGTTGCCACATCCGGCGGCTGTGCATGCAAAACCAGAGATGTTTCCGGCTTAAAGACGGTTCACCAGTGCAGCAAAGGCGGCGGCATCCAGACAGGCCTTACCCAGCATGATACCGCTCAACCCCGGCAATGACCACAGCCGGTCGGCGTTGTCCACGGTTATCCCGCCGCCATAAAGCACCGGACGGTTATCCGTTGCCCGGCCGATGGCCGGTAACTGCGCTGTAATGTCTGTCTCGCTTCTGGCCATCTCCAGGGTGCCCGGTGTTTCCGGCGTATACGCCCATAGCAGTTTAGGCAACTCCTCCGAGGCCATGGCAGCAGCCTGGGTGACGATCTGATTCTGACCAAAGCAGACGATCGGCTGCAGATCTTCAACCAGCGACTCGTAGGCCTGCCGTGCAACATCCTGTGTTGTTTCCCGGAAGTACTGCCGCCTTTCCCGGTGACCGATCAGCGTGTAGCGGGCCAGTCCCCGCAACCAGGCCGCTGGTATCGAACCTGTATAACTTCCCTGGGGATACGCAGAAACCCCCTGCGCTGCCAGTGATATCCCTGCAATCGGCTGTGCCCACTTTGCCGCTGACTCCATGAACAGTGCCGGTACCGCGATGACAACCTCCACATCCAGCCGAGGGCGATACACCTCAGCAAAAACAGCACACCATTGCCGAGCCCGTTCCGGTGAGAGATAGGCCTTCCAGTTGGCCACCACCATTTTTTTCATATTTCCCCCTGATGTTTCAGATATATGGTCAATTTGCAGTGATGCAGGTTTCGGCAGGCATCCACCGCCGACCCCCAACACTCACTCATACTGAATCCGCCGCAAGACGGGCTCTTAAGACAGACTGTACCTGCTCAAAATCAGCACCGGTCACGATAACGACTTTAGATCGACTCTGCAGGCCGGTCCTGATGGTTAATGAAGATTTAGGAAGATGCAGCAGCCTGGCGAGAAAACTGATCACCGCTTTATTGGCCTTGCCGTCAACCGGCGGCGTTGTCAGCCGCAGCTTGAGTCTGCCCTCGTGTAAACCGGCCAGGCCGTCACGTGCGGCCCGAGGCTGGACATACAGGGCAATGGACAGAGAGCCGTCGGGAAGTGACTGCAGACAGGGAAGAGTGGTGTCGGACTGCTTCATGATATCCTGGAAACATGCTCTCTGTCCGACACAGAAGGCCCCGGGTGTTTTCAGCAGGAGCTCCCGGAGGGGTTGCGCATTTACTGAAAATACATGGCCAGCTGCTGGATCGTGGGGACAAGAAAGCTCTGCAAAAAGATAATGATCAGGATAAGGACCATGGGGCTGAGATCAAGACCGCCCATTACCGGGACAAAACGACGGATCTTCACCAGCACCGGATCGGTCACCTGACGCAAGAATCGGACAATAGGGTTATAGGGGTCGGCATTGACCCAGGTAATCACCGCCCGTGCAATCACCACCCAAATGTAGGCGCCGAGGACGAAGTTCAGTAGTTTAGCTACAGCCATGAGAAAGTTGCTCAGCATGAACATATTCGCTCTTTTCCTTGTTTATTTGGTCGAGTGACTGCATAGTGGCCTGACGGTTTCACCGGTTTACGCTACCCGGCTCCCGGCTGCAACAGGTGCGGCCACGGTGGCAATAACCAGTTTCTCCGTCCCGTCGGCCTGCTGCTCCTTTGCTGCCAGCATCATGCCCTGGGATGCGATCCCCATGAGCTTGGCCGGCTTCAGATTCGCCACGATAATGACCCGTCGGCCGATGAGGGTTTCCGGGGCATAGAACTCTGCAATGCCGGCAACAATGGTCCGTTCTTCAGGAGCCCGCACTGTTAGTTTAAGCAATCGCTTTGATTTGTCGACCTTTTCCGCGGCCACAATCTCCGCTACCCGCAGATCCACAGACTGGAACTGATCAAAACTGATCAGGCCCTCTGTGGTCTCAACAGCAACAGTCGCTGCTGATGGCTGCCTGACCGGCGTTGCAGCACTGATTTCGACATTTTTCTCCACACGGGGAAACAGAGGCGTTCCCTTATCGATCACCGTACCTGATGGGATTTCTCCCCACTTCTGCAGGTTGTCGATGGTGATGGCCGCAAACAGTTGCTCCATGCCCAGGGCCACCGTCATTTTCCGGGCAGTCTCCGGCATGACCGGTCCAAGAAGCACGGCAATCTTCCACAGTGATTCGGCTAAAAAGTACAGTACCGTTCGCAACCGATCCGCCTGCCGAGGATTTTTGGCCATTTCCCAGGGTGCGTTGGTCACAATATATCGGTTCAAGAGGCTGATCACCTCCCACACCGCCTGCAACGCCTTATGAAACCGGAACCCGTCCATATGCTCTCTGTAGTCGATGATAGCGGCGGTAAACGCGCTCATCAGGGCCCGATCATCCGGGATAATGGTCCCAGCCTCCCGTTCCGGCACCTGACCGTCGGCATACTTATCGATCATGGTCAGGGAGCGGGAGAACAGGTTGCCCAGATCGTTGGCCAGATCCGCATTATGCCGGGCCAGGATAGCATCACTGGAAAACGAGGCATCAAGACCGAAACTCATCTCCCGAAGCACAAAGTAACGCAGGGTATCCACGCCAAAGGCATCGACCAGTTCCTTCGGACGCACCACGTTCCCCAGCGACTTGGACATCTTGGTGGCATCCACATTCCAGTATCCATGCACATGAAGACGCTGATAGGGATTGAGCCCCATGGCCCGGAGCATGGTCGGCCAGTAGATGCCGTGCGGTTTCAGGATATCCTTGGCAATGATGTGCTCCGCCACTGCCCAGTAGGTATTGAAGTCAGGTCCGTCCGGATAACCGATCCCGGTGAGATAGTTGATCAGGGCGTCAAACCAGACATAGGTGACAAAGTTACTGTCAAAGGGCAGTGGAATACCCCAGGTTAAGCGTGAAGTCGGCCGGGAAATACAGAGATCTTCAAGAGGATCGCTGAGAAAGGACAGCACCTCGTTCCGGTAGCGTTCCGGGGTGATGAAGTCGGGGTTGGCCTTGATATGGTCGATCAGCCAGTCCTGGTATCTGGACATCCGGAAAAAATAATTCTGCTCCGTAATGGGGCTGGGCTCGACCTGATGATCAGGGCATTTACCGTCCACCAGCTCTTTTTCAGTCAGAAACCGTTCACACCCCCGGCAGTAGAGACCGGAGTATTCGCTGAAATAAATATCCCCGGCATCGTACACCTGCTGCAGGATACTCTGCACAGTCTTGATATGATCAGGATCAGTGGTGCGGATAAAGTGATCAGGCGCAACCGCCAGCAACGGCCAGGTTGCCTGAAAGGCGGCTGCCACCCGGTCAACATAGGCTCGGGGAGCCTCGCCCGCCCTGCCCGCCGCCTCAGCGATTTTTTCACCATGCTCATCCGTGCCGGTCTGGAAACGGACATCATCCCCGCAGAGTCGGCGAAAACGGCTGTAGGTGTCTGCAACTATCGTGGTATAGGCATGCCCCAGGTGCGGCATGGCATTGACATAGTAGATCGGGGTTGTGACGTAGGTCGGCATACTGGCTCAACAGTTAGAATGAACAGTAGAGAAGACGGATCATGGTATCGGTCGGAGCAAAAAGAGCACAGCCCGCAGGTGCATTGCTCACTTTTCCTCGGCCTCTTCCTGATCCTTCCAGGCATCGGCTTTCATCTTTTTACCACGTTTGCTGATGTTCTTCCGGGTTGTTGTCTTGAGGACCGGATCAGCGGAACGCCATTCCTCCTCGGTGAACACCCGCTCTTCGCCCTGGGATGAGATCGTCGCCACCTGTCCGAGCAGAGGGATCAAGCGGGTGACCTGGTACACAGTGCCCTCGAATTCGATCTGTCGTCCAACCCGGGGCATCCCTTTTTTCATTGTCTTATAGGTCTCATACTCATAGGTCAGGCAGCAGAGCAGGCGGTTGCACAGCCCGGATATTTTAGCCGGATTAAGGGGGAGATCCTGGGCTTTTGCCATCTTGATTGAAACCGAATCAAAGGTGGTCAAAAACAGGGAACAGCACAGTTCGCGTCCACAGTGCCCGATGCCTCCGATCATCTGGGTCTCGTGGCGAACCCCGATCTGGCGCATCTCAATGCGGGTTCGAAACTCATGGACCAGCACCTTGACCAGTTCCCGAAAATCCACGCGGCTTTCAGCAGTAAAGTAGAAAATTATCTTTGACCCGTTAAAAAATCGCTCGACCCGGACCAGATGCATGGGCAGGTGGAGTGTTTGAATACGGTCCTTGCAGAGAAGAAAGGCCTCGTGTTCCAACTGTGCCAGGAGGGTATACTTTTCATCCTCCTCCTCACTCACCCGACGTTGAATAGGATAGCCCGCTGCCCGGTCCCCGGCAGGTACTCCCGGGCTGCGATCGGCAATGGTTGCCGGCTCGATACCGTGTTCCATCCGGACCATAACCCGGTCTCCCGGGATCAGGTCTGCCAGGTGGGCATTGGCAGTAAAGCGCTGCCCCTGCTCGCGAAAATAGATTTTATAATAACAGAGCGCCTCTTCCCCGCCACTGCCTTCCATCATAAGGGATGCGTCATCAGCAAGTTGCGATGCGTTTGGCTGTTCAATCATACTGATTCGATGTTGAGGTGTGTGCAATCAAGGAGTTCCAGAAGAAGAACTTCACTGATCAGACCACGGTTACAGTTCCCGGCAAGTGCCTGTTCGGCCAGGTCAATGGCCGCAATCTTAGCAGAAAGCCCGTCTAAATTCCAGCGTTCTCTTATCTGCTCCACACCAAGCGGCATGTTCGGAACGGTTAAACCGCAGTGCACCATCATTGCATCTTTAAAAAAGATCCGCAAAAGATGCAGGACATTCTCCAGCCCATCCTTACAGTCGGCCAGGGTGACAGCCAGCGTGATCGCCTGTTCAATCCGCTGTGCTCCGGACTGTTCATCCGCCGCTATGGTTTGGAGAATGCGCTGATAAACCGGTAGAGCCCCATCCGTCTCCATAGCCAGCGCCTGGCCCGGACAACCACCGGTCAGGGCGGCCAGGGCATGACAATCGGCAGTATCGAGCTCCGGGCGATGCCGGTGGATAACGGCAGCTGCCTGCTCAAGCGGCAGTGAAACAAAGGGAATGACGTGGCAGCGGGAAACAATGGTCCCGAGAAGAGCATCAAGACTGTTACTGATCAGGATAAGCAGATTATCGGGCGGGGGTTCTTCAAGCAGTTTCAGCAGACTGTTACCGGCCTCCCGCCGCATGGTCTGCACCTCTTCCAGGATGACGATCCGTACCCTGCTTTCAAACGGTGCATAGTTGAGCGTTTTTTTCAACCCGCGGATCTGATCGATTTTAAGGGCAGCACCGTCCGGTTGCAGACGCAGGAGATCCGGATGGTTACCGGATTGTAATTTAAGGCACCCCGGACAGATCGTACACGGTCGTCCCTCCTGAGGATGCCGACAGAGGAGGACTGCCGCCAGCTCCAGAGCACAGGTGGTCTTTCCCACACCGTCGGGACCGACAAACAGGTAGGCATGGGCCATACGGCCACTGGTCAGGGCTCGATTCAACAGGGAAAGGGCCCTGGCTTGACCTGTCAGCGAGGAAAACATCACCGCTTAAAAGAGAGACTGCTGGCGATGGGCCAACGACGATTTCTCCCTGGGCTGACGAACCGGCTCAGCTGGTGAAGAGGCCGCCGGATCAGGGATATCTTCCGCCTGCTCCGCCCCTTCCTCCTGAGCTGCCCCGCAGGCACGAAGGTAGAGATAGCGCTCCAGATGCCGCTGATAATCGGTCCACTGCCAGCTGTTACCGTCCATCTTGACGCACAATGATTCCATGTACTGCATCTTGGCGTCCATGTCGTCAAGATAATGCAGCAGGATGGCTTCCGGCGTCATGGGCAACACCGGGGAGCCAAAGCCGTATTGGCCGTGATGACTGAGGATCATGTGCAGAAGCCGGTCCAGCTGATCGTCTGTGATCGCCGGTACCTGCCCGGCTGCCCGGCGCACAATATCCACTCCCATGACCAGATGACCGACCAGGCGCCCCCGGTCTGTGTACTGAAAGGCTGGTTTGGAATAATCAAACTCCTCAATCTTGGCCAGGTCATGCACCAGGGCTCCGGCAATCAGCATGTCCCGATCGATCAGGGGATAATGGTCCGCCACCTTGTCCGCCATGCCGACAATCGACAGGGTATGTTCCATCAAGCCGCCGATATAGGCATGGTGTAACTTTTTGGCAGCCGGCGCCCGTTGAAATTTCTGCAGCACCTCTCCCTGAAAGATGGTTTGCAGAAGCTGCTGCAGTGCCGGATCAGTAATGGAACCGATCACCGCATCCAGAGCGGCATGCATCTCAGCCGCCGGCCTTGTGCTTGTCCGCAGAAAAGATGCCAGATCCACCGCTGTCTCATCCACCTTCCGCAGGGAGGTCACGGTCATCTGCAACTGGTCACGGAAGGGTTTGACCACAGCCTGCACCAGGGCATAGTCACCCTCTTCGATCAGGGCGTCATACTGCTGCGCGTTCTCCCAGACCCTGACCTCAATCTCACCGGTCCGGTCCATCAGGGTCATGGCAAGGTAGGGTTTGCCGGCCCTGGTATCAGCCAGTGATTTTTTTGCCACCAGAAATACATCCTGCAGCTGCTGACCGGCGGTCAGCTGGCTGATAAAGATTTTTTTCTCCTGAATATTCATTCTCTGTTCTCCTTCTCAGCCGTCGACGTTCACACGCAAACGACCTGCCCAAAGCCCTGCTGTGACAGCGCCTGCCCGCAGGTTTGCGACTTCGGCACATTCAGGTATAATGTCCTTTCAGATCCAACCGACCAAAGTGATACACCATCTTCACGACCGCACGCAATCACTTATGCACATCGATCTCCTGATCACCAACACGACAATTCTCCCCTTTCCCGACACAGAACAGGTGATTGCCAAAGGGTTTGTTGCGATCACCGGTACACTGATCAGTACAGTCGGTCCCATGTCCGCCTGTCCGCCGACAGCAGATGCAACCGTGATCAGCGGTGCAGGACAACTGGTCATGCCCGGACTGGTCAATGGACACTGCCATGCCCCTATGACACTGTTCCGTGGCCTGGCCGATGACCTTGACCTGCATACCTGGCTGCAGACCCACATCTTTCCGGCCGAAGCCAGACAGGTCAACCCGGAGATGGTGTACTGGTGCAGCAAACTGGCTGCCGCGGAAATGCTGCTCAGCGGTACGACCACCGTAGCTGACGGCTATTTCCTGGAGGACGAAGTGGCACGTGCCTGTGTGGAAACAGGTATCCGCTGTGTGGCCGCCCAGGCTGTCCTCGACTTTCCAGCCCCCGGTGTCCCTGACCCTGCACAGAACATCAAGGTTGCCGCTCGTTTCCTGGAACACTGGCAGGGGCGTGACCCCTTAATCACACCCGGCATCTTTGCTCACTCTGCCTACACCTGTTCCAATACAACGCTGCAACAGG
The DNA here is from genome assembly GCF_016446285.1 of Desulfobulbus oligotrophicus. Taxonomy (NCBI): domain Bacteria; kingdom Pseudomonadati; phylum Thermodesulfobacteriota; class Desulfobulbia; order Desulfobulbales; family Desulfobulbaceae; genus Desulfobulbus; species Desulfobulbus oligotrophicus. The sequence continues at coordinate 454,404 of NZ_CP054140.1, forward strand.
CCAAAGAGCTGACCCGTTATCACCAGGCGCCTCTGTTTATTCATGTTGCCGAAACCAGAGACGAAGGCCGTCACATTGCTGAACCGCAGGCCTCAACTCCGATCGGCCATCTGCAAGCCCTGCACCTGCTTGATCCGGACACGATCTGTGTCCACTGCACATGGGCAACAGACAGTGACCTCGTCGATCTGACGGCACACGGTTGCGCGGTGGTCACCTGTCCACAGAGCAATGCCAAACTGGCCTCCGGGCGCATGCCGCTCAGTGCCATGCTGCAGCAGCGCGTGCGACTTGCCCTGGGCACAGACTCCGCAGCCTCCAACAACAGCCTGGACATCTTCCGGGAAATGGATTTTGCCGCTAAAGTTCACAAGGTCACCCCCTGTGACCCCGCAGCAGCACCCGCCGGCACACTGCTGCACATGGCCACAGCCGGTGGTGCCGAGGCCCTGGGGCTGCAAAACGGTCACGGCACCCTGGCACCCGGTGCGCCGGCTGATCTGATCCTCCTTGATCTTCAGCAACCGCATACCCAACCCTTTCATGGCCCCCGGCTCCTCGTGTACAGTCAGGCCGGCAGCAGTGTCCGCACGGTCATTGTCAACGGTCGGATAGTGGTTTATGATCGACAGCTGCGTACCATTGATCTCGATGCAACCTGTGACCGCGTCCGGACCCTTGCGGCCGGGTAACCCCTTTCAAGCACACGACGAATCAAGGAGCACTCCATGTCTCAGCCCATTCTGCAGCCCATCGGTATCGTCCACTGCGATATCACTTCCCGGGAAGACGCGCCGAAAAACTACGACATATCAGATCGTAAAGGTGTTCTGGAGATCTACCCGGCGTTTCAGGACGGCCTGCAGGGTATTGCAGCAGGACACACCATTGTTGTCCTGTTCTGGCTGGATCGGTCAGACCGCACCCGGCTCCTGGTATATCCGCGGGGGGACCGCTCCCGCGGCCTGCACGGTGTCTTTGCCACCCGCAGCCCGGATCGGCCGAACCCGATTGCACTCTCCGAAGTGCGGATACTGGCGATACGTAACAACTGCCTGGAAGTTGTCGGACTGGACGTCCTTGACGGGACTCCGATCATTGATATCAAAAAGAAGATCACGCCTGAGGACCGGCCGACCGCCTGATCTCCTGGACAGTTGCCGCTGCAACGGTGTTACACATTGAAGCGGATGTTCAGGATATCTCCGTCAACGACGGTATAGTCCTTACCCTGAACAGCGAGTTTACCGGCTTTTTTCAGTTCAGCCTCGCTTCCCAGAGCAATCAGTTCGTCATACTTTATGACCTCTGCCCGGATAAATCCCTTCTGCAGATCAGAATGAATAACACCGGCGGCCACCGGGGCCGGTGAACCGGTACGGACCAGCCACTGGTGCACCTCATCCTTCCCCACGGTGAAAAAGGAGATACGTCCCAGGGCCTTGAGACACAGGCCGGTCAGAACTTCCAGCGCCGGCTCTTCAATACCCATATCCTGCAGAAATTCCCGACGCTCCTCTTCGCTGTCAAGCAGGGCTATTTCCGACTCCACCCCGGCCGACACAACCATGGCCTCCATCTTTTCGGCTGCACAGAGATCCTGTACCCGGTCGAGCAGAGAGGTGTCGTTGACCTGATCTTCACCGATGTTGAAGACCAGGATCATCTCCTTTCTGGTGAGCAGCGGATAACTGCGGATCAGCAGATCCTCCTCTTCACTCAACTCCAGCAGACGAAGCGGATGATCGTTTTCCAGATGCTCCTGCATACGCTTCAGCAAGGCCAGCTCCTTGAGCTGTCGCTCATCCTTCACCTTTTTCAGACCTGTTTCCAGACGATCGATGCGCTTTTCAAGAAAGAGCTGGTCGTGGAGCTGCAACTCGGCGTTGACAGCGGCAACATCCCGCAAAGGGTCCACCGAGCCGGCAGCATGGTATATCGAATCATCTTCAAAGGCGCGAACCACGTGGCACAGGGTATCCACATCACTGATATCCCGGAAAACATCGCCCTTAACGATCACCTCTTGTTCCAGCTTCGGCAAAAGGACAAAATCGATACGCGCCCTGGTCTCCTTTTTCGGCTGATACATGGTCACCAGCCGATCGAAACGTTGATCAACAATATTTGCAGTACCGGGAATGGGTTTCAGGGGGCCGCCTGTCTCCTGCACTTCGTTACCGGTCAACACCTGAAACAGGGTCTTTTTACCTGTCTGTGGCAGCCCAATAATGCCGACTTTCATATCTTCCTCTGCAGATCAGAATCACCGGGCAGATACGGCGGCAGATGCCTGACCAGCGTTATGCACCGTCCGGTGACAGTATAAAAAAAAGGGGTTAAGCTGATCCAGCCTAACCCCTTGTACATGTGGCGCGCCTGGAGAGATTCGAACTCCCGACCTACGGATTCGTAGTCCGGCGCTCTATCCAGCTGAGCTACAGGCGCTAAAACAGTTTGTTTGTATACTCTGAACCCGGCATGGATTCAAGTTTTTTTTACTGCTTCTCACTTCCTGTCAATGACAGGAAGTGTATGCATTGCCCGCCAGGGCATGCCCATGGCTTATGATTCGGCCTCGCCTTCAAGGAAATCAATCTGATTTTCCATTGGTTTCATTTCAAGCCGGGGGATTATATCAATGCGTGCCGAATGTTTACTTTCCAGCTCAAGGAGCTCCGCCCGTTTTTTGTTGAGCAGATACTGTGCCACATCAAGCGGCAGTCGGCACTCGATCCTGCCCACCTTCTTCCGGCTGACACCGGTCTGAATACGACGTAGATAGTACAGGGCCAGCGTTTCAACCGAACGGACAACTCCCCTTCCCTGGCAGTGATCACAGGTCCGATAACTGCCCTTCTCAATAGGAGCCCCCATCTTCTGCCGTGAGATCTGCATGAGCCCGAAACGGGAGATCCTGCTGATGTCGACTTTTGCCTTGTCACGTTTCATACTGACCTTGACCTGACGCTCAACCTCGCGAATATGCTTTTTGTTCCGCATATCGATGAAGTCAACCACAATCAGACCGCCCAGGTCCCGCAACCGCAACTGTCGCGCCAGTTCAGCAGCCGCCTCCATATTGGCCAGGAAGATTGTTTCGTCAAAGTCGGCATTTTTTGATGTCCGCCCGGAGTTGACATCAATGGCGACCAACGCCTCTGTGGGATTGATGACGATCGAACCGCCGGACGGCAAGGCCACCTGCGGCTTGAAGATGGACTCGATCTGTTCTTCGATATTAAACTGATTAAAAATCGGTTTAACGCCCCGATGGAGCTTGACCTTGACCTGACGCTGCTCCTTCGGCAGCAGGCTGATAAAGGCGTTGACATTGTCCAGCGACTCTTTGGTATCAACGGTAATCTCCTGAATCTCCGGAAAAAAGTAATCCCGAAGAAAACGGACCACCGTATCCCGCTCCTCATAGACAAGGGCGGGCGCCTCCATGGTCTGACCGCGGTGCTTCACCTCTGCCCACAAGGCCAGCAAACTCTGCAGATCCTTTTCCAGGACTGTCTTGGTGATCTCAGCGCTGGCTGTCCTGATAATGTATCCGATACCTTCGGGAATCTCGAATCCGCTCATGATTTCCCGCAGGGTGCCCCGGCGCTCCTCGCCGACAATCTTACGGGAAATACCGGCGGAATCACTGCCGGGCATCAGCACCAGACAGCGGCCCGGCAACGACAGATAGGTGGTCATGTTGGCCCCCTTGTTGCCGGTAACCTCTTTCACCACCTGGACCAGCACCTCCTGCCCCTTTTGCAGCACCTCCTCAATCTTCAGTTTTTTCCACTGCTGCTGGGCAATGAGGTCACGAATACGTTCATTCACATCCTCACGATAGTATTCAGGATGGATCTCGTTGAAAGGGAGAAACCCGTTGCGGCCGGTACCGATATCCACAAAGGCTGCCTGCAGGTTGGCCTCTATAGAAACAACCCGCCCCTTGTAGATGTTGTTCTTGGTTGGTTCACGGTCACTGGTGGTTACATGAAACGATTCCAGCCGTCCGTCTTCAACCAGGGCCACGCGGCATTCCTCGGGCTCCTCGGCATTGATAAACAGTTTGTAAACAACCGGTTTTTCAGGAAACTCCGAATGATCATCCTCGACAACGTCATCAAGTTCTTCCTCATCCTCCGCATCGGCCACATCCTCCGGCGCTTCATCACCACTCTCTGATACATCTGCCGCAGGATCCGGCGCCTCTTCCTGCAAGGGCCGTTTTTTAGCACTGCGTCGCGGCCGACGTTTCCTGGGTGGTGCCGGCCTGACCTCGGCCTTGGCCTCGACCTCCGGTGCCTCTGATGCCGCCAGTGCCTGCTCTTCAGTGTTGTTCCGGGCAGCTGCAGCCGCCGGCGCCTGCTCCGGCGGCGCCTTCTTTAAACCGGCATCGTCCGCAGGGGCTGACCGTGCCTTTTTTCCGGCTGGTTTCTCCGCTTTATCTTTATTATCTTTATTATCTTTATCATCGGGCCGGGCCTGTAGATCGACCGTTTCAGGCGTGGCTGCTGCAGCTGATTTACCTGGGATGCTTTTCCACCAGGCACCGGTTCGTGCCTTGCGTTCGGGCAAGGCTGTATTTTTCTGTTCGTTCTGTTCGTGTTCTATCTCTGTCATTCGTTTCCTGTCTCATTTTATCAGCACGCTGCTACGCACGCCCGGCCGAAAACAGGCCCCATATGTACCCGGGAACCTCTGTCAGCGCACCCGATGGTAATACCGGGTGCCTCCATGGGCCTTGATGTGCAGGACACCAGCCTGCACCAGCGGCATGAGCAGCTGCTCAACTTTGTCCGGACCGCCAAGGCGGAAAATCCGGTCTACATCAACGGCGGTGCATGGCCGCCGTTGCACAATTTCCTGTATTTTCTCCAACACCACGGGCAACGATACCGGGGGAACAGACCGTGTATCGTCCAAGGGGTGCTGGTGCGCCGCATCCGGGGCGGCAAAGGATACATCAACCGGCAGATTGAGCTCGGTACCAAGCCGGGATGCACAAGCTGTCAACTGTTCCGGCGGCAGGGGATGCGCAGCCGGATCCGCCGGAGGCCGTACCACCGTATTCAGCTGTATTCTGTCCAGCCGCATCGGTTGGAGCGCGGCAACCAGAGCATCCAGGTCCTCGGTGGAATCGTTCATTCCCCGGACCAAAAGAATCTCAAGCCAAAGCATACCGGAAAAGGCATGGCTGAAAACAGTCAAACCTTCAATAACCTTCTGTATATCAATCCCGGCCGCCGGACGGTCAACCCCGGCAAAACTCGCTGATCGAGCTGCATCCAGGGAAGGCACAACAATGTCTGCGGCCATGAGATCACGACGAACCGCCTCATCATGTAATGTTGTCCCGTTTGTCAGAACAGCCACCGGTTTACGGGTTGTTTCCTTTAAAAACCGGAGGATGGTGCCGATCTCGCTGTGCAGGGTCGGCTCCCCTTTGGCCGTCACGGTCAGCACATCCACCTTGTCCAGCAGCTCCGGCTGCCGGCACCAGTCGGCAACTTCCGCCATAACAGCTGCCGCAGACGAGTAGGCGGCTCGCCTGCATACCGTTGCAATTGTTGGTCCGACCTCGCAGTAAACGCAATCAAGGTTACAGATTTTCTGGGGAAAGAGGTCGATGCCGAGGGAGCGGCCGAGTCGCCTGGAATTCACCGGTCCGAAAATATAGTTCATAAAGCGTTGCGGGCGGCCACAGATGCCGCAACCGGCCCTCAAGGAAAAATCAGTACTGGCTTCGGAAAATCAGGCTATTGGGAACTGTTATGAATGGGGGTTTTTATCCGAATTCGCACAGCAGCGCAAGGCAAATCTGTGAGTTTTTGCTTGACACATTGTAGGCGGACACGTACAGTCAGGCCCATTGCCGTCGACTGTTCCCCCTCCTGTTTCGCTAATAGCGACAGGTAGTTGCGTGTCGTGATCCCTTCATCCAGACATGGAGACTCCGGCCCAGCATTACCCTTTCTTTACTCAGACACCCGAAGGAGTCGATCGAGGTGCATCACGTTAAAACTTCCACTCCGATCCTTGCCTGGACTCTTTTCTTTCTTGTACACCTCTTCATTCCCCAGACCGCCGGGGCCGATACGGTCCAGGCACGACAGTGGGAACTGAGCGCGGATAAACTGACCAGACACGAGAACCCTCCGACCATTATCGCCGAGGGCAATGTCATCCTTGAGAAGCAGCAACCTGCCACCACGATCAAGGCGGACAGGGTCTCCTATGACATCACAAACAGCGTGCTCACCGTCACGGGAAACGTGTATATCGATGTCGGTACCGACCGGCTGGTGGCCGACTCCGGCGCCATTGATCTGGACAGGGCGACCGGCACCTTTCATAATGCCACAGTCATCCAGGAAGATAAGGAAGTCCATTTTGAAGGCCGGGTCATTGAAAAAACCGGGGCCCTCACCTATCACATTGCCGATGGCTGGGTGATCACCTGTAAACTCGAGCCCGGACAGACCCCGCCCTGGTCCTTTGCCGCCTCTGACGTGGAGATCACCGATGGCGGGTATGCCTGGCTCAGCCATGCCACCTTCCGCATCCTTGATGTACCCGTACTCTACACGCCTGTCATGGTGCTTCCTGCCAAACGTAAGCGGCAGACCGGCATGCTCTTCCCAACATTTTCCCTTTCCGATCGCGACGGTTTCAGTCTGGAAACCCCTTTCTTTCTCAACATCTCGCCGAGTGCCGACCTGACGCTCTATCCTCGTTATATTGCCAACCGGGGCATCATGACCGGAGCGGAATTCCGCTACATATCCGATGAGAACAGCAAGGGCATGCTGATGGGGAACTTCCTCAACGACAGACTCTCCGATCCAAACGAAGTTGACTACTACAGAGAAGGTCATTTCACCCACACCAACGCCAACCGCTACTGGCTGCGCGGCAAGGCCGACCAGGATATCGGTTCCTGGACCACCAGGCTGGATCTTGATCTTGTCTCCGACCTTGATTATCTGCGGGAATTCGATATCGGCTCAACCGGGTTCAGCATCAGCCAGGAGAAATTTTCCGATGCTTTCGGCCGCGGCTTCATCGACAAAACCAACAAGTACCGGGAAAACACCGTTGCCACGCTTCGCTCCTGGGACAACGGCACCGCACTGCTGGGTGAGGCCATGATCATCAACGATGTGAGCGAGCAGATCTATACCGACAACAACCCCTCCAAGGCATGGACCCTGCCTTCACTCACCCATTCAGGGGTTCTGCCCATCACCTTCCTGAACAACCCCGACTTCTTATGGAATGCCAACTACACCAACTTCTGGCGTGACAAGGGCGTGAACGCCCAGCGGATCGACTTGGCCCCCACGCTCTCAACAGGCATCCCGATCAGTCCCTATCTGGAAGCGACCGTAGCCGCCGGCATTCGCAACACCTCCTACATCATCGATGACAACGGTGCCGATGCATGGGGGGGAAAAGATTCAGAAAACCGTTTTCTCTCTCATTTCAGCAGCGAGCTCGGCACAACCATGATGCGGGATTTTGCCGTCAGCCTGGGCGGTGGAGACAGCCTCAACCATACACTCAGACCCTTTGTCGGGTACAGCCACGTCTCAATTCCGGATCGAAAGACTCTGCCCCAGTTCGACAGGATTGACGAACTGGAAGAGGAAAACGCCCTCTACTTCGGCATCAACAACTTCTTTTCCATTGCCGGCGAACAAAACGGTAAAGAATTTGAACGGGACTATGCCTTTCTCAAGGCGAAGCAGGGCTATGATCTTCGCAATGAAAAGAGCGACAAACCCCTGACGCCCGTTATTGTTGAAACCGGATTTTATCCGCTGCAGAACATGCGGATTAAATACACCACCCACATCGATGTCTACGGTGACGGCGCCTTCCTCCACTCCATTGACAGCAGTTATCATGACGACACCGGTACCCATTACACCATGGATTACCGCTACAACGAACGGGAAGATATCAACTCGGTCAAGGGCACGCTCTGGTATGAGCTCCCCTACAACCTGGCGGCCGGATACAGTCTGGAACGCGCCATCGAACAGAGCAACACCCTGGAAGAGGTGGTTCGCCTCCGCTATACCCAACCCTGCTGGTCAGTGGAACTTTCCTCCAACTCAACGCCGGGCGACCAGACCTTCATGCTCACGTTCCGTTTGGCCAACATCGGCAACCCCCTGGGTTTCGATCTGCCCGGCAGATAACCCCTGGCAGCACCATGGCCCAAATCGATGTCTTCAACGGCGATGCGGACGGCATCTGTGCACTGCAACAGCTGCGCCTCCACACACCCCGGCCCGGAGCCCGTCTTATTACCGGAGTCAAACGCGATATCGCTCTGCTTGACCGGCTTGACGGGGTCTCCGACAGCCGGATCACCGTGCTTGACATCTCGCTGGAGAGCAACCGCCAGGCCCTGCTACACCTGCTCGACAACAACAATCATATCGTGTACATCGATCATCACTACAGCGGTGAAGTTCCCACCAGCCCTCTTCTTGCCGCACACATCAACCCCTCGCCTCAACTGTGCACATCACTGATCGTTGATCAGCTGCTTGGCGGAGCTCACCGGGCCTGGGCCATTGCCGGTGCCTTTGGTGACGGCCTGGACGAGGTTGCCCGCACACTTGCCGACCTCCTTGCCCTCAGCACCGAACAACAGCAGGTGCTCAACGAGATCGGCGTGCTGTTCAACTATAACAGCTATGGGCTGACCCTGGACGATCTGTTCATTCATCCGGCCGACCTGTTCCGTGCGGTCAACCGGTTCAGCGATCCGTTCCACTTTCATGCCGCCTATCCCCGGCTGGAACAACTGCGGCAAGGGTATGCAGAAGATATGGACCGAGCGGCTTGTCTCAAACCCGCCCATGCCTACAGCGGCGGCAGAATCTTCCTCCTGCCCGAGGCACCCTGGGCCCGCCGTGTAATCGGTATACTTGCCAGCCGTTACAGCCGTGAGCACCCGCAACTGGCCCACGCTGTTCTGCTTCCCCGACCGGATGAAAGTTATCTGGTCAGCGTGCGCGCCCCTTTAACAAACCGGCACGGTGCAGACACGCTCTGCCGTCAGTTTGCCACCGGTGGCGGCAGGACAGCCTCTGCCGGCATCAACCAGCTCCCGCAACAGGAGCTGGACCAATTCATCAGGGCGTTCAGCAGACAGTTCCCTGCGCTCTGATCAGTCGTTCAACCGGTATGCCGGAAAAGCCGAACCAGGATCTGTTGCGCGGACAGGTGTTGTTCTGAGTGCGACAACAGGCCCAGACTGCCGGGTTGCCGGACCGTTCTTCACACCAGCTTCTGTTCCACACTCCGGATCTTGTCAGCCATGGTCTGATCGCGATCGATGCGGGTTCCCAGCTTGATGGTGGTGGTAATACGCGGTGCCCCCATCTCATGCACCCGTTCGTGGCAACGCTTCACCGCTGCCATGACCACATCCCACTCACCTTCGATATTTGTGCCATAGGCATGCAGCTGGGTTTTCAACCCCGCCTGCTGTAAAATCCGGTGACACTCCGCCACATATGGGGAGACAGACACACCAACGCCAAGCGGTACCAGACAAAGATCAAGAATAACGTGCATACTTCTCTCCTCTCCAAGATATTTGTAAGCGTGCGAAACAGTTATTGAGACGGTTTGACCGGCGCCTGCTCAGCCTGACTCTTCTGCAGCTGTGAACATGCGTGCGGTGTTCAGAAAAACAACAACGAGCCGCACTCCTCAAACCGGGCACTCCAGATCGCAGAGTACCTCCAGGTTTTCCAGTTTATCGATGCAGTAGGTGGCATCCCGGCGCAGATCAAGAAGACTTGTTTCAATCTCGACCCCTGTGCCCTGCAGCGAGGCAAACATCCCACCCTTACCTGCCAGCAGAAAGCACTGGTCCCGGCTGATGATCACAAAATCCCGACCATAGGCACGAAAGAGGAGTGAATCCGGAAAACGCTCCCGCAGCTCGGCTGTCAGCCGGAGCATGAGAAGATTTCCCTGCTCCCAGCCGTGCTGTCGGTTGTACTCGGCCATATTTTTAACGTATATACTCTGCAGACAGTGATAGTTGCGCAGGATATGGGCATTCTGCAGGACAATCTGCAGGTAGTCCTCGTTGTACAGGCCGGTTAACTTATCGCTGAAAAAGTACGAGAAGCGATGTTCCTCCATCTTGTTTTTGGGCAGCTGGCTGACATCATCGGCAAGTGTGATCCCGCGCAGGACATCCAGCCCGGCAACCACCACCTCCGGATCAAACTGTTTGCCGCTGAGTGCCTGCAGTTCGTCCAGGGCCTCGTCAATGGACTTCCGGGGCTTGTAGATACGGTTGGTGGTCATGGCGTCAAAACTGTCGGCAACACCAATAATGCGGGCCAGAAGCGGAATGTCGTGCCCCTGGAGCCGATCCGGGTATCCCATCCCGTCGAAGCGTTCGTGGTGATGCCGGATGATGGCGGCCAGATCCCGATACATGCTCACACCGGCCAGCATATCATGGCCGGCCGAGGCATGCAGTTTAATCAGCTCATACTCAAGCGGTGACAGCTGGCCCGGCTTGAGGAGCACCGCATCCGGAATGGCGATCTTACCGATGTCGTGAAGCACGGCCGCCTGCTGCAGAAGATCGGCCTGATCTTCGGGCAACCCCATACGGTCGCCGAGCAGACGGCTGTAGCTCGCCACGCGCACGGTGTGACCGGCGGTGTAGGTGTCACGCTGATCGATCATGTCGGCAAAGGAAAGGATGGTCTGTTCGTAGTTTTCCCGACGCTCCTGCTCCAGACTCTGCACCCGCTCACGCTGGCGAAAATCATTCACAACAAAGCCGATGTCGCAGGCCAACTCTTCAAGCATGGCGATCTCTTCCGGTTCAAAGCCCTGACGCCGCATCGTGTACACACACAGAGCTCCCAGTGACGGCTGACCGTAACCGGCGCGCAGAGGCAGGCCGATCACCGCCCGAAAATCGCTGGTGCTGGTCCGATCGATCCACGGGGTGACACTCACCTGCGGATCCCACTGCACCAGCGCCACAGTGGCGTTATCACGAAGACAACGGGCCGCGACCGATTCGGCGAACGGATCAGTGGGATCGGTGAAACTATATGGCGGGTTGCCGGGGAGACGGATGGTCGTATCAGCAGAGTACACCAATTCGACCACCTCACCCTTGCGCAGGCAGATCCAGGTAAAGCCGTAGTGGCTGTGGGCCCCCATCAGGCGGCAGGCCTCAACAAGCAGAACAGGCAGATCCGCTGCCGAGAGCAACAGTCCGTTGACGGCAGCGACGGTCTTCATGATCTCACGAAAGTAGAGCTCCTGATCAAGCAGCGTATGGATACGCCGGGTCCGTTCAATCACGCGAGCTTCCAGGGTGGTGTTCAGTTCATCGATCTCGCAGTTCTTCTCCACCAGCCGGCGATTGAGCAGAAAGATGGACAGGGCCGCCGAACCGATGACGCCCATGGCGGCAAAGAGGAGAGCAAGCTGTCGCCAGTACCGGCGCAGTACATCCATCAGGGTGAACTGGCCGAAGTCTGCATACGGCTCAATACGCAGATCCAGAAGACAGTCATGCACCGGCTGGTAGTTAAGCGGCGCAGTCCACCCCCCGCTGCCACTGGCCTGAGCCGCAGGATCGTCCGGGTCCATGGCGAGCAGCGCCGAGGTCACCCGGTTGACCAACTCGCCCGATGTGGTTCTCAGGGCGGCCATGGGCCATTCCGGATAGAGTGCAGTGCTCAGTTTAAAGGGAAACCCGGGCACCTCCTGTTCAGCAAGGATGCGGAAATTTTCAAGCCGGATCAGATCGGCGGCGGCCATGCGCTCCAGGGTGTCGGTGCGTACAGTGCCCGCGTCTGCCTGTCCGTTCTGTACAGCAAACACCACGGCGTCGTGGGTATTGCCATATTCAAGTCCACTGAAAAAACGCAACGGATCGATCCCGCGCTGATACAGTTCTCGCCAGCAAACGATCCAGCCGCCAAAGGAACGGGGTTCGACAGCCATGAACCGTTGGCCGCGAAGATCGCTGATGCCGCGAAGATCGTCCCGGTCGGCCCGGCAGAAGATGACACCCCCGAAGGTGCTGGTTGACTCACCGTTCCGGTGACGGTTGACGAGAGTGGCGATGCGGCGAACACCGTGGATCTTTTCCAGCTCCACGTAAAAGGCCGGGTTGGTGAGCACGAAGTCGATACGCCCCTCAAGGACACTGTCGTGAATCTGGGTGAAGTCAAGCGCAACAAGAAGAAACCGGTGGCCCGGCAGATGGCTGGTGAGGTAGTCGGCTGTGGGCTGCCATAGGGGCAGGTCTGTTGCTGTACCGCGCTTGGCGAGCAGTCCGATACGTACTTCAGTCACCTCTTCCGCCTGACCGGGAGCAACAGGGAAACCGAGAGACAGCACGGTTAAAAAAACGATGAGAACACGGATCAGCCGGGTTGTGACAGATGCAGGATGCCTGCCTTGCAGCAACATCCTGCCCGGTGAAGCCGAACCTGCCAGGGCGGCTGGAAAAAGGAGGAAAACAGTGCCACCCCCTGCTGATGCGATCCGTACACGGGCAGAGCACCAGGCACGTCTGATTCGAGTCCAGAGACAGAAACGCCTGCGGGCTGTCACGACTGCAGCAGATCGTTGTCGGCTGATGTTTCCTGAAATCGTCTTAATACCCAGGAGAAGGCAAAAAAAGATGTAACGCGGTTCCATTAGACTGCTGGTTTATTCCGGGATCCTGCACACACACAGAGCAGTTCCGGTCAATGCATACGGCAACACGAGAGCACAGCAGTGCTCATAACGAGCATGCTGCTGTCCAAGGCAAAGGGTACTAAAAACAACACTACCATATTCCACAGAAAAGATATCCCCCTCATTGTCCATGCAGGTGACTGATGCCCGCCGACAGTCGATCCAGGACAAAAAACGCCGGATCATTCTTGACCCGGCGTCTCAATGGTGCGGTTTCTTCCGGACCGACGCTGTAAAGGTATCAGCACCGGGATCGGGTCGGCAGACCGTGCAGTTGCATGTTTGCCGCGCCTGTCACTTGTCTGCCGGTGCCGTCTTCTTCTCTGCTGCAGGAGCGGATTCCGGGGCCTTTTTCGTCTCTGCCGGTGTCTCGGTCTTGCTGCCGGACGTCTGCAGTTTCCCCATGATCAACGGTTTAAGCTGGTGCCCCAGCTGTTGCACATACCCCTTGTTCCAGGCAAGACCAAGGGCGGCAAGCAGGACGGCCAGCACGACCCAGCGTTTCCACGGTGTCTTCTTTTCGGCAAAAGGATCGATCAGGCTCCGCTCCGATCCCTTGGGCAGCTCGGCCATTTTAGTCAGGGTGGTTCCGAAAGGGATGTTGATTGCAGCCTTGGTATTCACGGCCCAACCGTTGCCGTCCAGGATCGGACCGAGTTGCCGCTGGCGCAGCTTGAGAAAGGCAATCAGCATCGACGGACCGGAAACAACCAGCATAAGGCCGCCAAGGGCCAGGGGCATCTCCCAGATCCGCAAGGCCATGAACCCACCGACAATCGTTGCGATTGCCGTACCAATGGCGCCAAGAGCCAGACCAATGGCAGCAAAGATACCGGCAAACTTACCCACATCAAAAGGAGCTGCCGGCTGTCCTCCGGCCGCCACCTTAGAACCGGCATCGGCAATACCGGCACCGGCGCTTCCCTCCACAGCCTCCACTTTGGCGGCGGCAAACTTTTCAAGCTGCTCGGCGATCATCCGTGCCACCCGTTTGTACGGTGCCCAGAATGCCTGGGAAACACTGATCGGGTGCTCGACGATCTTCACAATGGTCGCATCCCAGTCATTCCCCCTGGTATCATAAAACACTCCATTACGGCCAACCATCAGGTTGTTGGAATCGCCGGCGGTAAAGGCGGCGGCTATGAACATCTGTTCACCGCTGTTGCGGCGTCTGCACTCACAGTAGGCCAGATAGGTACGGCTGAGGTTTGCTACCGAGCTGTGCGCCTCGACATTCTCCACCCGGACGCAAAGCTCACAGGCACGACCGTCGATGTACAGTGTCCCTGCCTGGAAAATCGCCTTGTATCCCTGCGCGTAAAAATCCCGAAAAGCAACAAAGTTGTTCAGCAGGCGGAACAGATCGCGGTTGTAATGAACCAAACGCACCACCTGGTCAATGGCGGCCACCTGATCTTCCAGCTGCAGATCTTTGTCGATCAGTGCTTCCAACTGCTGCCGGGCCGAACTCTGGACAATTGAGCGCACCCGGTCAACACCAAGCGGCTCGACCTCAACACCGGTCTTTTCAGCAAACCAGGTCTCATAGGCAGCAAACCGCTCCTTGATCTGGTGCCACTGGCTCTCGGTCAACTCCTCAACATCACCGAACAGTGGTCTCACAATGAGCTCAACAAACTGCCTGATCGTTGCAGACCAGGCCGGATTGATGCCCACACTCAGGGGCAGGGGACGTGCAGCCCGGATATGCGCCAGGGGAAACTGGCTCAGCTCGGCCGTGGTCCCTGCCAGATCGTGCCCCATGATCGTTTCATAGGCAGCGGCGGAAGGGTTCAGCGATTCTTCGGCACCAGGATCAAAGGCTGCCAGTCCGCAACGAACAAAGTAGTCCTGCACTTTACCCTTAAGGGCGAAATAGACAGTTGCAGCATCGGCGGTCTGCTCGTCAAAGGGTTGCAGGGCAGAGTCTGTTGCTGTCTGATTCCACCACTGCAGATACTCCTCAGCGGCGGTAAAGAACAGATCAACCCGTTCCTGAGAAATACCGGGAAGACCGCTGCGGTCTTCATCGCTGCCGACACAGGACATGATCTCTTCGATGAGCAGCTGCATTGCCTCATCCTCACCGGCATGGACCGGAATAATACCATCGCCGTTAAAGGCGGACTCATGCAACAGGGCAGCGGTGTCGGCCACATCCTCCATCGTGACGACCTCAACATCCGGTTTACCGAGGTAACTCAGCAGCTGTTTCGCCGACGCCAGCAACTGCTGCCCTTCCGGATGACTGTTGTCAATGGCGCTCAACGGCAGCTCGCTGGACCCGGCCAGCAGGGGCCCCAGGTCGCGTAACATTGAACACGTCCAGTCTACAGCTGCCAGGACCTCCTGAACACGCACCTGCCCATCGGCATCGCTATCCAGCAAGGTCAATGTACGCGTGTCAAATTCAAGACCACTGACCGGACAACTCAGCGCAGCCCAAAGTTTTTGATCGAGATCATGCAGATGACGGACATCCGCCTCCCTTTCTAAACGCACCTGATCAAACCCGCCAAGACGGGAAAAACGCCAACGATGTGGTGTACCTCCGACCTGTTCCATACAGTACTCTCCTCAGGGAAATGGATATGAAGCAACTGACTTGGGAATTACTACTGGAAATAAACAAAAACTTCATCTCATTTCAGCGACTGAAAAAATCAGCAGCCCACCGGTCATCATCGGCTCTGCTCATCAGTACCGTCATGACATTCCCACCTTTCGTATCCTGGCAAGGATATCTTCTGTCCTGTTTTTCAAACACCTTGCACCTCTTTCCGTATCGATTGCTCTGTATATCCGGGCAGGTTTGTCAATCAGGTTGCATAAAAAGACAACTGATCACCTGTGCCCACGTGACGATGGTTGCTGCTGTCTGTTTCCGGCCTCTTCTTTTATTTATTCCACTGTTGTTCGTACGAATTTCAATCAGACGCAGAGATGTTGCCGATCAAATCCGCCCCAAACGACATGCTTTTCATTTTATTCTTACATTTCAACACATTAATTAATTCTTTATGCAATCAAAATCATCATCATGCAACTGATTTTCATGCATCATCGACTGGACGAACAGATGAAATATTGAAATTTCTTCTGTAGAACTGTTGACACCTGGAAACAATCTGTTATTTTCTTACGGATAAATCTATTTGAAGAGCAACTAAAATGGAAAAATGATGCCTTGTTTCATTCATGCTATCACGTCCAATATTCCATATTTAGACCTACTTCATAGTGTTGACAAAGTTTATATGGCGGGGGCTTCCAACAATATTTACACATTGAATTACTATCTGCACACACACAACTGATGAGCTCAAAAGGTGCTTTGAATAAAGGGACTTATCCTGCTCCATGGTGATCGAACGCGGACAACATTCCCGGGATCCCACTGTACAAGGCCACACCCTGCACCGGCAACGCACACCCTGCAGCAAACAGCCTGCAGACGAAGACCGGCAGGCCGGTTATACCGGTCACGCTCATCGCAACGTACAACTTCCCCAATCCTTAAGGCCGGTCAAAACGGCCCCGTCACACCGGCAGCTCTCCGGTATCTTCTGATACCAGGGGTTGCCATCAGAAATATTCAGACTTGCCGCCGCATGGTTTGGCGGCTCAGGCGTTTTCGTCCTATCCGCTTCCGACGAAAATTATTTCGGCTCCCGGTCTGGCCGGGCCTTCCGCCTGAGGTGTCTCTGCCCGGGCAAGACATGATGCCCCCTGTTATTCAATCAACGGTCTGGCTGAACAGGGCAGGCCACCCAACGCAACCAAGGAGTTTACATGGTAAAAATACGCGTACACAGTTTATATAAAATCTTCGGCCCTCATCCGAACAGGGCCATGAAAATGCTCGCCCAGGGGAAAAGCAAAGACGAGATCATGGCTGCCATCCGCCACGGCGTAGGGGTGAACAACGCCACCTTTGATGTGCATGAAGGAGAAACAGTGGTGGTCATGGGTCTTTCAGGCAGCGGCAAGTCAACCCTTGTACGCTGTCTGAATCGTCTGATCAGGCCAACAGCGGGCTCCATCCTGGTTGACGGTCAGGACGTGTTCACAATGAACGACAGTGAGCTGCGGGAGTTGCGGCAGCGCAAAATGGGCATGGTCTTTCAGAACTTTGCCCTGTTCCCGCACCGCACAGTTCTGGAAAATGCTGCCCTTGGCCTGGAAATGCAGGGTGCTCCTGTGAAAGAACGGCTCCGCAAAGCCGATGAGGCCCTGGCTCTGGTCGGCCTGGAGGCCTGGGCCGCCTCCTATCCCAGTGAACTGTCCGGAGGCATGCAGCAGCGTGTAGGTCTGGCCCGGGCCCTCGCCCTGTCACCCGATATACTGCTCATGGACGAGGCCTTCAGTGCACTTGATCCACTTATCCGAAGGGATATGCAGGATGAACTCATCAACCTGCAGGACAAGATGCGCAAGACCATTGTTTTCATCTCCCATGACCTGGACGAGGCGTTGAAGTTGGGAGACCGCATTGTTCTGATGAAAGACGGGGCCATCGTCCAGGTGGATACCCCCGAACAGATTCTGACCAGACCGGCCACAGACTATGTTGCCCGCTTTGTCCAGAATGTGGACATCACCAAGGTGCTGACCGCTGAATCGGTCATGAAACGAAGCGAGGCCGTGGCCTACCTGCGGACCGACGGTCCGCGTACCGCCCTGCGCAAGATGCGCAAATACAACATTGCCCATCTGTTTGTAGTTGATCAGAATCATGAACTGGTGGGCATTATCTCTGCTGATGCGGCGGCGGATTTAGCCGCCCAGGGCAAGGACCATCTGGCTGACGGTGTGGTCTGCACAGATATTAAAACCGTTAATCCCACAACCCCGGCTCAGGACCTGTTCAATATCATGGCTGACCTGCCCTATCCTCTGGCCGTGGCTGATGAAAATAACCGATTCAAGGGGGTTATTGTCCGGGGCACACTGGTGGCGGCCATTGCTGAACGGGGAGGTACGGCATGAACATAGGCAAACTTCCCGTTGGAAAAATCATCGATGCCGGCATCGACTTTCTTGTCGAGCACCTCTCCTTTCTCACCAAGGCCGGTGCCGACATCGTTGAAACCGTACTCAGTGCGCTGGAACGCGGTCTTCTTGCTGTTCCTGCTCCCGGGTTCATAGCGCTGACAGCCCTGGGTATCTGGCTGTTGACAAAAGACCGTAAACTCTGTCTGGGCAGTATCATGGGTCTGCTGCTGATCTGGAACATGGGGCTGTGGTCGGCAACGATCAGCACCATTGCCCTGGTGGCGGTCTCAACGCTCTGTGCGCTGGCTGTCGGTATCCCGCTCGGCATTATGGCGGCTATCAGTTCAATCTTGAATAAGGTCGTGACACCGATACTCGACGTCATGCAGACCATGCCCGCCTTTGTGTATCTTATTCCGGCCATTCCATTTTTCGGGCTTGGCAAAACCGCGGCCATCTTCTCGACAGTGGTCTTTTCCATGCCCCCGGCCATTCGCTTTACCTATCTTGGTATCCGCCAGATTCCCACCGACCTTGTCGAGTGTTCCACCGCGTTTGGAGCAACACGCTGGCAACGTCTGATCAAACTGGACCTCCCCCTGGCCGCCCCCACCATCATGGCAGGCATCAACCAAACCGTGATGCTTGCCCTCTCCATGGTGGTTATCGCCTCGATGATCGGTGCGAAAGGGCTTGGCGGCGAGGTGTGGAAGGCCATCCAACGCCTGCAGATGGGCCGCGGCTTTGAAGCAGGTATCGCCATTGTCATTGTGGCAATAATACTCGATCGGGTGCTGCAGAATCTGGGCACCCCAAAACAACAACAGTAAGGAGGTTGTATGAAAAAAATATTCCTTGTACTTGCAGGCCTGCTGCTGCTCATGGCGCAGCCGGTACTGGCTGCGAAAGGCAAAGTGCGCATGGCCTACGTCGAGTGGGACTGTGCGCTGGCCAGTACCATGGTGGCCAAGGCAGCACTGGAACAGATGGGCTATGAGGTGGAAACCCTGCCCGTTGCCGCAGCAGCCATGTGGCAGGCGCTGGGGACAGGCAACGTGGATGCAAGTGTTGCCGCCTGGCTCCCGAACACCCATGCCGACTACCTGGCCAGACTTCAGGATAAGGTCGAGCGGGTCTCTATTGTTACCGGCGGCGCCAAACTGGGCTGGGCGGTCCCCTCGTATGTGACCATCAGCTCCATTGAAGAACTCAACGCCCATGCAGACAGGTTCAACAATGAAATTATCGGCATTGATCCTGGGGCAGGCCTGATGAGGCTGTCTGAACAGGCCATTGCAGACTATGGCCTGCAGCTGGAGCTGGTCGACGGCAGCGGCGCAACGATGACGGCAGCGCTGGCCAATGCCCTTAAAAACAAGCAATGGATCGTGGTTACCGGCTGGACACCGCACTGGATGTTCGGCAAGTGGGATCTCAAGTATCTGGACGATCCCAAAGGTGTTCTGGGTGGCGAGGAGCAGATTGAAACCGTTGTTCGCCAGGGTCTGAAAACAGACATGCCTGAAGTCTACACCTTCTTCTCCAACTTTGGCTGGGATTCTGCAGAGCAGCTGCAGATGGTCATGGCCTGGAACCAGGAGGGCGGCACCCCGGAAGAAAATGCCCACCGTTTTCTCAAAGAACACCCGGAGACGGTCAACAGATGGATGAGCAGGTAAGCCCACTTTTAAAAAACCAGGGGAAGAGCCGGTACAGACATCCCGGCCTTCACCCTGCGTCTTGCTTGTGCACCAGGATCAGGATGTAGTTTTTGCCGCGTTCTTTGAAAATCTCAGTGCATTGAATCACCAGACAGAGATAGCATTATGAAAAAACTTCTTCTTGTTTTCTTGACCCTGCTGTTCACAACCCAGATGGCTTTTGCAGCAAAGGGCAAGGTACGCATCGTTTATGTGGAGTGGGACTGTGCACTGGCCAGTACCATGGTCGCCAGGGCAGCACTGGAACAGATGGGCTATGAGGTGGAAACCCTGTCCGTTGCCACGGCAGCGATGTGGCAGGCTCTTGGTTCCGGAGATGCAGACGCCACCGTTACTGCCTGGTTACCGGTTACGCATGCCGGTTACCTCTCCAAATTAAAGGACAAGGTCGAACGTGTATCTGTGGTTACCGACAATGCCAGGCTGGGCTGGGTTGTTCCTTCGTATGTGACCATCACCTCCATTGAAGAACTCAATGCGCATGCTGAAAAATTTGACAGCATGATTGTGGGCATTGACCCGGGTTCCGGCACAATGCAGTTAGCCGAAAAAGCCATTGAAGAGTATGGGCTTACCTTTGAGTTAGTTGACGGCAGCGGTGCCATAATGACCGCTGTCCTGGCCAATGCCATTAAAGAGCAGAAGTGGGTTGTGGTCACAGGATGGTCGCCTCACTGGAAATTCGGCAAGTGGGATCTCAAGTATCTGGACGATCCCAAAGGTGTTCTGGGCGGTGAGGAGCAGATTGAAACCATTGTCCGCCAGGGTCTGAAAACAGACATGCCTGAAGTCTACACCTTCTTCTCCAACTTTGGCTGGGATTCTGCAGAGCAGCTGCAGATGGTTATGGCCTGGAACCAGGAGGGCGGCACTCCGGAAGAAAATGCCCACCGTTTTCTCAAAGAACACCCGAAGACGGTCAACAGATGGATGGGCAGGTAAGGGTACACCCGGACACTTGTGCCGTGAGCCGGGCTGCAGGCACCGGTTTGCGGTGTCTGTGCACCACTGCCTGCAACACCCGTCGGCATTCGACTACCGCAGCAAAGTACTGCCCGTAAGCCCGGAGAAATCCGATGCCTGCAACCTGCCATCGACATCCCGTTACTGTGCATAATAATTGATAAGTTGCCCTTACTGCAATTATTTGCTTGCAACATCGTGCTCAACTACTTACAGTTACGTCATCTTATACGTAGCATTTTCTTTTTTTTGATGCCTTTTGCTATCAATATCGATATCTTCGATACCTAAAAAGTTTTTGCTTACAATACCCGATGAGGAAAATGGGCATGAAACTTTTTATTGGTAGCCTCCCGTACAATATCACCGAAGCTGAACTCTCTTCCCTGTGCGAACCTTTTGGCGAGGTGGTCAGCGCCAAGCTTATTGTTGATCATTTCACGGGACAATCCAAGGGTTTCGGGTTTGTTGAAATGGCCAATCGTTCCGCAGGTCACCGGGTCATGGAAGGGTTGAACGGTAAATCGTACAACCACCGGACACTCATCTGCAACGAAGCAAAACCAAATACGAAGAAGAGCCGAGGCCGTCGATGACCTGCGGTTTTTTTCTGTTTGCCGGATAACCCTACACCATCGATATCGTCTTTATACGCAGGTATCGTCTGCCTTTATGCCCTACGCCCGTACTCTCACCCCTTTTTCCAGTCACCACCCGTCCAGGTGGAGTTCCATGAACAATTTTCGCAATCCATATTGAATGGTGTCTGAAATCTCAGTGACAATACAGGCTGAGCAGTTACGCCGATTCTGTTGGTTGCAGGAGTATGAATGAAGTTTAACGAGTTACATCTCAACGATTATCTTATCAAAGCAGTGCAACGGTGCGGGTATACGACCCCCACCCCTATTCAGCAACAGTGCATCCCCTTCATCCTTGCCGGGCATGACATCCTTGGCCTGGCGCAGACCGGTACCGGAAAAACCGCGGCCTTTATTCTGCCGACCATCCAGCACCTGATGGCACATCCGGGCAAGCAGATCAAGGCTCTTGTCATCGCGCCGACACGCGAACTGGCGGAACAGATTAACGATTTCACGCAGACCATTATCAAACACAGCAGGCTGCAGAGTCTGGCAGTCTATGGCGGTGTCAGCAAAGCAGCGCAGATCGCCAAGATCCGTCGGGGGGTTGATATTGTGATCGCCTGTCCTGGCCGACTGCTGGACATCTGCAACGACAAGGCCATCGATCTCAGCCAGGTGGATGTGTTGATTCTGGATGAGGCGGATCACATGTTCGACAAAGGATTCCTGCCGGATATCCGACGCATTATCCGTCTGTTGCCTGTTAAGCGGCAGAACCTGGTCTTTTCTGCAACCATGCCCGATGAGATCAAGCAACTGGCCGAAAACATCCTGGTCAACCCAAAAACCGTCCAGCTCAATCCCAGCCGTTCGGTGCGAAACATCTCGCACAGCGTCTTCACCATCGATCAAGCTCAGAAGACCAGGCTGCTGGTGCAGTTACTGGCAGACGAAGCCATGGGCACAACCCTGGTCTTTACCCGTACCAAGCACAAGGCAAAAAATCTGGCCCGGGTACTGGCGCAAACCGGCCTGAAAGCAACATCACTGCAGGGCAATCTTTCGCAGTCCAAGCGGCAGCAGGCGTTGAGCGGCTTTAAAGACGGCACCTACACCGTGCTGGTCGCCACTGATATAGCTGCACGCGGCATCGATGTTACCGGTATCTCCCATGTGATCAACTATGACATGCCCGACACTGCCGAGGCGTACATCCATCGCACCGGCCGTACCGGGCGGGCCGGCTGCACCGGTGATGCCCTTACCTTTGCCACCAGTGAAGACAGACGATTGATCCGGGTGATCGAGCGGTCTCTCAACAAGCCGATGTCCCAGCTGGATCTGCCGCAGCTGCCTGCAGTGCAGCATCAGCCTGTGCAGACAACAGCCAGGCCGCACAAAAACACCAGACCGGCCGGAAAATCATCGCAGGTCTCTCGAAAACAACAACGTTGTGCAAGCAACGCAAATATTTTTGGACTTGCCCAGCGCGGCAAGAACTAAACAGCTTCACTGTCCGCTGAACAACCATACAACCTGTTCAGCGACACAACCAACGCCCTCTTGCGGGCAAACAACACACCGTGCGCTTAACGCACAACCAATGAGGAGTAATGAACATGGCTGAAGGAACTGTAAAATGGTTTAACGATGCAAAAGGATTTGGCTTTATCGCTCAGGATGGCGGCAAGGATGTCTTTGTCCACCACTCAGCCATTATAGCTGATGGTTTTAAATCTCTGCAGGAAGGAGAACGTGTCACCTTTGAGGTCGTTGATGGAGCCAAAGGTCCGTCCGCTTCTCGTGTTATGAAGATGTAATACAGCCGGCAAAGCGCGGAGAGCCCTGTCTGGGGCGGGGTTCTCCTGGTCAGGTACGGTTCATCAGGGGAGGATATGTGACCAAACGAACAAATTATAAACAGGAAAAAAGGCTGCGCGAACTGGAAAAACAGCGTAAAAAAGAGGTCAAGAAACAACGTAAACTCGAAAAAGAACAGACTGTGACCGAATCTGACCTCGACGATCCGGTGGAAGACGACATCTCCTGAAACGATCCGCAACAGTCCTGCATGCACGTGCATCACCAGAAGGTGCACAGGCATGATACCTCGTTCCACCCGCACATGAAGCACCAACATTCCCCGCGGTATACCAGGGCGGAAGAAAGAGCAAACAGCCTTACCCACGGCGTGGGTACGGTGCTTGCCGTTATCGGTCTGATCGTGCTTATTGTCTGTGCAAACCTGTACGGCACAACCCGGCATGTGGTGAGCTGCTCTGTTTTCGGTGCTGCCCTTATCCTGCTGTACCTTATCTCCACTCTTTACCACGCCGTCTTTCATCAACAGGCAAAGGCGCTGCTGCGCATCCTGGACCACTCCGCCATCCTGGTTCTCATTGCCGGTACCTACACGCCCATCACACTGGTCAACCTGCAAGGTGTATGGGGCTGGTGGCTGTTCGCGGTGATCTGGACACTGGCCATTGTGGGCATTGTGATCGAAACAACCCGGTTACGGCGATACAGAAAAGTCATGATCGGTCTGTATGTGAGCATGGGGTGGGCCGTGGTGGTTGCCGTTCGACCGATGCTGCACAACTTCGGCCATGGAGGCCTCTGGTTGCTCCTTGCCGGCGGGCTGGCCTATACCGGCGGCATTGTTTTTTACCTCTGGCACCGTCTGCCGTACAACCACGCCATCTGGCACCTCTTTGTACTGGCGGGCAGCATCCTGCATTATTTTGCGATCCTGTTCTACGTTATCCCCTGACCCCAAAAAGTGCTGCAGAGCACCCTGTTCCACATTGCCAATCCGCCTGCGGGACTATCCGTTGACATCACAACGTCCACTTGCAAGGTATCCTCGTAAAGTATGGAACTTTTGCAGACCTTCTGGTAGGCTGATTGTCCAGTATGGCATCATCATATAAAAAGCATCTTCTCTCCATGGCCCGACAAGGTAAAACTGTCTCCACCTGTTCCACTGTCAGGATACATCCATGAACGATTTACTTGTAAGAATCTCCTTTATTAAAGAAGTCGAGCGACTCAAAAATGTACTGCGCTCTGCCCATACATCCCAGGGCCGACAGGAAAGTACTGCTGAACACACATGGCGGCTGTGTCTGATGGCGATTGTCTTTGCCGATCAGATGGAAGTCGTTGACTTATTAAAGGTATTAAAACTATGCGTTATCCATGATCTGGGTGAAGCAATACATGGCGACATACCGGCCATTCATCAAAATCAAAATCTGGATAAAACAAAAATAGAGCGGGAAGATCTTCAATTTCTGACAAAATCCCTGCCAATCAATCTGAGAGATGAAATTCTCTCCCTTTGGGAAGAGTACGAAAGTGGACAGACTCCTGAAGCCAGGTCTGTAAAAGCACTTGATAAACTTGAGACCATCATTCAGCACAATCAGGGAGCCAACCCCGAAGACTTCGATTATGCCTTTAACCTTCACTACGGCAAAAAATATACAGACGCGACATCGTTCTTTAAAAAGCTGCGGATGCTCGTTGATGAAGAGACAAGACACCACGCCCTGAAATCCAGTCAGCTTCCACATCAGACCGCCTGACAGTGCAGTCAAGCCGACTTGCCTGAGACGGACAGCTTACGGGAAATGCTGAAGTAATGCAGTACTTACCAAAGGTGCCGAGTTATAAGGAAACTTCTGCATTGCTGCAAAAGATACTGATTTATTACAAGCAGATACGATCACTGTTTCTGAAAAACCACACAGGCTGGAGGAAGATTGTATTAAAACAACACAGGATGTCTACCTGTACTGAAGCAGAAAGGACAGTCCAACAAAATGCTCAATCAGCCACTGAAAAACATTGTACTGGTCAGCATCATGTTGGGCATCAAACCCGATCCAATCCGGATCGATAAACTAACTGTAGAAGGAGACAATCATGAGTACGTCATTCAAGTACAACCGGCTTTCCAAAGGCGATGCCGCTCTGCTGCTGGTGGATCACCAGGTAGGTCTCTTTTCGTTGGTTCAGGACTTTCCGCCAAGTGAGTTCAAAAACAACGTGCTGGCTGTTGCAGCTTGTGGAAAGTACTTCAACTTACCAACAATCCTCACCACCAGTTTTGAAAACGGCCCGAACGGACCTCTTGTACCGGAACTGAAGGAGATATTTCCCAATGCACCGTACATCGCCCGCCCCGGTAACATCAATGCGTGGGACAATGAAGATTTTGTCAGTGCAGTCAAAAAAACCGGCTGTAAACAGCTCATTATCGCAGGCATTGTCACAGAGGTATGCGTGGCCTTCCCTGCACTCTCTGCTATTGAGGAAGGATACGAGGTCTTCGTGGTCACCGATGCATCTGGTACGTTTAACGACGTCACACGGCACACAGCCTGGTTGCGGATGCAGGCTGCCGGTGCCCAGTTGATAAACTGGTTTGGTATGGCCTGTGAACTGCACCGCGATTGGCGCAATGACATTGAAGGTCTCGGTACTCTCTTCTCCAACCACATTCCAAACTATCGGAACCTGATGACAAGCTACTTCACGCTGACAGCGCAGAAGTGACTGATGCCCGACAGATCGTGAAGAACGTATGATCTATATTCACCCCAAAAGATAATTGGGTACTGTGTGCTGAAGATATGGGTACCCGCTGTTCCTGTTCTCGCCAGGGCTGCAGAATCTGAACCAAACCAGGTTCTGATCATACCCTGGTGAGAACTGCTCTCTTCATCAGAAGCGGGCCCCTTCCTCGCAAAATAACCACGATAACACCCGCCTTTCACTTGTAGGCAGCTGCCATGTCCATCACATACGCCCGGCTGGAATGGGATGACCAGGGCCAGCCACTCTCCAGTACCTATAACGATGTCTACTTCTCCAGACTGTCCGGACTGGAGGAAACCCGCTACGTCTTTTTGCAGCATAACCAGCTGGCAGAACGTTTTGCACAGCTGAAAGCTGGTGAGTGCATGGTGATCGGTGAAACCGGTTTTGGCACTGGCCTGAACTTTCTCTGCACCTGGCAACTGTTTCGCCAACAGGCAGCACACAGTTCCCGACTGCACTTTATCAGTGTGGAAAAATCCCCCCTCCAACCAACCGACCTTTGGCAGGCGCTCTCGCTCTGGCCGGAACTGGATGACCTGACTCAACAGCTTCTGGAGAATGCGGATGTGTGTACTATTTGTGTGAATGCGAGTAACCTGTGACGCATCATTTAAGTTTTGAATATCAGCAAAATGCTGACTTGCTATCCATCGTCGGCTGTTAATATCACAACTCCAATTTTGTATATGTATCTTGTTGAAATATGGAACTTCTACAGACTTTTCTGGTATGTTGATTGCCAAGTATGGTCACATCATGTAAAAATCATTCCATCTATGTGGCCCGACATGGTGAAACTGGTCAGCTGTTACACACTATTGAATGGACGGACACGCTAGTGTCCCGTGCGGTTAATAGAGTCTTTTAATATTTTTTGTGTTATAGTGCCGTATGGCACGCAAACACGAGAAATTTACGATAACAGACGAACAACGCCAAGACCTTGAGGCGTTGTTGCGCTCACCGAAAACAGCCCAAGATCTGGCATCTCGGGCCAAGATTATCCTCTTAACGGCATCAGGTAAAACTGCCGAGGATTTGATTGTCGAATTAGGGACAACTTTTCGTACAATCTATCGATGGAGGAAACGATTTAAAGAGTATGGCATCCACGGGCTTGTCGATCGTCCTCGTAGCGGCCAGCCCAAAAAACTGACCGATGCAACGGTCAAAGAAGTTTTGCGGATGACAGTTGAGTGCATTCCTCATGAGGCAACCCATTGGAGTGTTCGCCTTATGGCCAAAGCCGCCAAGGTCACCACGTGGCAGGTGCGACAGATATGGAATGCAGCCGATTTAAAACCGCATCGGCTTAAAAATTTCAAAATCAGCAATGATCCGAATTTTGCTGAAAAAGTAATCGATATTGTTGGCCTGTACATGAATCCACCTGAAAATGCGGCTGTGTTTTCCGTTGATGAGAAAACGCAGATTCAAGCGTTGGATCGTACCCAGCCAATGTTGCCCATGCGGCCCGGCCAGATTGAGCGTCGCACGCATGATTACAAACGAAATGGCACCACCAATTTATACGCTGCCTTCGACATTTTAACCGGACAAGTGCTTGGCCGAACAACCAAAAGGCATCGAGCCAAGGAGTTTCTCGACTTCTTGCGGCAGTTGAATAGGGCCGTTCCAGCCGAGGTTGCCCTCCATGTCATACTGGACAACAGCAGTACCCATAAAACGGCAGATGTGATGCAATGGCTCAAGGCCCACCCTCGGTTTACGTTCCATTTCACACCAACCAGTGCATCATGGCTGAATGCGGTTGAAAGCTGGTTCGGCCAACTGGAGCGCAGAGCCATCCACCGAGGGGTGTTTACAAGTGTCAAAGATCTCAGAGATGAAATCCACCGCTTCATCAAGCAGCACAATAACAGATCGGCCAAGCCATTCACATGGACAAAGACTGCAGCGGTGATACTTGAAAAGGTCTCAAAATTAAAAGACGACACTAACCGCACGGGACACTAGTATGAAGAATGGGGAGAAATATGAAACGAGGACCACTGTTTGAGAAAATCCAAGAGCGCGTTGACTTTGAGAAGGACGAAGGTGATATAGCGTACTTCTACGCACTCATGTCTCAAATCGAGTACGTAACAAAACTCGTCGTCCTCGGTGTACTTGCATGCCTAACCGAGGACACAGATAGGAATAAATACTCACTAGAATACAAGCTGATACGAGCAAATTCAATTGGTGAATGGGTCGAAGTTCTCACCACTGCACTGACAGGTCCACCAGCTCAATTCATTAGGCAAGACGCCAGACACATAACTCGCGATTTGACCGAGCGGGTAGCAAAAAGCGACTGGCGCTATGAGGTCGTTTCCTTAGCTACAGACGTTGCTACCGCATTCGGACTTGATGGTTCAATAGGACATCGTGTTGCATTACGACAATTCTTTGAGTTTGGTGTAATGATAAGAAATCGAACAAAAGGACACGGCACACCAACTAGTGATCAATGTTACGACGTATGTCCGAAGCTTCAACAAGCAGTAGACCTTGTATTAGAAAAATATGTCTTATTTAATCACGATTGGGCACACCTTTACCGCAACCTATCACGAAAATACCGGGTTTCTAAGCTGCTGGGTGACTGTGCAGAGTTTGATTATCTGAAAACAACACGAGACCACAATTTACAGGACGGTGTATACTTTAACCTAGACACCCTAATTGAAGTTAAACTCATTTCAACCAAACCCGGTATACCGAACATTTATTTACCAAATGGCAATTATAGGGATAGAGCCTACGAATTGCTGTCATATTTTTCAAACGACATTGATCAAGGGGACGCTACTTCATGGTCTAAACCTCCAGGCAGACTCCCACCGAGCCATACGGAGGGTAAGCAGAATCTCGATACGCTCGGAAATACTTTCACAAACCTCCCACAGCCCCCCTCCGGATATATTAAGCGGGATCAAATCGAGCGTGATCTTGAAACAGAGCTCCGTACGAAAGATCGGCATCCAATAGTGACACTGACTGGCTTAGGTGGCATCGGTAAAACCACTGTCGCCCTGGAAGTAATAAATCGTATAGCCAAAGGGTCAAGCTGTCCATATGAGGTTATTCTCTGGTTAAGCTCACGAGACGTCGACCTATTGGATACTGGACCAAAGCCTGTCACTCCAAAGGTTGTCAGCAAATCGACAATTTCAAATGTTGTAGTAGAACTGTTGGAGCCATCACAACGCAGCGATAGTGAGTTTGACCCAATCCAATTCTTTCAAAAATGTCTAACTCACGGTTCAGCAGGATGCACACTTGTAGTGCTTGACAATTTTGAGACTGTTGACGATCCGGCTGACATATTTGCATGGATAGACACCCACGTTCGCCTGCCAAACAAAGTGCTCATTACGACTAGGTTTCGAGATTTTCAGGGTGACTATCCAATAGATGTTGGCGGAATGACAGATTCGGAGGCTTTTGATCTCATTGATCAAGAAGCCACGCGGTTAGAAATATCAAATCTAATACCAGACCAATACAAGCACGAACTCGTTGCTGAGTCTGACGGGCATCCCTACGTAATAAAGGTTTTACTGGGACAAGTGGCTAATGAGCGTAAAGCGGTTAAGCCTGCAAGAATTGTAGCTGGTGCCGACCAGCTTCTAACAGCACTGTTTGAACGAACTTATGCTAGTCTCAGTCCGGCTGCACAGCGTGTATTTTTATTGTTGTCAAGTTGGCGGTCCGTTGTACCAGAAATTGCTGTAGAGGCCGTCGTTTTACGTCCAGACAATGAGCGGTTCGATGTTCAAGGGGCCATACGAGAGCTTCGCCGGTTTTCTCTAATTGAAGAGGTTCCATCAGCATCCGAAAACGAAATGTTTGTTGGGGTTCCATTAGCTGCGGCGAGCTTCGGTCGCAAAAAGTTGAAGATTAGCCCTTTGAGGGTCGCTGTTGAAGCAGATAGAGACGTCCTGATGGAATTTGGAGCAGGTGACAAAGAATCGTCGCGCCACGGCGTCATGCCAAGAATCGATATCCTAATCAAGTCGGCTGCTCGTGAAGCTAGTGATGATGCTTCAAGTATCGAAAAAATGATTCCAATTTTGGAATACTTGGCGACAAGGGTACCTCTCGCAAACCTCCGTATCGCCCAGTTGCTAGGTGAAATTGGCGGCGAGGTTGGTGCATCATCCAGAATTAAGACCTACGTCAATCGCTATCTGGAAAGCACCGATAATAGTGAACGTGAACGTGCGTGGAGCTGGTTAGCTGATCTATGTCATACAATGGGTGATCTTATCGGGGAAATTCATGCATTGACTGAGATCGCGACACTCTCGACAACCACCCCCAGTTTAATCGGCGTTGTGGCTAATAAAATCAATAGTCGACTACGTGAACTGAAGAACCGAGGGATGGGTGATGGGTCGGATGAGGTCAAGCAGCTAATTGCCAGAACGGCTGAACAGATGAGTGGTTATCTAGAAAATTTAGATGCAACTGATTGCTCACGTTTGGCATGGCTCTACCTAAATATCGGCAATGAAAACAGAGCGTTCGATATCGCTAGATCCGGTAACAAGAAAGATCCTGATAATGAGCATTGCTTGAAAATTTTAAAACGGCTTGAATCGTGAGAATTCGACTATTGTTCGACTGCCGAGTATAGCTCAATAAATTGCTCTGGCCACCGACAGATCGCTATGCGGGCGACAGTTCAGCTGACCTTCAGCATTAAGCGCTACACAGTATCCGCTTTTCACTTGTAGGCAGCTGCCATGTCCATCACATACGCCCGGCTGGAATGGGACGACCAGGGCCGGCCACTGTCCAGTACCTATAACGATGTATACTTCTCCAGCCTGTCGGGACTGGAAGAAACCCACTACGTCTTTCTGCAGCACAACCGGCTGGCAGAGCGTTTTGCTCGGCTACAAGATGGTGACTGTATGGTGATCGGTGAAACCGGTTTTGGCACCGGGCTGAACTTTCTCTGCACCTGGCAGCTGTTTCGCCAACAGGCAGTACACGATGCCCGGCTGCACTTTATCAGTGTGGAAAAATTCCCCCTGCAACCGGCTGATCTTAGCCGAGCGCTTGCTCTCTGGCCGGAACTGGACGAGCCGGCCCAGCAGCTGGCGTCTGTGTACCGACACCTGCTGGATGGTGTGCAAAGTATCTGTCTGGACAACAACCGTGTACAGCTCAGCCTGCTGATCGGCGATGCCCGCGAGCAGCTGGCCCGGTTGGATACCAGGACCAGGGTAAACGCCTGGTTTCTGGATGGTTTTGCACCGGCTAAAAACCCTGACATGTGGACCGACCAACTCTTTACTCAGCTGGCACGGCTGTCTGCGCCTGATGCCACTCTGGCCACCTTTACCAGTGCTGGTTTTGTCCGCCGCGGACTGCAAAATGCCGGCTTTACCATGCAGCGCAACAAGGGGTTTGGCCACAAACGGGAGATGCTCAGCGGCTGGCTGAAGTAGCTGCCGGAGCAATCGCATCTACCCTGGTAAAATATCAGGGTTGGAAAACGAAAAGTCCAAAGTAACTCCGTACAATATAATTCAGGTGATATATACGATTAAAGATCAGGATTTATTTGATAAATTCTATAAATATATTAGACAGTACTGCTGAAACAGGACGGTGTATCTGCTGATAACAAACACTGGACAACAAAACTTGGTCACAGAAAACCACAGGCCATCCTCCCCTGGAACCAGGTTTGCTCGTACCGATGGATCGTATGTAATTCAGGTGGATAGAGAAAAAACGGAGATTTCATCATGAGCCGGGAGCTGAACTTTCTTGACTTGTTCCCCAGTGCCGGGGAGTTGTCCGAAGGCTTTATCCAGGCCGGGGTCAATCCGGTCGCACATGTCGAGTCTGATCAGGCGGCGTGCTTCACCCTGCGCACACGCATGGCATATCACTGGCTACAGGAACATGGACGCACCAAGCTGTATGCGGACTATCTGAACGGCAACATCAGTCGCTCGAAACTCTATGAACATGTGCCTGAGCAGGTGATAAAGTCTGTCATCAATGCTAAAATTGGTGTCGGAACACTTTCTGATATTTTTCGACAGGTGAACGCCCTTGTAGACAATCGAGCTCTGGACCTGATTGTCGGTGACCCACCCTGCCAGGCCTATTCCATCGTGGGCCGGTCGCGAGCAGATCTTTCGCAGACGTGCAGACTCCATGGATAACTTTCTTCTTATCTTATTTTTTGTCGGTCTTGGCTGGTTATTCCGCCATATCAAGGCATTTCCCGGGCAAACTGCACAGGTGCTCAACCTGTTTGTCCTCTATGTTGCCTTACCGGCTGTGATCCTGCTTAAGATACCGCAACTCAACATCTCCACCGATATGATCGTCCCCATTGCGGTGGCATGGTCAATGCTGCCGTTTTCTGTTCTTCTGATCCTCCTTGGTGCCAGAAGATACAAATGGTCACGGGAGACCATCGGTGTTCTGCTGCTTGTGATACCCGTTGGCAACACCTCCTTCATGGGGTTACCCATGGTCAACGCCTTTTTCGGAGAGGCCGGTATCCCCTATCTTATTATGTACGATCAACTCGGCACCCTGCTCATCTTTGTCACCTATGGATCGGTTATCCTGGCAATTTACGGATCCAGGGGCCAGGTCAGGTACGCTCAGATAGTGCGCCAGGCCCTGCTCTTCCCGCCCACCATTGCTCTGGTGCTCGGCCTGGCGCTGCGTTCGTGGGAGTACCCCGATCTACTTGTCAGACAGTTGCAGATCATGGCTGATATGCTGACACCTCTGGTGATGGTTGCCATTGGTTTTCAATTAAACATACGAATCAGCTCGGGTGTCCTCTATCCGCTGGGGTTCGGCCTGGTCGTCAAAATGGCCCTTGCCCCGATCTTTGCCCTGGCCGGCTGTCATATACTGGGGTTAAAGGGTTTAGCAACAGAGATTGCGATTTTTGAGGCCGGGATGCCGCCGATGGTGACTGCCGGAGCCGTCGCCATTGCAGCAGATATGCATCCGGAACTGGCGGCAGCACTTGTCAGTTTGGGCCTGGCCCTGGCCTTTGTAACCCTACCGGCTCTTTACTGGCTTATCTGACTGCAGGCGCCACTGCAGCAATGAGACCGATCTGACGTGTTGGTCGGACAGGGTGAACAGCGTTTGCTGACTGTGGCGGATATGCGCCTGTCACAGGCTTGTCTGTTCAATGTGTATGCGCTATGACGCATCAGTATAGTCTTCTTGTTCTTGCAGACATACATCACTGTTCTGCTGAAATTAATCAGTTCATTACATACGGTGTCAAGATAGTGCACAAACACCGGAACAATGAGAATGGATACTTCCATGAAAAGAGAGATCAGAGTTTTTATTGCTTCACCAGGGGATCTGACAGAAGAGCGTAAAAAATTCAGAGAGACGATTCAAGCCTCAACGATGGGTTCGGTGACGGCGCCAATGTGAAGTATATACCTTTGGGATGGGAGGAAGTGCTAGCCTCCACCGGACGCCGGCCCCAGGGGGTGATCAATCGAGAAATCGACAGTTGTGACGTGTTTATTCTCGCCATGTACAGACGCTGGGGGCAAGAGGCTCCTGATGCCGAGCCCTATTCATCTTATACAGAAGAGGAATTTTACCGGGCATTAAAGCGTTGGCAGCACGAAGGCAAACCTGAAATTTTTGTTTTCTTCAAATTTGTTGATGCTCTATCTGAAGCTGACCCCGGGCCTCAGTTACAAAAAGTTATGGACTTCAGAAAACAGTTGGAAGAGACAAGAACGGTACTCTACCGATATTTCGACTCCCCTGAAAACTTTGCAGAGGAGGTTGACAAACATCTCAGGGCTTATGCAAAAGGTGAGTTGCCGAGGGCAGATCAGGGTTCTGAACAAGTAGTACTGCCAATGGCTGCGCTCAAGGAGGTTGAGAAGGCCCAAAAGATAACTTTACAAAAAACAGAGGAGGCAGAGAAGGCGAAGGACGACGCTGAAATGTTTCGGTTACGACTGGAAGCCGAGCAGTTACAATCTGCCGAAAATGCTGCGAAACTGGCACTGGAAGGAAAGATCGAGTTTGCACGAGAAAAGCTGACCAGACTTGTCAGTGAGACGGTGGACCTACGGATATTATCTATCGGCTTTGAATTCTTTTACCGCACCGGTGATCTAGCTTCTGCCACCTGGGTTCTTGAAAAATGGCTGCATCTAAATGGTACTGAAAATAAGACTGTAGAAACAGCGGCTGCCTTGGGCAACCTCGGTCTTGTATACATAACCCGAGGTGAGCTGGAGAAAGCTGAGGAGATGTACCAAGAGGCACTGACCATCAATAAGGAGCTAGGTCGTAAAGAGGGTATAGCAAATAACTACGGCAACCTCGGTAACGTATACTGCACCCGCGATGAGCTGGAGAAAGCTGAAAAGATGCAAGAAAAGTCTCTGACCATCCATAAGGAACTTGGCTATAAAGAGGGCATGGCAGATAACTACAACAATCTCGGTATCCTATACTGGATCCGCGGTGAGCTTGAGAAAGCTGAGGAGATGTTCCAAAAGTCTCTGACGTATTATCAGGAAGTCCAATCACCAAAAGAAAAACTACTTGAAGACCAATTGCGGAAACTGCGAGAAGGTAGAGATAAGTTATGAGCTGTCATATGATAGTGAGCCCTTATGCCACCGTAGGTTTATTCGTTTGACTATCAGCCTGCTCTGACGAAATTTCCTTTGTTTTAGCAACCGTCCGGAAAGACAGTAAGAGGACAAAAACTCCAATTGCATACGGAACAGATTGTAAAAACAAAAGGGGTTAGAAGTGGTCTCGGAAATTTGGACAAGCCCTTAAGTGGAAAATCTGCTACCACTAACGCCCAACGATGGGCACAACATGGAGCAGAAAATGGCAAAAGGAACGAGGCGGAAACATTCAGCAGCATTTAAAGCAAAAGTGGCCTTGGCAGCGATAGCCGGTGACAAAACATTGGCTGAATTAGTCGTCCTTGAAAAAGCCTTTTTCATTTTGCCAGAGCGGATGATCAGGCACCGTTCTTCTGCCAATCGGGGCGGCTCCAGAGAGCCAAAAACAATTCGACAAAAAGAAGCAGCAATTTTTCCCTCAACTTCTTGAGGATCAGACGGATATTGTGCCCTGCTCCACAGAGCAGGGCATTGATTTTATCGCCCAACTCACCCAGCAGGTAATTGCGTCCAAGCTTGCCATCCGCCTTCATATGGCCGATCACCGGCTCAACGGCGCTGCGTCTCTTGAGTTCCTTCTTCATCTGCGGTGTCATTCCCCGCCTGCGACCGGAGATCAACACCTGGGGTTCTTTGATCTTGTGACCACGGTAGCCCCGGTCGACAAAACTGCGTTGAACGGTGCAGCCGGTGATCCGTTGCACCTGCTCAATCGCCCTGGCCAGGGTGTGCCCATCATAGGGGTTGCCAGGTTCGGCCAACATCCCCACCACGAAGTTGTCGCGATTGGTGGTCGCCACGCTCACCTTGACCCCGAACTCGTACTTCTTGTGCGCCTTGCCTTTGCCAATGCATTCCACTTCCGGCGCGTGCAGGCTGTAGAGCTTGTTCTTGTCCTGCCGTTGTTGGGTCAACAACCGTTCGGCCAGGGCAAGTTCCGGAAGAAACACGGGGCGAAGAGCCTGCTGGTCTTCGATCTTGCGCACAATGTCCCGGTAGACCCTGCCCAAATAGGTCTTCAACCGCTTGATCTCACGACCGGCTCTGCGCCGCTGACGGGCATGGAGATACCGGCCAACCTTCAACAAAGCCTGACGTCCAAGGCGGGAGTAACTCTGCCGAAGACGAATGCCCCACGCCGCTGCCAGCTTAACCAACCGTTCACGGCTTCGATTGTACAGACGTGAATCGGTCGGAAACGCGACCGCCTTTTCCTGCACGGTCGTGTCAACAATGACCCGCTTCAAACTGGCCGGCGCCACCGCTCCGCTCGCCAAACCTGCCTGCACACTCAGCTTCAGGATCAATTCCGATCCCTGTTCGCCTATCCGTTTTCGCCAGCGACTCAACGAAGACGGATCGATCGGCAACTCATGTCGGAAGTATTCTTCGCCGCAGAAGTATTGGTGGTAGGGATTCTCCACCCACCGCCGTACCGTCTCTTCGTCCGACGTGTTGAACGCATGACTCAGGTAGGTCAGGCCTACGAGCAAACGAATCGGGAGCCCCGGCCGACCGTCTTCCGAATACAGCTTGCCAAACTCGCACTCAAAAACTCCCCAGTCAATCAGCCCACTCAGCCGGTACAATTCATGTCGGTGGTTGAGAATGCTCTCCAAACGGTTGCGGAACATGTCCAGCTGGGGACTGGAAATCTGCTTCTTCGGCTGCATCGTAAATCACCAGAAATTGAAGGGGAAAGGTGCAATATCCTGCAATTTACAATGCTATATTTTTCAATTTTTATCTATATATTTCAGCCTATTGAGGCTTTTTCACGGCCGACGAATTAGCCCAGCAGTTCGAGGTCCACCCCAACCAGATCACCACCTGGGAACGGCAATTAAGCGAGGGCGCCTCAAATATTTTCGATAAATCCCCGGCCAAGCCGGAAGTTGACCTGAAGGCACTGCACGCCAAGATCGGGCAATTAACGCTGGAAAACGATTTTTTAGAAAGCGCGCTCACCAGGGTGGGACTGCTGAGCGCAAAGCGATAATTGACCGCACTCACAAACTCTCTGTGACAAGACAGGCCAAGTTGGTTGGCATCAGTCGCAGCAGCCTCTATTATCGTCCCAGGCCTGTTGCGAAGGCCGATTTGGAGTTGATGCGCCGCCTGGACGAGTTGCATCTGGAGCGCCCGTTCATGGGCGCCCGCATGTTGCGTGATCAGGTTGATCGAGCCGGTATTAAAGTTGGCCGCAGGCATGTGGGTACGCTGATGAAACGCATGGGCATCGAGGCGCTGTACCGGAAACCGGGAACCAGCAAGAAACACCTTGGTCACAAGGTATATCCCTATCTCATGCGGGGGATGAGGATCGACCGAGCCAATCAGGTCTGGGCGCTGGATACGACCTATATCCCGATGGCCAAAGGCTTTGTTTATCTCACAGCCGTGGTTGACTGGGCCAGCCGGAAAGTGCTGGCGGCCAAGATCGCCATCACCCTGGAGGCCTGCCATGCTGTCGATGTTCTGCAGGAGGCGTTCACCCGCCATGGTACGCCTGAGATCATTAACACCGACCAGGGGAGCCAGTTCACTGCCGAGGAATTTGTCCGGGCGGTCAAAGACCGCGGATGCAAGCTCAGCATGGATGGCCGGGGCGCCTGGCGGGACAACGTGTTTGTGGAACGATTGTGGAAGTCAGTCAAGTACGAAGAAGTGTATCTCCATGCCTATGACTCCGTCGTCGAGGCCCGCAGATCGATCATACGTTATTTCGACTGGTACAACCGCTGTCGACCACACTCCAAAATAAAGAGAAAAACGCCTAACGAGGCGTATACCGCGATGCGGCCGGCGGTCCAACAGGCAGCGTAACTATGGACAGAGATTTCACTTAAAAATTAGAAAATCTTGTTCAGACAAGTGGAGCCACCTCTGGGCGCCCCCACCTTATTGACACATATGCGAATAAACAGTATATATGTTTATACGTTGTATATACTTTCCAAATAAGGTGACGATATGCAGTTAGTGGTCAAGAAATGGGGAAACTCTCTGGGAGTCAGAATCCCAAAAAGTATTGCCGAGGCCGGAAAGCTCAGGGTCGATCAGGAAATCAGCATTGAGGCTGTTGATGGTAAAATTGTCATCACGCCGGTGATTCAGACCAAAGAATACTCGTTGAAAGAATTGTTGAGCGGGTGTTCTCCGAAGCTTTTAGCCCTGGATGATGAAAATCGTCAATGGCTCGATGACGAACCGGTCGGCAAGGAAATCTGGTGATGAAAAAATATATCCCGAACAGAGGGGATGTGGTGTGGACAGATTTTGATCCGGCTGCGGGACATGAACAGATGGGAAAGAGGCCAACTTTGGTTCTTTCACCGAAGGCCTTTAATAAAACCGTCCAATTGGCCATGGTTGCACCGATAACCAGCAGGATACGAGGACATGCTTTTGAGGTTCCTTTGGTCGGCAAGAAAATCACAGGTGTTGCGCTGTGCCATCAGGTCAAGATGATCGATTTCGTGGCAAGAGGGGTACAATTCGCTGAAAATGCCCAGGATGAGGTGGTTAGTGAAGTTCTGGCTAAGGTCCGGGCAATTATCAGCGAAACGGAATAGATCAAACTGATCCTGCCCGTTTTGCGTGGACATCCTGTTAAGCTGCTTTGAGAGCTTCAAGCACCATGGGGCTGATGCGACCATTGGCACTATGGCGGCGAATGCGGTTGTAATCAACTTCAATATATTCAAACACGGTGTGGCGCATCTCTTTGCGAGTGGCAAAGTGTTCACCGTGGATGGCCTCCACCTTCATGGTGTGAAAGAAACTCTCAGCACAGGCATTATCGTAGCAGTTGCCCTTGGCGCTCATGCCGGCGACCAGATGATGTTTCATGACGAGACGTTGGTATGCGGCAGAGCAGTATTGGCTGCCTCGATCTGAGTGCAGGACGACCCCCTTGGGCATGTTTCGCCGCCAGAGCGCCATCTGCAAAGCCTGGCAAACAAGATCGGCGGTCATGCGCTCTGCTAAAGCCCAGCCTACCACCTGTCGTGAAAAGAGATCTATAAGCACGGCAAGGTACAGCCAGCCTTCAGCTGTCCAGAGATAGGTTATATCACTTGCCCACTTCTGGTTTGGAGCCTTGGCCCGCAGATTCTGCCGTTTCATGCTCGCTGCCACTGTTTTGCGATCATACGCATGGCCCTGGTCGTACAGATCCAGAACCAGCCTGGGCGAGCCTGACCGCATTTTCCGGGCAAAAAAAGCATTGGCAACCAGTTTATCAAGAACCGTGCGCTGTTGCTGTCGTCGTGTGGGCTGTTCTCCTCGCTGCCGCCAGCGGTAGAATCCACTGCGAGAGACGCCCAGCACGCGACTCATGGAAGTACTCTTGAATTCCTCGGAATAGTTCTGCATAAAAGCGTACTTCACTTCAGGCCCTTGGCGAAGTACGCTGCGGCCTTTTTTATGATGGCCAACTCCTCGGACTGCTCCGCCAACTGCCGCTTGAGGCGAGCGTTTTCTACAAGAAGCCGTTCTTCCACACCGCTGCGATCTGCTGCAAGACGAGCCTTGCTTCGCCAGGAATACAGCTGGCTTTCATGAAGCCCCAATTGCCTGACGGCTGCCGAAACACCTACCTTTTCGGCAAGGGCCAGTGCTTCTGTCTTGTACTGCTGGGAATACCGCTGCCTGATCTTGCTTGATTTTGTTTCCGGTTTCATCGAACACCTCCGTCAAGGAATATACTCGCTTAACAGGATGTCCTTCAACAACGGGCAAGATCAACAGGGAGCTGGGCCGTAAAGAGGGCATGCCAGATAACTATAGCAATTCGCCCTCCCACCAGATCGAATAATTCCCTCCGTTTCCTCTACCCGGCGCTGAGCGTCTGACAGGCGATCAAAGGTCTGTGAAAGACAGGGATGACCTTGCAACCTGATCTCCGCCTTATACACCGTACCTTTCTTTCTTTTTCTCTTGGTGATGGTAGCCATTTTGGGCGCAATTTTTTGAAAAACACTGCTCACTGGGGTAAAAACATGCTAACCACAGCTAAAATG